>NZ_JAMYSP010000015.1:0-159728 GCF_040322015.1 Mesorhizobium sp. M0208 | reverse complement strand
CAAATCGGAATGCCGGCCGGAATGAAATCGGAATGACTGGCCGGCTTCAAATTGGAATCAGTGGCCGGCTTCAGTGGAATACGCAAATTCGGTGCCCTCTGTAGGCGGTCTCGCCGGGTAGCCCGGCCAACGCCATTGCGACCAGAGCCTCGGGCGCGTTGCCAGATGCAGCAGCGGCTCGTTGAGAAAACCGGCCGGCGTCAGGTTAGGTCCTGACGCCAGCAGCGCACCGCCGACCACCGGCAGGATCGACTCGCTGCATAGATAGGTGCAGGTGGCGCGCGCCCAAACCGGCTGTCCGTAGTGGATGGCGACTTCGAAATTCTCTTCATCGAAATCGAACGGCGCCGAGCGCGCGCCAACATTGAGGATCACGCCCGGGTGCTGGCGCAGGAAATCAGGCAAGCGCGGACTAAGCCAGCGGCTGCCGAATGTCGGCAAAGTGGCGATGCTCAGGCTTGACCTGGCGTCGGCGGAGGACATTGTCCGCAGCATCGTTTCCTCGGCTTGCTGCAGCAACTTTCGTGCCTCCGGCAGGAAGCGCCGCCCGTCCTCGGAAAGCACCACGCGCTGTCGGATGCGTTCGAACAGCAACGCGCCGAGATAGACTTCCAGATCCTTGACCTGACGGCTGACGGCGCTCTGGGTGAGGTTGAGCTCCCTGCCGGCACGCGTGAAGCTCACGTGTCTTGCCGCGCATTCGAACGCCTGGATTGCAACCAGGTCTGGCATCAACTTTCTGCTCAATATCATGCGTATCTCGCATCAACCTAGTCGACATCGTCGCGAGATATGCCGGACGGACTCCGATATCACTCTTTTCCGGAATGATCTCATGTTTTCTCAGAAGCGAGACCGCACCGTGCAAAATGCTGCTTTCGTTGCATCCGATGACATTCGCTCCGCCTTTTCGGCGGCGATGTCAGGCATGTACCGGGTCGAAGTTCCCGCCTACGGCACGCTGATGGAACTGGTCGCCGGGGTGAATGCCGGAGTGCTGGATGCCACGCCAGTACTGCGCCAGCAGCTCGAGGCCACGGATTCGCTTGACCGTTTAGCGGAAGAGCGGCACGGCGCGATCCGCCTGGGAACGCCGGCCGAACTCTCGATGATGCGGCGAGTGTTCGCAGTGATGGGCATGCATCCGGTCGGTTACTATGACCTCAGCACGGCGGGCGTGCCGGTCCATTCGACGGCGTTTCGTCCGGTTGGTGCCGAAGCGCTAAGCCGCAATCCATTTCGCGTCTTTACCTCGTTGCTCAGAATCGACCTGATCGGCGACGAGGCTCTGCGAGCGCAAGTGGAGGGCATTCTTGCCGCTCGTCGAATTTTCACGGACATCGCCGTCGAACTCACCGAAAAGGCCGAGACGCAGGGCGGTCTGCATCGACAAGATGCGGATCGGTTTGTCGCTGAAATCCTCGAAACCTTCCGCTGGCACAATCAGGCGTGCGTTGGCATGGAGATGTATCACAGGCTGCACCAGCAACATCGGCTGGTCGCCGACGTGGTTTCCTTCAAGGGCCCGCATATCAACCACCTGACGCCGCGCACGCTCGACATCGACGCGGTGCAGACGGGCATGCCGTCGCGCGGCATCGAGCCCAAGGCGATCGTCGAGGGTCCACCCACCCGCCAATGCCCGATCCTGCTCAGGCAGCATCGTTCAAGGCACTGGACGAACCGGTCTCGTTCAGGCAGCGGCGGCTGGACGGCTTGCTCGCACACGGCGCGTTTCGGCGAGATCGAGCAGCGTGGCGTGGCGCTGACTCCCAAGGGCAGGGCGCTCTACGACAGCCTGCTGGATGCCACGCGCAAAATCATCAGGCCGGCGGCCGACGGGTCAAATGCCGCTGATTACGTCGAGGCGTTGTCGCGGACATTCCAGTCGTTTCCCGACACATGGGATGATATCCGCATTGCTGGTCTTGGCTATTTCACCTATTCGCTGACCGAGCGAGGGCGTCAGGTCGGCAGCGTCCATGCAGAAGGTGTCGATCAGCTGGTGGCGGATGGCTTTGTCCGTTTCGACCCGATCGTCTACGAGGATTCCCTGCCCGTCAGCGCGGCCGGTAGTTTCCAGTCCAATCTGGGCGATGAAGCGGGCCAGGATTTCGTCGCCAGTCCCAACCAGAAGCGCTTCGAGGCCGCCCTCGGCGCCGGCGTCCTCGATGAATTCGAGCACTATGCGGCGATCGAGCGGGCGTCGATCGACGACTGCCGACGCGCTCTGCGCGAAGTTCAGGCAGCGGAGTAGACAGTCGGCATGATCGGCGAGCGGCACAAGACAGCTTTTGTCGAAATCCTCGGCGCGGACGGGGTTGTCCAGGATTCCGGCAGCCTGGCAGCCTACGAGAATGGCGCGCGCTATGACCGGGGTAGCGCGCATGCGTGCTGCGCCCTCGCAGCACTGCGGAGGTATCGCGCTCATCCCGCAGTCCGGCAACACCGGCCTGGTCTCCGGCTCGACGCCGGACACCAGTGGAGCGCAGGTCGTGCTCAGCCTCGACCGGATGACACGCATTTTCGATCTCGATATCGACAACCGTTCGGTCCATGTCGACGCTGGAACCAGACTGTGCGTCAGAAAAATAATGTCACATTGACGACGCTGCAGATCATGGCAAAAGGCTTGCAAGTGTCTTTTGCAGAACTGCTCGCCGGCGGTAAGAAAGCTCCGGAATGGGCGCATCGGTTGGACGACAATGCGATCCGCAAGCGGTTGGCGCGGATCATCGATTTTGAGCGACAACGACGTACTTTGCACCGTTATGAGATGGCCGAACTCATCGGCGTGGCGGAGGCGACATTCACGAAACTGGAACGCGCGAGCGGCAACATCAGCGTGGATACGATTGCCGCGATCGCCAAGGCGTTGAAACTGAACCCAGCGACCTTCCTCTTTTCCGAAAAGATCCCGCCAACCACTGTTCTAGCTTTTTTCGACAAAGTGGAGAAGTAGGCTTCTATTCGAGAGCCGATCCAGCATAGACCCAGCAAACATGAAAGCGCACTGATGGCAATTTCACACGGGGCCTGATTGCATACACCTCAGCGCAGTCGGCCCTTCGGGTGCCGGATTTGGCTAGACTGCTCGTCGATAGGTCCAGAGCTGCGCCGGCGGTATGTTGCGGACGACGAAGTCATAGTGGGAAACCACGTAGCGGTCGGGCATCTTGATCACCGGCGACAGAGGCCCATAGGTAATTTGAATTACCGGCCGACCGGCAGGAATGCGGGCAAGCAAATCCTCAACCAGGGCAACGCGCTGTTCCATAGGAAAGCTCAGCAGCGGAACTGCACTGACGACACAATCGAACTGTTCACCTTTGCGCTCACCCAGAACTTCATTCAGCGCAAATGCGTTGCCCAATCTGAAGTCCACGCCCGGGAAGCGTTGCACCAGGCCGTTGTAGAAATTTCTGGAGTATTCGACCGACACCAACTGAGCGGTTTAATGCCCCTCTCCAGGATTGCCTTGGTGATGACGCCGGTTCCCGCGCCAAGCTCCAGGACCGGCATCCCGGACCGCGGGTTGGCCACGCTTGCCATCCGGCGCGCCGCATAAATCGAAGTGGGGATAAGAGCCCCCACGCCCTTCTTGTCCTTCTGCCAGCCTTTGAAGAATTGCACCTCTTCATCAAACCTCTTGCCGAGCAACTCCTTCAGTCGGAAAACCATGCTCTCTCCGTGCTCCGGCCATTTAGCGAAGCGCGTTGTGGCCAAGCTCTGCGAATTTTGCAAGCCCGTTACAACTTGCTTGCGTGTTAAGGCCCGTCACAGGCAGTCACGAACAGCGAGGGGGTCTTGCGCTCGCAGGGCCACGCAATTTTTGCTCTTCGCCCGCCCCTCTTCCGTCTTGACTAGCATGAGCTTACAGACTATCTCACCGCCACGTTAGCACTCGCCACTGTCGAGTGCTAACGACGCTCCGGCAACGGGCAACCATTCAATCTCCGCATCAGGGACATCCAAAAATGGCAAAGTCGAAGTTCCGCCCGCTTCATGACCGCGTGGTCGTTCGCCGGGTCGAATCCGAATCCAAGACCGCTGGCGGGATCATCATCCCCGACACGGCAAAGGAAAAGCCGCAGGAAGGCGAGATCATCGCTGTCGGCTCCGGCGCTCGTGACGAAGCTGGCAAGCTGGTCCCGCTGGACGTCAAGGCCGGCGACCGCATCCTGTTCGGCAAGTGGTCGGGCACCGAAGTCAAGCTCAATGGCGAAGACCTTCTGATCATGAAGGAATCCGACATCATGGGCATCATCGGCTGATATCAGGCCTTTCCGTCAACTGAATTCCCGGGCTCAATCCAAGCCCTTGCCAGGAGTTAAAAATGGCTGCCAAAGACGTAAAATTCTCCCGTGATGCCCGTGAGCGCATGCTGCGCGGCGTCAACATCCTCGCCGACGCGGTGAAGATCACGCTTGGCCCCAAGGGCCGCAACGTCGTCATCGACAAGTCGTTCGGCGCCCCGCGGATCACCAAGGACGGCGTCACCGTCGCCAAGGAAATCGAGCTTGAAGACAAGTTCGAGAACATGGGCGCGCAGATGGTCCGCGAGGTTGCTTCGAAGACCAACGACATCGCCGGCGACGGCACCACGACCGCGACCGTTCTGGCGCAGTCGATCGTCCAGGAAGGCCACAAGGCGGTTGCCGCCGGCATGAACCCGATGGACCTGAAGCGCGGTATCGATCTGGCCGTCACCGAAGTTGTCGCGGCGCTCGGCAAGGCTGCCAAGAAGATCAAGACCTCCGAGGAAGTTGCCCAGGTCGGCACGATTGCCGGCAATGGCGACGAGTCCGTCGGCAAGATGATCGCCGAAGCGATGCAGAAGGTCGGCAACGAAGGCGTCATCACGGTTGAAGAAGCCAAGACCGCCGAGACCGAGCTGGAAGTCGTCGAAGGCATGCAGTTCGATCGCGGCTACCTTTCGCCCTACTTCGTCACCAACGCCGACAAGATGGTTGCCGATCTGGAAGACGTCTACATCCTCCTCCACGAGAAGAAGCTTTCCAACCTGCAGGCCATGTTGCCGGTCCTCGAAGCCGTCGTGCAGACCTCGAAGCCGCTGCTCATCATCTCCGAAGACGTCGAAGGCGAGGCTCTGGCCACGCTGGTCGTCAACAAGCTGCGTGGCGGCCTGAAGATCGCCGCCGTCAAGGCGCCGGGCTTCGGTGATCGCCGCAAGGCCATGCTGGAAGACATCGCCATCCTCACCGGTGGCCAGGTCATTTCCGAAGACCTCGGCATCAAGCTCGAGAACGTCACGCTGGCCATGCTCGGCCGCGCCAAGAAGGTGTCGATCTCCAAGGAGAACACCACCATCGTCGACGGCGCCGGCAAGAAGGCCGAGATCCAGGGCCGCGTTGCCCAGATCAAGCAGCAGATCGAAGAGACCACTTCGGACTACGACAAGGAGAAGCTGCAGGAACGTCTGGCGAAGCTCGCCGGCGGCGTTGCGGTGATCCGCGTCGGCGGCGCGACGGAAGTCGAAGTCAAGGAAAAGAAGGACCGCGTCGATGACGCCCTCAACGCGACCCGCGCGGCCGTCGAAGAAGGCATCGTTGCTGGTGGTGGCGTTGCGCTGCTGCGCGCTTCGGCCAACATCAAGGCCACCGGCGTCAATGCCGACCAGGCCGCCGGCATCAACATCGTGCGTCGTGCGCTGCAGGCTCCGGCCCGCCAGATCGCGGCCAACGCCGGTGCGGAAGCATCGATCGTTGCCGGCAAGATCCTCGAGAACAAGGGCGCGACCTTCGGTTACAACGCCCAGACCGGCGAGTATGGCGACATGATCGCCATGGGTATCGTCGATCCGGTCAAGGTCGTGCGCACGGCTCTCCAGGACGCGGCTTCGGTCGCCGGCCTGCTCGTCACCACCGAAGCCATGATCGCGGAGGCTCCGAAGAAGGAGTCGGCTGGCGGCGGCATGCCTGGCGGCATGGGCGGCGGCGGCATGGGCGGCATGGGTGGCATGGGCTTTTAAAGGTCCACGCATCTCGACAATTTCGAAAGGGCGGCAAGCAATGCCGCCCTTTCTTCGTGCCCTTGCGCCGGTTGTCGGCGACCCGCAAGCCGGGGTATACGCCCGCCAAGGGTATGCTTATGTTTGAACGGATACTGCCTTTTTTCCTGGGGCTGGCCTTACTGTCGGGCAGCGGCTGCGCGCACAGCGATGATGGTACGGTGATTATTCCGAGATCGCTTGATGCCAGGCGATTCTTTGACAAAGAGCCGCCACGCCTGCAGCAGCCGCGGATCGAAGCCAGCGTGTTTCCGGTTGCGCCACAGGAGCCGGAGCGGCTCGAACCGCGCCGGACGGCACGTCGCAAGACATCAAAGAGAGTCGTTTGGCGGGCCGCAAGTCCGCCGCTCTCCTCTTCCGAGCCACACAAGCCGCTTGTCTGCAAGAACATCAGCGAGCCCGGCAAGCGGTACCGTGTGGTTTGCGAATAAGGCACTTGGTTTGGCCAGCATTCTACCCTCAGAGCGTCGCGGTGCCTTTCCGGATCAGATTGTCCAGAGCGACGCCTCCCTTCTTTCCCCATGATCCAGTCGTTCTAGCATTCCCAGCTTCACGAAACGGAACGAGTTTTGCCGGCGCTTCCCGCGAAGCGCTTGGCTGCCGATCAGAACAGTCTTTGAAAGAAAAGGCCGCGCTCTGCCGCGATCGCAACCGCATGGGCCAAGCTTTTGGCACCAAGCTTGGCCCGTGCCAGATCAAGATGAAATCGGACCGTGCGAGGGGATAGCGACAGTATCTCTGCGGTCCGTTTGACCTTCTCTCCCCTCGCGTACCATTTCAGGCATTCGATCTCTCTATCGGAGCAGACCGTCGGATGGCGTGGCCTTCCTTGGATTCGACCGATAGCATTGTGAAATTCACCGGCGAGATGCTGGAAGTCGCGAACCTCGGATTTGAGAAACGTCTGCCACGCCGCTGCGTTCTCGTTGCTCGTCACGGTCAGAATGCCGCGGTCGCCGTCGACACCCCTAACCGGGAACGTGACGCCATGCTTCCCGACACCATGTTCCCTCGCTTCACCGAAGAACGTGCGCACGGGCTTGTCCGATAGATCGATCTCCTTCCAATCAACCAATTTCACAGCACGCAGCCCATAGCGAAGCACGGGATCGATGTCGAAAAAATCCTTCTCGATGTAGCGTTTCACCCAGTCAGGCGAATAGGTGGTCACATAGAACGGCTTATTCGGTTCCTCGTAAACCGGCCCGACGGTAAGAAAGGCCGCCGTCTCAAGACCGTAACTTTCGACAATTGTGTTCAGAAGGTCCGCCGCGTCCGCAGGAGAGGCAACTGCGTGAATACGCTCCGTCACGTCGTGAAAATTTGAGTCAAATCTCGCCATATCCAGCTTACCTCCTTGCTATCGACGCGCCTCTCCAAGCCATTCGCGCGGCTATCTCCTCGCTGGATTCCAGCGTCTCACGACCTGTCAAAAGTGACAGGCAAAACCGCCAGTATACATAGGTTGCAACCCGCATTATTCCAGATTGGATGACCACAACCCGGCGTGGAGGAAACGCCTTGGATACGATTTTACTTTCGTCAAACGATGTGGCTCGGCAGACTAACTCCACGCGTGGCAAGCGCCGTGCATCACATCAGCGTTCCGCAACGGACGACCACGAAATTTGCCGTCTCTGCTCGGAGCTAAAACAATTAGACGCTGATCGGGAGGCTCTTTTTGCTTTCTTCCCCCCGCCTGCGCCGGGCAACCCTGCGCAGAGCAGGCAGTTTTTCACAAAGCTGAACTCGATTACGGCTCGCTATTTAGCGCTCGAACAGCGGCTTCGAAAGGCTCGCAGCGATATCAGGCAAGGCCGGCCACGAAGCCGCTGAGTTCGTCCAGCGGATGCCGCTGCGACCGCCACGGCAAGCGCGCATTCAGAGTATCGATTGCCTGATGGCCCCGCGTCAACTCGACACCGAGGCCCTGCCCGGCCCATCGGGGGCGGATCCGGATACGAGCACCCTCCTCCCCTCGCGGGATATGAGTCAGAGACACTTGCACAGCGATTAGCAAGATAGTTTACTGACTCAATGAATCTGAAGAGGAGTGACCCATGGGGAACCAGCAATCAACTTTTGCTTCGTGCACCTATCGCGGCGTCGACGGCTGCGACCTGGGCCAGACCGCGACGCTGGGAAAGCAGGCGTTACCTTGTGGCGTTGTCGCCATGGCATGGCTCGTACCCGCCACCTTGAAAAAATGGCTTGTCTGCTTACCGGTCCGGAAAGACGCAGCTGTCATCGTCGCGCGTTGTGCAACCAGCGAAATGGCCGCCGTCGCCGGCGAAAGGCGGAAAGCAGGGTAGCCGTCACCCTCCCCGATGAACTCGATCGTCGCATCCCCCTCTACGCCCAGATCGAGCGTCAGGCTCGCAAAACCCATCGCGGCATTTGGGCCAGCACCTTCCAGATGCCTTGGCTTCACCGGAATTCTCACCTGCAAACCCATGACCCCCGAGCACGATATGCGTTCTTTTCGTCACATCCTCCACCTCGTCGCATCCGCGGCCTTGCTCGCCGGTTGCGCCGAGCGAGCGCCGGACGCTTCACATTCGGCCGGCCCCGTTTCGGCTACGGACTCCTATTGGAAGCCTGATCGGGTCAGGCGCAGCCGGCAAGAATATGCGCCAGACTGGGGGCGCTTCCCGCCGGTCATTACCCGGCGAGCCGGCTACCCAACCGAAGCTCAGGCGAATAACGCCTTGCGCCGCTCGCATTGGAACTCCGTGCCTGTGCGCACGCTCATCACCAAGGAAGGCATCAAGACGATCTCCGTCCCCGCGGAAGCCCCGGACACGATCGCTGCAGGCGTTCGCGTCTTTGCCTGCCGGCCAGGAGCGCTCAACGGCTATACTGGCCGCGTGCAATTTTACGACGGCCCCGTCGTCGCCTGCGCTTCCGACCTCCTGTCTGCCGATGGTCGCGTGCTCGCCCGAGTACCCCTCAATTTCTACTACTGGCAAAAGGCTTGGCGCGTCCAAGACCCGAGGCCGTCCTACAAGTCTGTCCCGTGGGCCTATCAGGAACCCTCGCCGCCCAAGAGCAAGGGCTGGTTCGGCGACCGCTACTAAGCGGCGGCCGTCACACTGCCGCGTGTCGGCTGGCCAGATGCGGACAGAAGCCGACGGCCAAACCAACGGCGCCGGCGTCGGCAAGATTGTCCGCGGGCGTATGAGAGGTACGCGGCGAGCGGCTTTTACGACGCTCCGGATGTGTCGTCACGCAGCGTGCCAATTCCCCCCCGCGTCTCTTCGTGCAGATCCCAGTTCGAAGATTGCGACGACCGTCCTCGGCGATTTCGAGCGTATTGCGTGTGGTCGCGCCAGCAGTCATGGCGACCTTCACGCATGGAGGCCGCATCGCTCACCTCCGGCCGAAAAATCATGCTTCCCTATGCGAGACCGATCAGTCGTTCGGCCAAAGCGTTTCGCAAGGCTTTAGTTCAATCTCTTTCCTGGCGAAATCAGTGTCAGTGCATGGCATTGCTGAAGGTCGTCCACGAAGATCAAACTGCCGATATCGTGCATTCAGCATTCCGGGGGATCGAGCGGCAGGCCGCACAGCCCACCAATGGTAGCTACTTCGCGGTCGAAGTCATCTACCGGTCAGGTTCTGCTCTTCTGCTGGGAGCTCGCTTCGCACGAACACGTCCAGCACTTGCGCAATATCGACCCCTGACGGCGATCCGTTGCGCACCATACCCCTCGATACCGCCGAGCGCATGGCTCCAATGACACAGCATGCCGCGACGAGCGCTGCCAGGGCATCGCCGTCGGTCTCGGTCAATAGCTGCTCCGCCAGCGCCCTCGCTCCTCGCGGAATTTGATCGACATCTTCACCACCAAGCGACCACTGACGATTTTCTTCCGTCACGGCAACACCTCCCGGACTGTTCGATTTGACCATTGGCGGCCGAGCTGGCGGAGCGGATCTCCGATTGCCACCGTCAGCACATGAGACAGCCCGATCGCGACCGCGATCGAGAGCGTTGCCGTCGCCGGAGCGTCCAGGAATTGGCCAAGCGACCAGTTGAACAGCGCCAGCACCGGCAGATGGATCAGATAGAGGGAATAGGAGATGCCTCCCAAGCGGCGCAGCATCCGCCCCGGCCAGTTCACAGAATCATCCCGCAAGGTCGCCCTTGTCACGATCCACCCGCACATCAGCGCCAGCACGGCAGTCGCCACGCCATGCATCGCCGGCGGCAAGATCGCCAACATGAAGGCCGCGATCGACATCCAGAACGCCGCTTCCATGTTGCCGATCACCCGCACGTGTTCCGCCAGACGGGGCCATGCGCTTGTGCCCATGGTTGCTCCGATCGCCAGCCCGACCGCGATTGCATCGATGCGGAACGTCCAAAGCGTCCCGCCCCAGGGCCGCAGCGTGAACGTCCCGACCACGAGAACGAGTCCAGCCAGCGCGAGGAGCGCCCGCCGCGGTAGCAAGAACACCAGGAGCGGAGCCAGTAGATAAAATTGCATCTCGGCGGCAATCGACCAGAATGGCCCAAACGCAAAGGCGTTCCCGCATCCTGTGGCGCCCCCGAAACAGGGCGCCCAATGCGCATTCGAGATGAAGGCGAATGCCGCCTTCGCGTCTGCAGGCTCAACGCCGCTTCCCGGGATGATCAACCCGATCGAGAGGATGGCGCCGACGCACCAGGCCAGCGGCACGATCCGCATAGCACGCCTGACATAGAAGGCGGAGGCCGCCTCGAGCGCACCGCGCTCGAGGCGCAGGCTTCGCAATGAGCGTTCCACCACCAGGCCGGAAATCACAAAGAACAGGTCGACCCCGACGCTCCACGCCGGCGCAAACAGCAGAGCGGCGACCGTCCCGCCTTCTCCGAAGACCGGCCCGACATGCGACAGCACCACCAGCCCGATCGCCAGGCCTCGCAATTCATCCAGCCCCGATAGGCGGGCTTTTTGTCCCATCCAAATATCACGCTCGACAATCATCACAACATTGATTTAATCATAGGGCACACAAGCGAGGCAAGGAATGCATGCACGCCTGACATTTGTCGCAGTCGCGGCTGCCCTTAGATTGGCGCCCCACGCTTCGGCCCAGCCGCTCACGCATGATCCGAACGCCTGGCGCGCCGTCGCCTATGCCGATCTCGAGCTCCCGAACTCGGAAGCCGTGCCCTACGCCTCCCTATGGGCCGACCGACTGAAGAAGAACAACGACGCCTACGTGGTCAAAGGCGATACACGCTTTGCGGTCGCCAACGCGCCGGCTTCCGAGAGTCACATCGTCGTTCGCAGCCCGACCAAAACCGTCGTCCTCTCGGTCCTGCACACACTCACCGGCTGCTCGCCGATCCGCACCGATCCTGTCGGCAATGCCACGCTGAAACGATGTCCCATGCGCTTGGCGATCTACCAGAACGGCCGATCAACGGTCGCTGACGCAGGCTCCGGGTGTTTCATCGAATATGGCGCGCAACCGAATAACGTCCGCCCCGACCTCGCTCGGAATGGTGCGATGGGTGCATATGATGTTCAAGCCAAAACCATTCGTGCCGGCATCGTATTCCAAGGTGAAATCGCCCAGGAATGCCAATTCCGGGTCCCTGTCCCGCAACCCTAGGGGAAGCCGCGATGCCCGGTGCGTTTCCGGCAACTTCGCTATTCGAAAGGAGCGCAATCATGATCGACATGGAGAACCTGACGTTATTCAGGACACAAGCCTGCCACCGGCCACCACCAACTGATCAAGGCTTCCCTGACGGCGCGCGATGCGCGGCGTTGACCGCGGCTCCTGCCGGCGGCCACGGCGGGATGATGTTCAGGGGATCTGCCATGGCCAGCCCGACTATCTTCGCGACTCTAGCCGTCTTGATCTCGCCGGCAATCGCGCAAGAACTTGATCCGCTCAAGGCTCCGCAGGGATCATATGTAGCGTCCACACACACATGTGCCGACCTCGACCAAGGCGTCGGCGCTCTCGAACTTGCCGAGTTCGACGGCGACGCAATCACCGTCGGCGCAAGCACCTGCAAGATAGCAGGCACTCGTCATGCAGACGATGCGTTCCAAGCCTCATGTACAGAGCGTGGCAGCAGCTCCCCGGTCATCACGCCGATGAAGATTACGCGCCCATCCAGCGACGCGCTCTCCATCAATGGCGCCATCTATAATTTCTGCCCGGGGAAGTAAGATGCTGCGTCCCTTCCCAATACTCCTCTCCGCGCTCCTGGTCGTTGGACAAGCGCCTGTTGCGCAAGCGAATTCCTTCGATCAGGATGCAAGTTCTTGCGATCTCCATGACAAAACAACCTTGCGTTCCCTTTGTACGAACGGTGCGGGTCTGCCGAGCTATCCGTCCACGCAAGAGATGACGGAGCGCAGCCCGAACATCGCCAATATGATTGTAGACGCTGCCAACAAGTATGGCGTTGATCCCAAGCTCGCTCTTGCCGTATCCGCTCACGAAGGCGCGATGTCGGCATGTGCCGGCTCCTTCAGTGGCGTTCTTGGACCGATGCAGCTTACGGGGGCGACCGGCCGGGCCTACGGAATGGATCGGGGCATCTTGTCCGAAAACATTGAAGGCGGCGTAATGACGCTTCGCGATGCCGTCAAATCGTGCGGCGGCACGTCAAGTATTCGCTGCCTCGCCGATCGTTACAACGGCAGCACTGAAAGCCAGCGCCGTAACTGGACGAACGACGTAAACCGCCGCTATGCCGCCCTCAATCCGGCCGGCCAATCCATTCCTCAGGGATGCGGCGCGCAAGCGGTCTGCCAAATGGGACCAGGCGACTTTCCGACGCCCAACGGTGGTGAGACAAAACTCGCTTCATCCGCTCCCGCTCCCGCCGGGAGCGACATCAACGTTGCCCCTGGTCAGGTTTGACGCCGTCTCGCCATTGAGGGCCATGCCGTCGGCGCGCCGCCTTCAATGGGAGAGATTGCGCGACGAGAGCTTTACAAATCCCCGTTTCAGATGGCTTGCCAGCTCCTGGCGCACATCATCAGGCCATTGCTCCATCACGACGCAGTTCACTTCGGCCGCAACCAGCGACCAGTACAGCAGATCCGCGTATCGTCCTTCGAACAAAGCCGCCACGATGAACTGTCCGATCACCAAAGTGATCGTCTCGGGCTTGCCTTTCTTCCGCAGAAATTCCGAAACCTCTTCCACCCATGGTTTCGGGTGGCAATCGACAAACGCCGCCGTTTCCTTATAGAGCGCATTGTCTCCTGCGACTTGCCAGATATTCGCTTGCATCGTGAACCCTTCAGCAAAATGATGCCTTTGCATCGATGCTGGCGGATTTTCTGATGCGAGTCAAAGAAATATACAATAGATTTCTGCCATTCGTAGCAAATGAATCTATGCTGGTAGTTTAGCAGCTTCTACTTTTCTTGTATCTACTGGTTTGCCCTGCGTCCCTTTTTGGCCGGAGGCAGCCGCTTCTTCTCGGAGGCTGCCCCAGCGGGGCTGGCTGCCTCTTTCAAAGAAGGTACACCGCTGAACTCCGTCATCGAGCGCTTCACAGCACGCGTGGCCTCGATATGCCGCGCAATCTCGTTGAAGTTGAAGCCGAACGTCTCGATGTCCCGCTTGACGCTGTCGTCGTCACCAGTCCGACCAATGAGCGCCCACACCGGAACCTTCAGGTGCCGTGCCAGCCGCTCCAGGGTGACGAACGTCGGGTTCCCCTTCCCCGTCCGCAACTGGTAGAGCGTGCCGCGCGATAGCCCCGTAGCGTCGGCAAAACTCGCATAGTCCGGGTACTCGTTCTCGATTTGGCGAAGTCGCAGCGCGAGTAGGATCGAAAGCCAACCATCGCTGTCTTCTGTCTTGTTTTTGAATATCGGCACAGCTGCCCCCCTGCTTATCGGTCGGAATATGACGGCCATTTTTTGCAGAATGTCTAGTGCTCAGGGCTTGTAGCCGAAACGATAACTCATTGCCCTATTAAAGTGTCTCGGCATATCCTCCCATACTCCCGCAAAGTGACGGCGTACAGCTTTTGACCCGTCAAATCGTTCCAGATGCACGATAGCATTTGACCATCTGCATGCCCTATTGAAATGAATAATTAAATGAATCCGGTTTGGATCTCGTGGTCCCCTTACTAATGAATTTGTCGTGTGCCACCCAATCGGGAGGGACAGCCCTGATCTCTGCCCTTGCGGCAGGTAGGCCCTGCAATCGTTGCCCGATACCACTTCGAATGACCTGGTCAGGTCGGCCAGAAGCGAGACCTCGACGCCGGTGGTTCTGCCGATTACACTCAAGACGGGGCCGCAGGGCTTGCCCCGGAACCAATCTCTATCCCTGTTCGAGATGGAACGGCGCCGGGTAATACTCTGAAGCCGATACCGCCAAAAACGGCACCCTGCCCCCAGCCGTCGAAAAACGCTTGGTCCATGAGGGGCCAGCCTATCTCCAATGATCATTAGAATGACGATCAATCTGTGATATTATAATGATCAACATCGAAATAGGAGACTCGCCGTCATGTTCATGAGGTTCGCGTTTGCGATTTTCGCCGGCGGCGTGCTCGCTTTCTTCGCCCTGCCCGATCAGGAAGCCGGCCTTCGCATGCTCAGCTTTTCCACTGCTTTCTTGATCCTGTCCCTCGCCGCCGTCTGTGTCATCGAATTTCTAGCCCACAGTATCGGACGTCATCGTCTTCGGTCGTCGTTACAACTGTCGCGCTGTGATGACGATCTTCCTTTGCATGACGCTGCAAAGTTCGAGCGCTCCGCCTGGTCAACGTCCGGCGTCAGCCCCCAAGATCCGAAACTGGCCTGGCAGTACCGCGTCAACGATCAGCGCCTTGGCCGCTTCTAACTCTAACAGGCTCTTCTTGCCGGGATCTGCTCAATCACGCACAGAGGATCCTGCTCTTCCGTCAGGTCTGTGATCTCCTGATACGGTAGCCCCAAAGGATTCGAGGCTTGCACAAGGCAGCGTCCCGAATCCCCCAGGGCCCAGACCGAGACGCCCAGGAACGCCGCCATTGTGCCGATCGTCTGAAGGTCGGGTTGCGCGTCCGCGCGCAGTCATAAGGCGTTCCTGCGCAGACACCACCATGCTGCGGTTCGCGTGCAAATGGTTCTCGTAATTACCCTCATGATCAGGTAGCCCAAGCCTGCATCGCTGAGAGCGCCATTCGCAAACACTCGAGATTAGCGATCAGGAGCCGTTGCATCCGAGGCGATCCTGCCGTCACGTCACGAGGGCTAAGTCCTGGCCCTTGAACCGCACCGGCTATTTCGCCGGTAATGTTGAACGCGCTATTGAATCATTCTATTGATCCGATAGCGGGTTGGCGGCATTATGAGGTCCATGACAAAGGTGTCGTGGCCAAGCGCTGCGCAGGTATATCGCGCTTTAGGAGGGTACCCGGCGCGCGGCAGCTACTTGTGCCGTTGCCCAGTACCAAGTCACGGGCAGGGGAAAGGCGACCGCCATCCCTCCCTCTCTGTTCGTGACGGGGATTATCGTCTTATGCTCTACTGCTTTGCAGGCTGCGATCCCGTCGACATCCAGACCGCCATTGCGGACCTGGATTTGTCGAAGCGCGCGGCCGAGCCTCTGCGTCGTGTTCGTCCGGCGGCGCCCAAAACCACGGCAGCGGACGCGCTCGCGCTCTGGTCGAGAGCGACTGCGCTCGCCGGTACGCACGGCGAAGCTTATCTTGCCTCTCGCCGTCTGCCGGCGACGTTGCCAACTTTGCGCTATCTGCCGGATTATCGGTTGGGCAAGAACCGCTTTCCCGCGCTGGTGGCTGCTCTGCAGGCCCCAGACCGTTCAATCTGTTCGGTGCAACTCACCCTCTTGCACCCGACACGGCCAGAAAAGGCAGGGCTGGACGAGCCGCGCCGCATCATCGGCCCCAGCCGGGGCTTTGCCTTGCGGCTCGCCCCAGCGGCCGCCGTCCTTGGTATTGCCGAAGGCTATGAGACCGGCCATGCCGTAATGCTGCGATACGGCCTGCCCGTCTGGTGCTCACTGGGGGCACCACGTTTGCCGTTTCTTCAGCTGCCCGAATTCGTACAGCGGATCGTCGTCTTCGCCGATCCGGACAAGCCCGGCCTCAGCGCCGCCGAACGCGTTCGCGAAGCCAACCCTGAGCGCCAGGTCCTCATTCACAGACCGCCCGACGACCGGGATTTCGCGAAGCTGTGGGAGGACGATCCGACTCCCGAGACCCTACCCTTGGATCTTCTGCTGCGCGAAACACTCGGCGCAGACACCTGAACCTCTCGGCGGCGGTTCGCGCTGGGACTTGCAGGGCGCATATCCGATCACCCTGCGATCCTTGCTGTCACGCGTTAGCCTTTGGCGCCCGCCAGCAGCATCAGTCCCACCGACACCTCGACTGCGTAGCCCTTCGAAAAGCGCTAAGGCGGCGAGTGCGAACCGCTTGGTCGCGAATGATTGACACCAGGAAAAACGCGTTTCCGCCAGCGCTGAACAAGAAAGCCCGGAAGAAAGAATGGCCGGGCTCGGATACGGCCCGGCCAAAGAAGGTTAAAGCCTTCAGGGAGGAACACCGTCCGGTGGAAATGGGAGGAAACCATCGAACGATTTTACCTGTTTGATCTTATTTCAACGCCTTGGCGACGAATAGGATTCCAAAGATCATATAAAACGGCACAAATTCGTGCGCCACATTACAGAACGTCACAAGCGCGCGGTTCCGGTCTTGAGAGGTCACCATAGTGGCGTAGCTTCGTCGGATCATCCGGCACGAGGACATGACCGCGTGCTCTTCATGCACGCCATCGATGAAACAGTCTAGGTCGAGGACCGGATTGTCATCATGCTTCACCATCCCAGGCGAATCACGCCGCGGACGGCTACATCGCCGCCACAGCCGCTGCTTGCGGCTCTATGGTCGCCTACCTGAAACATCAGCCCCTTCGAGTCTGCTGGGTTAACCACTGTCAATCCATGGGAAGCATCGTTGAACCCAATGGGTTGAACGAAACATCGGTTCAATGATTTAATCATAAGCGAACGATCTAAAGTCGGATGGCACCTTATGAGTGACTTTGCTATTCTGGGTCGCACGGTTGGCCCGCAGCACCCGGAAATCCAGACGCTCTTGCGTCAGGCGCGGGATCAGCAGGCTCGCGTCTTGTGTTTGTGTCGGCATCCCGGGGTGCCGATGTACATCGCCGCCGTCGGCGAGGAATTGATCATCAAGCGCATGCCGAACACCGGCAAGGACCATGCGGTCGACTGTGATCGCTATGAACTGCCCCTTGCACTGTCGGGAAAGGCGGAGATCCTGGGTCAAGCAATCATCGAGGATCCTGCATCGGAGGCGGCGCGGCTGAAGCTGGCCTTCGCACTGACACAAGGCAAGGCGCGACAGGGATCATCCGGCGAGGGGGCTTCCCACCATACTGTGAAGGCCGATCCGAAGAAGCTCACGCTGCGAGGCTTGCTCGACTATCTCTGGGAAGAGGCGGAGCTGACATTAATGGCACCCGGCTTTGTGGGAAAAAGAAATTGGGGGTTGGTCCGGAAATTTCTTTGGGGCGCGGCCGATGCGAAGTCGAGCCAGAAGTTCCAGTTGCGCGAGCTGCTGTTTATGCCGGCAATGTACTCCCCTGAGCACAAGGATCGCCTGGCAGCGGATCGGGAGCGGGCTTTCGCGGCGGCAGCCAAGGCGAAGCACAAGAAGGTCGTGATCGGCATTGTGAAATCGCTCGATCCTGCCCGGTTTGGCGGCAAGCTGTCGGTCAAGCATATGCCCGACGCGCCGCTCTTCATGGATGAGAAAATGTTCAGGGCAGTGCCGAAGCGCTTTGCAGCAGAATTCGACCTGTGGCGACTGCACGAAAATTCGCACCTGATCACCATCGCAACGGTCATGCAGATGCCGTCCGGCATTCTGGCGATCGACGAAATCGGCTTTATGAACGTGACTGAGAGTTGGATTCCGTTTCAGCACAACGACGAAAAGGAATTGATCGAGGTCTTGACCGGGGAGCATCGGCGGTTTGTGAAAACGTTGCGCTACAACGTGCTGCCGGCGGTGCCGATGGCGTTCGGTCTTCTGACCGACGTTGACCAGCAGGGAACAGCGCTTTTTGTCGTACCGCACGATGCCAAGGAGGCGGTACGGGCGGAATTCGACCATCTGATTTCAAGCTGCGAGCTCGAGACCTGGCGCTGGGACGCAAGCGGCCCCCGACCGGCGCTACCGGGCAAACAGCAGCGTTCGCCTCCGCCCGGCAGGCAGGCTTTGGAATATCGACCGAACAACTGAAAAGCCGAAGCGCGTGCGAGGCTGCAGCTGTAATTGGACCCAGCCAGGACATAAAAATCGTGAACAAGCGAAAGACAAGATGACGGCAATGATTCGATGCGGTTGGCGAGGGTCCGTGAGCGCGATGAAGCGCGGACGACGGCTGGCGCATCCGTAGGGCAGGCTACGTCTGAGCTTGCGTCTGGCGCCGGCGTTTGCGCGGGAAGCGATCGTTGATCGGGGCCGTGACCAGGGAGTGCGACAAGGAGAAAGCGATGCTGAAGAAATTCGACATGGATCCGGGAACGGGCATTGTCATCGCAACAGTCCTCATTTTGGTGCTGTCCGGCGCCCGGCTTTTGAACCAGTGGGACAGTCTATCGTTTTGGCGAGAGCCGGGGCTGGTCGCGGCTATTGTTCTCGGATTGATTTCGGCGATTGCGCTTGCCGTCGCGTTCGTGGTCCGGCGACGGCCTCAGCAGAATATACAGTATGATCCAACGCGCCGGGGACCGGTTATCGATTTGCAGGCGGATTCGAAGACTGACCAGCCTGTTTAGATGCGTTTCGGATATCGCGGAGGATGATGGCATTCGGATCGGGCACGTCTGCAAACTGCCACAGGCCAAGATGCTGCTTTTTAGCGACCTCCTGCGCGACGATATAGGGAGCATGGACCGGAGCGCCGTTCGGAGTGACGGCCGCGAACGCCCAGCCGGTCGAGATCAGCGCCGTGCCGAGATCGATGCGAGAACCGGCCGCGGATCCTGAAGTAGGCTGCGCGACGCAAACGACGAAGCGCGTTTTGGTCGCGGCCTGCCAAGCGGCCGTGTAGCATTGAGGTTTGAGATCCCGGATGAGAGACACGAGCATTGCAAGGCTTGCCTCGCCGCAATCGACATGCCCCCCTGCCGCATTTGTGAAATATGTGCCTCGCAGGCAGGCTTGAACGCCGTAGAGACGGTGGGTCTCGCCGGCATAGGTCCAGGTGTCGCCGGTGCTGAACGATGCTGTGGCGGGGATCGGAAACCAGGGATTGGATTTGTCCTCGGCCAGTGCCGGAACACTGGCGAGGACGGCCGCGAGAATGCCGGCGGCGGCGAAGCCAGGTTTCATTATTGATACCTGCTCAGATTGAACCAGAACCGTTGTTTTCCGTCGGTCGTCGTGAGATCGAGATAGTTCGGCTCCGTCCTCTGCTCGCGCCGCGTCACCGCCGATGTTGGACGCGCACCGTAACCCGAACCTCTCGGGTTCGTGCCCCAAGAGGCATTCGTTGCATTCCGCGCAGCACAGAAAGCGCCGTTGCTGTCGGGCTTGTAGACGGTTTGTGAGCGAGAGCTGTTGTCGCTTCCGCTCGATTCCGTCTCGGGCGAGACGGCGATCGTGCCGTCCGGGCAGGGTTTGAATTTCTCATATCCGATACGACCGGAACTGCCGGCCTCGGGACATTGGGGCCAGGGCTCCCCATGCGCGACCATACGGAAAGCGCGCTCGACCGGAGGCACACATTCGCGGACGCTCGCCCAACCCTGCGAGTTGAGGATGCACAGCAAGACCTTGCAGCCAAAATCATCAGCATGGGCCGGCGCCGCCGACAAAACCGACAAGGTCGGCAAAAACGCCACAACGGGAAGAACCTTGCTCATTTTCATTGTGTCTGCCTCAATTTCGCGATTGCAGTTCATCGAGTCATTGTATTAATTCAGCATTCCAGAATCGGCAACGGCGCAGGGCTATTTTAATGATTCGATCCCGCAAAACGGTGTTGGCAGCGGGTGCGATCCTGGTGACGTGCCAAGCGGCGTCTGCACAGGAAGCTTCCCGGAACTTCCAGGGCAGCGTCACGGCACCTACCGGTCGCATCGTCAATGCGGCCGTCGACGCCAAAGGCCGGGTGATGCCGGCCTACCAGGTCGAAAGCCAGGACGTTCAGCGGATCGGTGCGGCGAGAGGTGCTGACAGCGCGGCCGCTACGGTGACACCGACCTTGGCTGACAACCCCTGCCCCGGCGTCGCCGCCCTGTCGAAGGAAGAAGGACAGCGGATCGTCGAAACGGTCGCGCGCCAGCAAGGCTTTGCTCCGCCGCTCGTCTTCGCGGTTGCCCGGGCCGAAAGCCGCTTCAATACCGGTGCGCTATCGCCCAAAGGGGCCTACGGCCTGATGCAGCTTCTGCCGTCCACGGCGGCAAGCTACGGGGTCAATATCTGCGATCCCGCGGATAATGTGAAAGGTGGGATCGGCTTTCTGCGGGACCTGCATCGCAAATTTCCGAACCCGATCTACATGCTCGCCGCCTACAATGCCGGCGAGATCGCGGTTCTCAAATACAAGGGCGTGCCGCCCTACCCCGAGACGGTTGGCTACGTCGCCAACGTCATCAATGATTTCTACCAATGGCCATCGGTCGGGTCTGAGGCGGTGATGCCCGCCGGGGCGGTGAGCCTTGACCTGGCCGGCGTTCAACCGGCTGCGGCCGGCGCAGCGGATCAACGAAATGATCCGACATCCCGCGCCAACTCCCGCAATGGCAGCACAATGACGTCTCGCGAAGCGACGGCGCCGGTCTGGCAAGGCGGGATGGTGCAAGACTTTGACTGAGGAGAAGCTTTGATGACCTTGTGGAAGATGTTTGCTGCACGCAGCACTGGTGTGGCGATGCCGCTCATGCTCTTGGCAACGCAGGCGATGGCTGGGGGCGGAAATCTCCAGCCGGTGCAAAGCACGCTGCAGACGCTGGTGCAGACCTTGACCGGGCCGATCGCGACGGCCTTGGCCGTTCTGTTCTGCATTTTCATGGGCTTCATGGCCTGGGCGGCACGCCTGTCATGGTTTGTGGCCGGAAGCTGGGTCTTGGGTATCGTGCTGGTCTTCGGCTCGGCTCAGATCGTCGAATTCTTTCAATCCGCGGTCGGCAGGTGATCGGCATGGCCGACGGCCGGATCGATCCTGGCGAGCCCAAATTGTTGATCACTCCGCTGGTCAAGGGCTTGACCCGAGCGCCGACGGTGCTCGGTATCCCCTACGAGCTTGCGGGGTTCATCGGCGTGCTGACCGCTGTCGTGTTCCTTGCAACCCATAATCTGGTCATGCTCTCTATCTGCGTGCCGCTCTATGCGGTTGCCAGGATCGCGATCATGCGCGATCCCATGTTCATCGAGATCATGTTCATCCGTTCACGCAAGACGCCGCCCCGAAGCGCCAGCTTCTGGGGTGCGCGCAGTTATCGGGTGTGACCGTGGCGATCGCACGGGCTCTTCGCGATGAACTGAGTTTCGGGGCCGTTTCTCGTCGGGAGAATCCGGTTTCGGCCCATATACCCTATTCGCGGCATGTGTCCGACGAGGTGATCAAGACGCAGGACGGCATGTTGATGTCCTTCGTTCACATGAGCGGACTGTGCTTCGAGACGATCGATATCGCCGAGATCAATTCGCGCCTGCTCGGCCGCAACGATCTCATTCGGGGGTTGGCGAATTCCCGCTATGCGATCTACTCGCATATCGTGCGCCGCGAGGTGAAGCCCGCGATCGAGTCGAGCTTCGAAAACAAGTTCTGCCAAGAGCTGGACCAGCGCTATACGGCGGCCCTGCGCACCCAGCGCATGTTCGTGAACGATATCTACCTGACCATCGTGCGGCGCGAGCTGCAAGGCACGGTCGGGACGGCGGATCTCGTGATCCGCAAGCTTTTGGGACGAAGGGCTGCGAACGGTCGCTCTTCGAGCGAGGAGCGGGCGCTGATCGAACTCACGGACGTGATGAAAGCCGTCAAAGAGAGCCTGCAGGCGTATGGCGCGCGGGTTCTCACCGTCGTCAAGCGCAGTGACGTTTGGCATTCCGAGCCGCTGGAATTCCTGGTGCAGCTCGTCAATGGCGGATTTCCGCGGCCGATGGCCCTGCCGCGCATGAAACTCGCGGAGGCGCTAGCGACAAAGCGGCTGTTCTTCGGCCCGAATGCGCTGGAAATTCGCGGGGCGTTCCCTGGCGAAACGCGATACGGGGCCATCATTTCGGTAGGCGAGTACCCCTCCATCACGGGACCGGGGATGCTCAACCCCATGCTGAAGGTGCCGCACGAATTCATCGTCACGCAATCCTTCGCCATCATCGACAAGCCCCAGGCGCTGACCCAGATGGAGCGGGTCGGGCGCAAGATCGACATGTCGGATGAAGCCGGCTCGATCGTGGCCGATCAACTTGATGAAGCACGCGATGAGCTTCTGTCCTCGGAAGCGCTCTATGGCTTGCATCATCTGACGGTGCTGTGCCTCGGGAAAACCATGGACGACGTGGCGCGCTGCGTGACCGATGTCGGCACGGCGCTGACCGAGGTGTCCGCCCTGTGGGTTCGCGAGGACCTGAATTGTGAACCTGCGTTCTGGGCCACCCTGCCCGGCAATTTCGCCTATGTCGCGCGCAAGTCCATGATCTCATCGAAGAACATGGCGGGCTTCTCCGCCTTCCATAACTATCCGAGCGGCCGGACCGGTGGGGTGCATTGGGGAACGCCGATAAGCGTCCTCGAGACGACGTCGCAAACGGCCTACTTCTTCAACTTCCATGTTCGAGACCTCGGCAACTTCACTCTGAACGGCCCCTCGGGCTCGGGCAAGACGGTGCTGCTCGGCTTTCTCGCGGCACAGGCGCAGCGCATCACGCCGCGCCCCAAGCTGGTGATGATCGACAAGGACCGCGGCCTGGATATCTTCGTGCGGTCGCTTGGCGGCCGCTATGAGGTTTTGAAGGCCGGCGAGCCTTCCGGCTTCAATCCGTTGCGCCTGCCCGATACGCCGCGCAACCGGGAATTTCTCTTCCAGCTTTTCAGCTTCATGCTGCGTCGATCCGACGGACACGCCCACTCGACGCGCGAGGAGCAAGTCATCCGCAACGCGATCGCCCAGGTGGCGAGCGCGCCGCCGGAAGGTCGAACCATGGAGGAGTTCGCCGAGCTGTTGCGCGGTGCGATGCGCGCCGGCGATGACGATCTCTATTCGCGCTTGCAGCCATGGATGAGGCCCGATCAGCGCGGTTGGTTGTTCAACAACGCGGAAGACTCGTTTTCGATGTCGTCCATCTTCGGCTTCGACATGACGAGCGTGTTGAGCGACGCAACGACCAGCACGGCAGCCTTGCTCTATATCTTCCATCGCATCGAGGAGCTGCTTGACGGGCAACCGGTCATGATCTTCCTCGATGAAGGCTGGAAGCTCCTGGACAATGATATTTTCAGCTACTTCATCAAGGACAAGCTGAAAACCATTCGTAAGCTGAATGGCATCATTGGCTTCGGCACGCAGTCAGCGGCGGACATTGTGAAGTCATCGATCGCCAACACGCTGATCGAACAGACGCCGACCAATATTTTTTTCCCCAACCCGAAGGCCGACGAGGAATCGCACAGGGCGTTCGGGCTGTCGGAGCGCGAGATCAAATGGATCCGCGAAACCCCGCCCGAAGCCCGCAAATTCCTGATCAAGCATGATCAGGACAGCGTCATTGCGCGCCTCAATCTGGGCGCGATGCCTGACGCGATCAAGATCCTCTCCGGTCGAATTGAGACGGTTCAGGAGCTCGACGCGCTGCGCGCGCGTGTCGGCGACGATCCGCAGGTTTGGTTGCCAATCTTTCTTGGGAGGGACGCGGAATGAAGACCATTATGGGCACGACGGCCGCCCTTGTGACGATTTTCGCGGGATCGACGGCCATGGCGGCCGTGCCGGTTTCTGACAGCCCTATTCTGTCGCAGCGGAGCGAGGACAAGGCCGACAAGGTTCAGATCAAGCTCATCCAGGAGGACACCAAGTCCGCCACGCAGGGCGTCAATTGCTCGGTAACGACACCCAAAAAGGCGCAGAACGTGAAGAGCCCGAAGGCTTCGGTCGATCCGGCGAGTGGCCAGGCGTCCTTGGAACAGGCCAATCCGGACATCAAGGGCTCTTCGGCGTTCGCCTCGACCGGCTCGGGATCGGGCGCTGTCGGCGGCAATGCCGGCGAAAGGGGCCAGTTGGATATCACCGGTCAGGTTCTCGGCGGCATGAATGGCAGCATGTCAACGGTGGCCCCCAACAGGCAGTCCTTCGAGACCATGGGTCACGATATCGGGACTGACAAAACGGTCATGGAAGCCTTCGACCGCAACAGCGCAATCCGCGCCCAAGGCGGGCTGACCTTCAACGAGGTGATCCAGGCGACAGGGTTCTTCGCCCAAGCTTTCAACGTGCGAAACATCGGCACTGCCACGCTGACAAGTCGGGGATCCTCCGGCCTAGTGGTGCCCACTCCCGCGTCCCCGCCGCCTGGTTCGGGTGGCTCGACAAGCTGTCCCGGGGCTACGAGCGGCGGCGGCACGGCCGGCAACCCGTGCTGCCCGTCCACGGACGGCGCATGCACTGCGCCGCGCACGACCGACACGGTTGAAAACGTCTCGCCCGTGCTTTCGCAAATCCAAAGGGACGCGAACCGCGCTCCCGTGACAATGACGACCGACGAACTGATGTCGGCCATCAAGCAATATCAGGCTCAATAGGAGAAGAGGGCTATGCGTGGAATTCCATTAACAGCGGCACTCTTGCTTGGCTTGGGCGGCATCGCCTTTGCGCAGGTGCCTACGATCGACGAGGCCAATCTGGAGCAGGCACGCCAGATTGCGTCGGCCACGAGCGAGATCCTCAACACCGACCGCAACATCATGAACTATACGCAAAAGACGCTGCAGGCCGTCACTGGCGACCGGTCGAGCCAGGCCGGCCAGCTCGCGCAGATGGCTTTGGGCAATGGCGGCTTCTCCATGGGGGACGCGCCTTCGCTTGGTAGCGTGATCTCGGGCGGCTCGTTGTCGTTCGCCGGCCTCGGCAATGGATCGCAGGGCATCGTTTCGAACATGATCAATGGCTTGCAGCTGGTGAAAACCATTTCGGGCCTGATCAATGGCCAGACGACGCAGATGGATAAGAACTACAGCGCCCTTGTGAACGTCGCGGCCACGGTCACCGGACTGGTGGACTCCTCGCAAAATGGGGTGAAGACCCGTTCCAGCGCTTTTCAGTCGGGCGCTCAACGGATCGGCACGGCGCAGGACATCAAGGGCTCGATCGATCAGAACAGCCAGATCATGGTGCAAACGGGTCTGACCGTGAACGAGCTGATCGGCGCGGTGAACACAGCTACCGCGGCCGCCAACCAGGAAAACATCGATCGTATGAACCTGATCACCCAGGCCTCGCGGGGGCTCGAATACAAGTCCGGCCAATGACGGTGCGCTTTCTTCTATCAGCGGCCGCCATCATTGGCGCTGTCGCGACCTCGGGGTGCGGCCACAAGCCGCTCAAGGCTCCATGCTCGCGCGACGAGGAACCAATGCGGCCGATGGCGTTCGCGGCGCCCGAACCAGGAACAGGAGCGAAGAAGCCATTCGAGTGCGGTCCGATGAAGGCACTCAATAGCGATCCATCTTTGTTTCCAGGTGGGACGGCGAAAAAATGAACTTCAATATCACGACGCTTCTGCAACAGGTCGATCAGTTCGGCAATAACTATGTATCGCAAGCCTACCAGAACCTCGCGTCGGCCCTGACCGGCGGGGGACAGGTGGGTGTCGCCGGCCTGATGCTGACGCTGTACGTGATATTCTGGGCCATCGGCATCTGGCAGGGAACCTCGACCGGATCTGGAAAAGAGATGGTCTGGCGCCTGTTCCGCGCCTTCGTCATCTACGCTCTGGCGACGAGCTGGGGGGACTTTCAAACATATGCCTATTCGTTCGCGAATGAGACACCTTCCGCGATCGGGAACAGCCTTCTGACGAGCGTTTCGGCCAATGTGACCGGGACATCGGCCGGGCTGAACTCCGTCAACTCCGTGCAGACGGCCCTGCAAAACATCTGGGATTCGCTCGCCAATTCCACCTCCGCCTTTATCAAGAGCCTTGGCGTGTTGAACTTCGGCGGCTACGTACTGGCGGCGATCATCCTTGTCGTCGGCGCGCTGCTCATCGGCTATGCGATCTTCCTCATTATCCTGTCGAAGATCTTTCTTTGGCTTTTGCTGGCGCTCGCCCCAGTGTTCATCATTCTTATGCTGTTCGGCTACACGACCCGGTTCTTCGCCGGCTGGATAACCGCGATCGTGCAGTACATGAGCGTGCAAATTCTGGTCTACGCCTTCTGTGCCTTCTTCATCTCGATTACCCAGACCTATTTCGACGCAGTCAACCGGTCGAATGGTGCTGCGACAACGACCTTGACCGAAGCCGCGCCGCTGATCCTGATCTGCCTTGTCGGCGTGCTGCTGCTGTCGCAAATCACCAACGTTGCCGCCTCGCTCGCGGGCGGAATTGGTATTGGAACGCCTTCGTTTGGGCGCTTCTACGGCGGCGCCTTCGCAGCGATGGGCCAAGCCGGTCAGCGCAGGCTGATGGGACGCTTGGGCTGGAGCACGCGGCAGGAACGTCTGGCGGGTCGCGAGCGGGCGCGCGTGAGCCTCGCACAGAGAAGGTATGAGGATTCAGCGGAATATGCACGGCTTTCCCGAAAGCTGACGGATCCCGCATAGGTTTGGGGCACCAATGAGCGATGTGAAGGAAAGCGCTGGGGGACCGGCGAAGGAAACCGAGTCTCCCTTGCCGTACTACGTGGATGCGGCAATCTGGGAAAAAGATATCGCGCGGCGCAATCGCTGGTCGCGATCTCTGGCGTGGTGTGTGGCAAGCGTCGCCTCGGTCATTGCCGTTGCAGCGGTGGGCGCGCTGATCCTTGCGCTGCCGCTCAAGACTTATGAGCCCTACATGGTGGTGGTCGACAAATCCACCGGGTTTGTCGAGGTCAAGCGGCCGCTGGCCGAGGGGCCTTTGCAGCAGGACGAGTCGATGGGGATGTTCGATATCGTCCGTTATGTGAAGGCTCGCGAGACCTACGATCCGAAGGCGCTGAAGGACAACTTCGATCTCGCGCAATTGCTGAGCGCCGGCGATGCCTCGAGGGAGCTCGTCGAGCTTTTCAGCCCGGCAAACAAGGTGGCGAACCCCGTCGTGCTCTACGGGCGAAACACCGTCGTGGCTGTGACCGTGAAGTCCGTGACGTTTCCTAACCAGAGGACCGCCCTGGTCCGGTTCATGACGGAGGAAAAGAGCCAGGCGAACACCGTGCAGCGGCATTGGGTGTCGTTGATCCGGTTCCGCTACACCGGCGTGCCGGCCAAAAACGAGATCCGCTTTCAAAATCCGCTCGGCTTCCAGGTGCTCGAATATCGGCGCGATCAGGAGACGGCGCCGGCACCCACCGCGGAGACACCGCAATGAAGGTCGCCGGCATCCTGATGGCAATCGGGCTCGGCGTTTGCGCGGTTCAGCCGGCCCTTGCCGAACAGACCCCTCGGGCGGGATCTCGTGACAGTCGCATTCGCTTCGTCTGGTATCAGAAGGACGATGTGGTGTCGGTGCCGGCCAGCTATGGGGCCTCGACCATGATCGAATTCGGCGATGACGAGAAAATCGAAACCCTCGGCGCTGGCGACGTCCCGGCCTGGAGCATCGAGCCCAACAAGAAGGGCAATGTGCTCTTTGTGAAGCCGATCGAGAAGAATGCGGGCGGGAATCTCAATGTCCTGACCAACAAGCGCAGCTATGTGTTCTTCCTCAACGGCGAGTTTCGGCCAGTTGCGCAACAGGTCTATGCGATCAAGTTCCGCTATCCCGAAGAGGCGTCGGACGCGGCGCTGATGGACGAAGCCCGGACCCGGGCGGCACAGCCGAACCGGCAGGGTTTCAAGGCCGAAAACGCCAACTCGTCCTATGCCTATAAGGGGTCGTCGGCAAATAAGCCGCTCGTGATCTACGACGACGGCGTGAAGACCTGGTTCCGCTTCGATCCGGCAAGGGAAGTGCCGGCGATCTATGTCGTCGATAGCGAGCGCAATGAGACGCTTCTGAATTATCGCCGCGAGGGCGCGTACATCGTCGTCGACAAGGTCAATTACCAATGGACGCTGCGCAACGGCAACGAAGCAACATGCGTCTTCAATCTGAGACTGAACAATGTGAACGAACCGACCGGGCTCGAACCTTACGAGCCGCAGCGTGTCGGCGGTGGGACTGTTCGGAAAGTGAGGGGGCCTGATGCCATCTCCCAATGAGTACAGAATGCTCGCCGAGGAAGGAACAGTGGTCGCCCCGCCAAAATTCGGGGCGAGCACATTCTTCAAGATCGTGGTGCCGCTGGGTGCGGTGGTCTTCGCCGGCTGGATGATCTATGCGGCGACGCGTGCGCCAGACAAGCCGCTGTTGACGGCGTCGGATGGCGAGGAGTTTCACACCACACAGTTTCCCGCACCGGGGCTCGAGACGCCGCGTCCCCAGCTTGATAACGGCACGCTGAAAATCCCGACGGCTCCCGACGAGCCGCCGGCGGCGCCGGGACAGCCGCCGTCGACGGTCGAGGCTCCGCCTCCCCCTCCACCAGCCTTGCAACCGCCTGCAGCTCCACCACAGGTGCAGGATGATTCCGAGGCCCGTCGTCTGGCTGAGGAAGAACGGCGCAGGCAAGAAGAAGAGGAGCGGCGCAAATGGGAGCGCTTGCGCGCCAAGCAGCTCGTCGTCGATAGCGGCGATCCGCCTGGCAGTGCATCAGCGCTCGGCGGCAATGGAGCGGATGCAGCGGCGGCCGTAAACGCGGGCGAGGGCGAGGAGGACCCCAATCGGCGTTTTTTGGCAAGGGCGAGCCAGAGCGGAGCGGATACATCGAAAGCCACGATGAACCCGCGCACGGACGCTCTGGTCGCCCAAGGGACGATGATCAAGGGCGTACTCGAGACCGCGATCCAGAGCGATCTTGCCGGTATGGTTCGGGCCGTCGTGTCGGAGGATGTGTGGTCGTTCGACGGTCGCAGGGTTTTGATCCCCGCTGGCTCCCGCCTTATCGGTGAATATCGCAGTGGTCTCGCAACCGGCCAAACGCGGGTGTTCATAGTGTGGACACGCCTGCTTCAATCGGACGGCATGTCGGTGCAGCTCGGCTCGACCGGCACCGACGAGCTCGGTCGCAGCGGCATGCCGGGCGAGGTCGACAACCATTATTTCGAGCGGTTCGGCTCGGCGATCCTTCTAAGTGTCGTGGGCGGTGCGACGCAATTCATCGCCAACCTTGGCAACGACCAGAATGGGTCGAACACCAACCAGACCTACACGGACCCGCAGACCGGACAGACGGTGACAGTCCAGACGCAGCCCAACCAATACCTGCAGAGCGCGCGCCAGATCGGCGCGCAACAGGTCTCGCAAAGCCTCAACCGCATTGCCGAAGAGGCGCTTCGAAATTCGATCAATATCGCGCCCACGATCCATGTCGATCAGGGGTCGCGCATCATGGTGTTCGTCCGCCGCGACCTCGATTTTTCGGAGTTCTATCCGGACCCGGTACGCGAGGCGTTGAGGAAGATACGACGTGAGCGGGCAGCAAAGAACCGTCTTTCTAAATAAGGCGCTGGAGCCGGTGCGGCGCTGGCTCGACGACGATCGCGTGGTCGAAATCTGTGCAAACGGGCCTGGGCTTGTGTGGGTCGAAATTGTTGGCTCGACACATATGGAGCCCTTCGACGTCCCCGAGCTCGACCGCGCCGCGATCACTTACCTCATGGAACGTATAGCGGCATCATCCTCGCAATCGATCAGCGAGGAAAATCCCTTGCTTTCGGCCGCCCTCCCCGGCGGCGAACGCTTCCAGGGCGTGCTTGCGCCGGCGACGCCGACAGGAGGCGCCTTCGCGATCCGCAAGCAGGTCGTGAAGGATATGCGCCTTGATGATTACCGGAAGCGGGGGTCGTTCGATACGATCTCCGTCCAGGATCCTGGCGAATTGAGCGAGACCGACAGCGCCCTTTGCGAATATCTCGACGCCGGCAAGATCGAGGATTTCCTCCGCCTGGCCGTGCGGGAACGGTATTCGATCTTGCTTTCAGGAGGCACATCGTCGGGCAAAACGACGTTTCTGAACGCGATTTTGCACGAGGTGCCTTCGGATGAGCGGATCCTCACCATTGAGGATACGCGAGAGGTTAAACCGCACCAGCCCAACTATCTGCCCCTCGTCGCATCAAAGGGCGACCAGGGCCTGGCGCACGTGACCGTTGAAACGCTGCTGCAAGCCGCCATGCGGTTGCGGCCGGATCGAATCTTCCTGGGCGAGATCCGGGGAGCGGAAGCCTATTCGTTCTTGCGCGCCGTCAACACAGGTCATCCCGGATCGATCACGACGATCCATGCGGACAGCCCGACCGGTGCGTTTGAGCAGCTAGCATTGATGGTCATGCAGGCTGGGCTCGGGCTGAGCAAGGCAGAGATCATCGATTACGTGCGGTCGGTCCTGCCGATTGTGATCCAACAAACGCGCCGGGGCGGCTGGCGCGGAACTTCGGCGATCTGGTTCAACCGCATGACCGAATGGAGAGCCGCCAGAAAGGTTCCCCAGAATGTCTCGCGTATTCGCTTATAGGCTTCTCCTCGGCCTCATCGGCCTCGCCGCCTTCTTTGCCCTTTGGAGCCTGGCCTACGAGCTGGTGGCGACATGGCGGTGGACTCCCGCGCTCCCCTCTGAAGGCGCCTCGCGCTGGGGGCTTTTGCAGTACCAGAACGCGCAACGCAGCCTAAGCGGCCTGTTCGTTGCCTGGCAGCATTTCAGCCAGCGCCTGGCCTATCATCCCACGCAGGGCGAGACGATCATCCGGGGCGCGATCGCGGTCGCGGTTGTCGTGGCGATCGGCGTCGGCCTGGTCTTTGCAAGCCTGATCAACCGCAAGCCAAAGCACTACGGCAATGCGCGGTTCGGCACGATCATGGACGCCGAAAGGAAAAACCTGCTGGCAAAGCAAGGCTTGATCCTCGGCAAGATGGGTGGGGCGACGATCCGCTCGGACGAGCCCGCGCACGTCTTGGTGGTCGGGCCGACCCGATCCGGCAAGGGCGTCAGCTTTGTCATTCCGAACGGTTACATGTGGCGGGGATCCTCGGTGTGGTTCGATCCGAAGCGGGAGAACTTCGAGGCGTTCGGTGCGCATCGGCAGGCGCTCGGCGATAAGGTCTTTTTCTTTTCGCCCGGCGAGCAGGATTCGCATCGCTATAATCCGCTGGATTTCATCCGGCGCGATGCGCGCATGCCGACGGACTGCGCGGTGGTCTCCTCCTTCATCATCCCCGAGGCGACAGGAAGTTCCGAGATCTGGGCGCGCGCCGGCCGGCAGCTGCTTTCGGCCATGATCGGCTATGTGCTGACGTCACCACGCTATGAGGGGCAGCGTCATTTGCGCGCCGTCGCGATGCTTCTGTCGACCGGCGTGGATTTTCTCAGGGTGCTGACGAATATCCGCAATGACGAGGAAAAATATCTGCCTTCGTGGGTCGTGCACGGGCTCAACCAGTTCATTGCGCTGGAAAAGGAAACGCGAAACTCAGCCTACTTCAACCTGACGGCGGCTCTCAACCCCTGGACCAATGATCTCGTTGCAGCCGCTACGGCGTCGACCGATTTCGATATCTCGAAGTTTCGCCAGGACCCGACGGCTCTCTTCATCGGCTGCTCGGTGGCGCAGCTCGACGTGTTCCGGCCCATCATCAAACTCCTGGTTCAGCAAATCCATGATGTGCTGATGGCTTCCTCGCCAGGCCCGGACGAGCCCTATCAGGTCCTGGTGATGATCGACGAGTTTCGCCAGCTCGGCAAAATGGAGTCTATCGTTTCCAAGCTGGCGATCAACGCGGGCTATGGCTTTCGCATGGTCCTGATCCTGCAGGATCTTGCCCAGCTTGACGAAGTCTATGGAAAAGCGACGCGGCACACCACGGTGACCGCGTGTCAGGTGAAGCTTTTCATCCGCATGAACGACGTGGAGACCTCGGAACATGTCTCTGTAATGCTGGGGCCGACCACGATCGAGGTGCCCACACCGATCATCAGGGCTGGTCAAGGTATATTTGGTGGCCGAGACAAGAGTTTAAGTTATCAGGAAAGGCCGTTCCGAACGGCGGCGGAGCTTCGGCAACTGCCGGCGAAGCAGGCCGTGGTTCTGGGCTCGAGCCCCCCTGGTTTCATGGTGCGCAAGATCACCTATTATAAGGACGCTCCCTATAAAGCGACCTACCAGGAATTTCGGCACCGGCGCCTGAAAGTGCCGCCTCTCTCCCGATGGCAGGATCTTCCGCTGCGCTCCATGGCGGACGTCGAAGCGGCGGCTAACACCGCGCCTGCGGCACCTTTCGAGTTGGGGGAACCCGATACCGTCGAAGCGTCGGTTTCGGGCGATACAGTCTATGCCGATGCGGCGCCGCCTGCGACTGGTGCGGCGGCTGAAAGGGCTGATCCCGTCGCGTTAAAGCCGAAAGTAAAGAGCGACAGCGCGGACGCACCACAGGCGCTGCCAAGCTCAGGCCTTCCAACGGGCGGTGAGGCTGAAGCAAAGAGCGAGGTGGCAGCTGACGTTCCGGAGTTGAAGCCGAAGCGGACCTATCAGACGGCCGATGATGCGCCGCGGCCGCTTCCCACCCTTGGCCGGCGATCGGCGCCGGCAGCATCAAAGGCGTCCGACCCGAGTCCGTCTGAAGGCAAGGCAAGTGTCTTGCAATTCCAAGTCCGGCCGGGAAACAAGTCCACGTCGATCGCCGCGCTGCTCGCATCGCTCGATCAGGAAGTGGAGGCCGGCGCTCGTTCCCTGTCACCGTCAGTGGATAGCGGAGATGTCGACGGGGGACCGTCAGCCGCTCTTGAGGCGCTGCAGGATCAAATTAGACGTCACGGCGATCGCTAGGACCTGAAATTCAGTTGAACACAAATGAGCGATTTGTGCCTTCGGTGCCCAAGTCGAGTGTGAGAACAAGACGAAGCGTCCCTAATCCGATGGCGTGCGCATCGAACCGTTTCGTTGCGCCTCCCGGTTCTTGGTGGGGATCCGAGGAGAGCCATGAACGGGCCGGGGTTCTAGGGACGTGAGCTGATTGCTGGTCCGTAAAATGCGATTGATTTTCGCTCTACCCAACATGTATCAAAACCGATACAGTGCACCCCGATGAAGGTGATTGAATGGCTTGGAAGCAGTAGGGCGGATGTTCGAGCGTTTCCTGACGATGCGCGGATAGAGGCCGGCTGGCAGCTCGAACTTGTCCAGCGCGGCGACGATCCCGACGACTGGAAGCCTATGCAGATCGTGGGGGCCGGCGTCAGGGAAATCAGGGTTCGGGAGGCATCGGGAGCGTTCCGCGTCATCTATCTGGCAACGCTGGAGGACCGCGTTTTGGTGCTTCATGCATTCCAGAAGAAGACGCAGGCCACATCCAAGAAAGACCTCGATCTGGCGGCTCAACGGCTAAAACGATGGAAGGCAGAACGATGAACGTAGAAATCTATGAGAACGTTTGGGACGCCCTGGCGGACACCGAACAGGAGGCAGCAAACCTTAAAGCGCGCTCGGCGCTGCTCTACGAAATCCGTAAGGCAGTCCAGCGTTGGGGCATTCCCCAGGAGGAAGCCGCCAAGCGGCTCGGCCTGACGCGCCCTCGTATCAATGATCTGCTGCGCGGTAAGCTCGCCAAGTTCTCGCTTGACGCCCTCGTCAACATCGCCGCCTCCGCTCACCTGGATATAGAAATCCGGGTGAAGGAGGTTGCATAATCACGAGATGTCTAATCCTCGTCTTTCCTCGGAGTACATCTTGCGTTTGGACGCGAGCGTGTGCCGAACGGAGCCGCTGCCAGAGCCCGGCTTAGGGAACAACGAGCCCACGCAGTGGTGCATGACGAGGCAACTACTGCTTTTGCGGCTTTTGTGAATCCGGCTCTTCGCCTTCGACTGGAGCGGTGTTGATGCTCCTCGACTGTAGGCGCTGCAGTTCTTCGAGCCGTTCGCCTTTGACGATCTCGGGATCAAGCCGCTCGTTGGGATTCTGCGCCAATGAACGCGCGGCTTCGCTTGCGGCTTGTGCCTCGCGGGCTTCCTTCGCAGCGATGCTTTCGGCGTTGCGCACCATTTCGCGGTCTTGCGCAACCTGCTCAAGCGAGGTCGGATCAGCCGATCCGGCTCGTTCGTCACGGATCTCCTGCTCGATGGCGCGATTGCGTATCTCGCGAGCGCGATCGGCCTCAAGCCGCTCAGCGGCCTCGATCTCCTGGGCGCGATGGATCAAAGCTTCGGCGCGCGTGCCGGCAATCCGATGGGCCTGGTCTTCACTGACATGCGTCACGCCACCTTCCTGCAGCGATTTGAGATCCGTCCGGATCGCCAACAGCTCCATGGTGGGCGCCGCGCGCCGTAAGAACTCCGCTTTGGTCTGGCCGTTCATCATGGCCGCTGTCTTGTTAACGGTCTCGTTGATCTGTTTTAGGTTTTCCCGCATCTGGTCCGCGGTGGCATCTGAACTCATTTGAACACCCTTTCCATCTCGAATAGCGACCACAACAGTACCGGATCGGGAAGCTTGCGTCATCCGATCAATGAATTGACTCGCTATCGCGTTATCCGGCCGGGAAGCAGCAACCGAGTGCCAGTCCCGAAGGCTTTCCTGGGTGGCCTGCAGCTGGCGCGCCGAAATCGGAATCTTGATCGGGTTTGCCCTCGCGTAGTCGATCCGCTGGCGGGCTTTCTCGATGACGTGCGGGTTTGCACGGGCGTAGGCGCGGTCACGCGCCTCCCTGCCCGGCCGCGGCTTTTCGGCCGTGGCCACAATCGCCTTGTCGCGCGGGCCATAGCTTTGTGATGACGCTCGATAGGCCGCGGAGGTCGCGACGATTTTCATGCCCTGCGCTTGTGCGTGCTGGGCATAGAGCGCGCGCCATTCGCGAAGCTGGGCCGGACCTGGTCGCAAGCGCTCACCGTCCTCACCCTTCACCGCAACGATGGCGTGGACATGAATATGACCGCCCTCCTCCGCCATATCGGCATGCATGCCGAAGGCGAATTTGTGATTGGGGAACTGCTCATGCAGGAACCCACGCGCGGCCCTTACCAGAGCTTGCCTGTCCTCGCCCGCCTTGGCCGACAGGATCATGTGCATGGTGTCGCGAGGCTTGTAGGAATTCAGGGTCTTGTCCCAGGACTGCGCGGTCTGCCGAACCGCCTCCTCAGACGCGATCGCGGCGCCGTCGGCGCCGATCGCCGCTCCGTCATGGCTAAGGCGCGCGAGCTGGAACACGACACCGGCTTTGCCGTGGCCGGGCTCCCCAATTGGCTTCACCGAAACGGTATCCTCCTTGACCCCAAGCGCCTCGGAGATCCGCGAGGCGATCGTGGCCCGGGTCGGTGCCGAGAACTGGCGATCCTGCTGGCGTCGATCCGAAAAGTGAAACCGATGCTTCACCTTGTCGTCCCCGTTCTCACCCCTCACGACGCTGTGTCCGGCCATGGTCGCGACGACGCGCGCGACGCTCGATCCGTCCTGCAGTGTGTCGATACGATAGGCGAAACCGTGGCCGGCGAAACCTGCCTGAACTGCCTGTGAAAGGCGCTCGGCATTCTCCTGTCCTGCCAGCGAAAGCCGAAACGTCGCCACATCCTCGCTCTCCCGCCGCTTGTCGAAACCCTTGCCCCACTGTTTCATTTCCTCGGCGACGGCTTCCCGCGTTGCCAGGATACGCGCGTCATGCGTCTCGAGCGCGACGCCCTCCTTCTGGATATATTGACCGATGGCGGCTGCCCTTGTGACGCCATGCCCGTAGGAAATCACCTTCAGAACGGCCGGCTGATACCCGGCCGCCAGCTTGTCGGCAGCGGCCCTCGGCGCAGGTCCGCCGGCGAGCTTCCGTCGCTTCGCTGGCAGGGCGAGGTTTAGGCGCCCGGCTTTACCGCGCGGCGGCTCCAGCTCCCCGGGAGACGAGCGCGGCACGGCCGGTTCCGGTGGCTGGCTTGCCCCGAGACCGCCCTCCCCCTTCCGGCCGCGAACCGTCTTGAACAACCAATCATCGTCATTTCCAGAAAAGGACAACAGTGCCCGACGCCGGCGCTTGCGGTTCTCTTCTTCAAAAGCCGCGCTCGCGCGAATCCGATCGGCTATGGCCTGTATGGAAGACTGGTCGAGGTTCACGCGCCCTCACCATCCAGTAGATGCGCCGCCTTCCGAAGTTTCAGGCCATGGGCGATCGTCATCGCCGTCAATTCGGCGTCGACAGCTTTCACCCTCTCATCCAGCGCTTCCCATATCGGCAACGCCGCCTCCATGGGGGCAGCGTGGCCGGAATGAATGGCATGGAGAAGCTGGCTGAGGTTTCGGCCGACCATCCGAACTTGTGAGGCCAACGCCGCGACAGTGCGTGAATTGTCAGCTGACAGAGCGGGACCGACATCCAGGCTGGCCCGGATAATGCGCCGCAACGTCTCCGCTCGGTCAAGCTGGAACACCTTGCAGGCCTCATCCAGGAGCGCGCCCGCCTCCGGCCCAATATCGATCCGGGAACGCTTTCGGGTGTCCTTGTGGGCGGCGCTGGTGTCCAAAATTCCTCGCTATGGCGGATGGGCCTCACGTCGAAGACGGTCCAGGTCGAAGCGAAGCGACGACCTGCTCAGCCAATTTGGACCCAAATTGCGTATCTTGTCAATTCAATATGAAACATTATACTGACTCACTGATACATTAATGCAGAGCCGATCATGCATCCTGGAACATTGCACCGATGTGCAAATTCATATTATCACACAGGCACTTATGCGCCTCGGCACTTTGTTGCATCGGCCCATAGGCATAATGCAAGAAAGTCACTTTGGCGCCAAATCGCCTATGCGCCTTGACGCCAAGGTACGCAACATTGGGAAAAAACAATGCCGGAACAACGCGCGGTGCAAATCACAGTGGCCTCTCCCAAAGGCGGGGTCGGCAAGACCATGACCACCATCCTGCTCGCTGGCGAGTTCGCCGCCGCCGGTCATCGGGTGACGGTGCTCGACACCGATCCGCAACTGTCCGCGGTGGAGTGGAGCAAGAACAGTCGCCGCGCCGGGTACGCGCTTTCAAACATCGACGTCATCCCCATCAGCTCGACCGACGACCTGATCGATCGCCTGGCGCAATCCGACGCCGAGGACCTGCTGCTGGTCGACGTCCAAGGCACGGCCGTGGCCGCCCTCGGACCGGCCGTCGCCAACGCCGACTTCGTGCTGATCCCGACGAAAGCGCACGTCTTCGATATCAAGCAGTGCCTCGGTCTGATCCGGCACATCCGCTCGCTTGGCGGACGCCATCGCGAAATTCCCTACGCGGTGATGCTCAACATGGTTTCGGGGATCGAACACAACACGATGGCCTTCCGCACGGCGATCCAGCTGCTGCGGCAGGCCGACGCCAGCGTGCTTGAGACCTTTTTGTCGCAACGGCCGACCTTCGCTTCAATCGCAACCGCCGGGACGCTTTACGAAGTCAAGCCCGTGAACAAGGCCGTCGAGGACGCTCGCGACCAGACGAATGCCCTGACCGCCGAGATCATCCGCAAACTGAACGGAGCCACCCGCAATGAATGAGAAAAGCGATCGGACCGCAAACCAATTGCCGCTGCCTGCCTTGAAACCCCGCGCCCGTTCGGATGATCCGTTCTCGCGCAACATGGCTGCCATTGTGGAATCCAGCATCAGCGAAACCGACAACCTGGAGCAGCAGACGAGAACCCAGTCTGCCAGAGCGGCGAAAGCGAAGCTCGAAAGGCCAAAGGCAGACGGCGAGACAGCCCGGCTGCACACACGCATTCCGGTCTCGCAGATGATCGAGCTGCAGGTCCATTGCGCGCGCAACAGAACAACCATGCAGGAGGTGGTGCAGGGCCTGATAACGGAATTCCTTGCCGGGCAGCCGAAGTAGCCGGACGCGCTATCAGCCCCGAAGAGATGTAGCCAATCCTCGTTGGGCCATAGTCCTGGGCGGTCGGTCGTACGAAAATCGACGGCCATCAAAGACGGTGCTGAACGACTGACGTTCGGTTCCATCCATCACCAGAGTGAATCGATCCGCGTCCGCTGATTCAAACCATTCATTGGACGCGCGCGTCTGGCTGCGCGATTCTGTCCGCAATGATCGCGCAGCTCTATCGCCTCTGTATCGAACGCCGCGACGCGGATCGGAACATGGCGCGCTTCTATGCACTGTCGATCGAGGAGACCCTGTTCGGCCAGACCTGCCTGGTCCGGCGTTGGGGCCGGATCGGAACCACCGGCCGCACGGTACAGCACTCCTTTGATACCGAGGGCGAAGCCGTCGCCCTTTTCCTCGAGCTGCTGCGCGCCAAGCGGATGCGCGGCTATCAGCCGCGATCCGCCCGACGCGCAGAAGCGATCCCGTCTTGACAGGTAGCCGGTAGAGCGACGGGAGCCATTTTTTGGAACAAAGTCGCTTCGTGTACCGGGCGCGGGCGCGATGTCGCCAGTGGGAAGTCAGTGATCTTGACACCGTGGCAAGATGTCGGCGGGCACTTGTGAGGCGATAGGTCGGCTGGAGTCGACAGCGAAGATCGTCCGGAGCACGACGAAATTCTCGGCGAACCGTTGAGACGTTCGACAATTCACCCGGCAGCCACTTTGCCCTCGACCAGGATGGTGACGACATCGCGCATGCGAACTTCACTAATGCGCTGGGCCAAAAATGTTCCCGCCATGTTCTGGCACGATCCCTGTTCCGCTATGCCACCGTCGTCGCCGTTCTGGCTTTGATCTTTTTGTCTGTCAGGATAGGTCAGGATGGCGGCGGGCACACACAAGCGGCTTGCCCGATCCGGCAAAGACGCCCGGTCTCCAGCGACCACGACTCCGGCTTGTATCGAGGAGGCAGCGATGATTACGGCTTCAATGCTGGGTATCGTTCTCATCGCACTGGCCGGGATTATCGTCATCCGGCGTTAGTGGCGATACATTGGAGCACCGAGCCGGATGATGGCTTCGGATTTTTGCGACATTGGGACCAAATGTGTATTTGGAGCCTATGATCGATATCGACAAGGATTGGCTCTCTTCCCAATACTCGCTCCGTTTTGACGCCATTGAATTGGTCGTTGACGGCGTGAATCGTACTTATCGGGCACGTGCGGGGCAGAAGTATTTCTATTCACGGCTCTACCGCGCATCGGGAAGGCCCCTTTCGCACATCATTGCCGAGGTAACCCTGCTGACGCAGTTTCCTGACCGCGCGGATGTGGGTGTAAGCCGACCTGTCGCCACGGCCGACAGATCCGCCCATATCCTTGAATTGGCATGTGGTGGTGGCCTTCGTCATGCCTGCCTTTTCGAAAGTGTCGAAGGGGACCCGATCGAGCTTACACCTGCTGGTATGGCGCAGTTTGGAGCGTCCATCGCGCACCTGCACCTGGCTATGCCAACCGCCATTGGCGGAGACATCCGAAGCCTTGAGCCTATAGCGATAGTCCAAGATACGTTGCTGGCACTTTCTCCCATCCTTGAGAGCCGCGAAGTCTCGGGAGTGATTGAGCACGACTACCTGGCATGCTTGCGGCGATTTGAGTTGCACTCCCTTCCAGCCGGCCTGTGTCACGGCGATGCCTGGACAGGCAATACTCGCGTTCACCAGGGGAAGGTCCACTTTTTCGATTTTGATGATTTTGGGCACGGCCCTCTTGTTCTCGACCTCGGCACGGCGGCATGGCACTTAGCGCGCGCCGAAAGCCCCAATTCCGGTGAGATGGTCGCTTCATTGATATCCGGATATGAAAAGATCCGCCCGTTGTCCAAGATTGAACTCGACGTGTTGCCCCTTTTCATGGGCCTTGCTGAAGTCCGCTCGCTGCTGTTTCTCGCGCGCTATTGTGCGTTGACCGATGACTTGTGGGCTGAGACGTTTCAAAAGGCGATGAACGTATTCGCGCTGTCGCAGCACTCCTAAGTTTGATGCGTAGCAAACGTCAGCTTATCATCTGAAACAATACTGGGTTTCGCGACGCGGAGGTTGGATCGCAAAATGAGTAATTCGAGCCGTCCAAACCCGAGCGAAATTCATCCGCTATCGGAAGCGCCCTACGTACAAGTGACCTCGCCTTCGTCACCGCGATCGATGTCGGTTGCCTGCACCTCGGCGAATTGACGACGCTTCGCGGGCAGATCGCCGGTGAACGCAAACGTCACCACTATCACGCGACTGGTATGACGCGAGCCTGCGGGCGCATGGGCAAAAAGCTGGCGCAAGCGCTCCCGTTCACCCTCTAGATCGTCGAGGGCGGGCTCGAGGGCGGGACGGCCGATCGAGCGATGATCGTCTCTGCTCCTGCTGGAGGTGCACGAGCGTCAGGATCTCCTTCATCAGCACCATGCGAGCAGCACAAACAATTCCAAGCGCAAATTTGGGGGTGGAGAGGGACACTCTCCGTTCTTGCATAGCTGCATTGCACAAAATGTGTTTGCGCATTGCACAACGTTTAGCCATTAAGCCTACAGCTGATGCACGCGATGGTTTCCTCCCATTCCATCGTATCAGCTGTTCCCCTCTGAAGGTTTTGACCTTCACACCTAAAGGGCCTCGGTTTACCGATGGCCCTATTTTTTTGGCGGCCGAACGTCGTTGATTGCCTTCGTCACTGTGTGGAACGCGGCGCGATCGCCGGTTCAGCCAGCAAGCTTTGGGTGTCATTTCTCCCTGGCGAAATCGACCCCTTCCGACAAAAGCCTGACCTTTGCCAGTCTTCTACGGGCAAGCGTTCGCGCCAGAAGTTCAAAGCCGCGTCCATAACATTCAACAATGAAAGCCAGTGTCATGAGATCGAGCAGAAAGTCGTCGATCGCATGTGTGAGCGCATCGGACCTTTGTTCGAATTGAAGTAGCAAGGCGCGCGCCTCTTGGATCGCGGCCCGACAATCGCCTGCGTCTATCAGGGAATCGATCCTGTCAAAGATCTGCAAGCGTCCTCACTCTCCCAAGCCACACTCAACGCATCGAACGCCGTTGGTGAGCGAGCTTTCAGCGAAAAAACAGGGTAGCGTTTCGCGAAAAGGCATCGCTCAGCAAAGTGCCCGTTGATGAAGCATGGCGCGTCAAACGACAAGCATGAATCCGGGCTTCACCCAGGTGATGTCGTCGAAGGAGAGTGAGCCGGCTCAAGTCTGCGTCTCGGCCGCAAAACTGGTAAGAAGGAACTGTGGCCGCATTCGTCGAAGGCAAAACAGTTTCTGTCTCAATTTTGCCAGCCGCCACGGTTCAGTCGAGATTACATGCGAGACGGCCAATAACGGAAAGCAAAGGCTCGCAAAAAATGAGTAGGGTGGCTGGGTCAGTTGAAGATTTGGCTGCGCCGACGACATTTGCGCCCCTCATGCAGCCGACCTTTCGTTCGATCTGGCTCGCCACCCAGGTTTCCAGCCTCGGCTGGTTGATGCAGACCGTTGCCATAAGTTGGCTGATGGCAACAATCTCGACTTCCGACTTGATGGTTGCGCTGGTGCAGGCCTCATCGAACCTGCCCGCTTTCATTTTGTCCGTGTTCGCCGGAGTTCTCGCCGACAATTTTAGCCGGCGCCGGGTCATGTTCGCCGGTCGCTGCCTTATGGTGATTGCCTCCGCAATGCTGACCGCGTCCGTGGCGCTGGGCTTTGTCAATCCGTGGATGATCCTCGGCTTCAGCTTTTTGATCGCATCTGGTGGCGCTCTCAACGATCCCGCCTGGCAAGCGTCTGTCGGCGATATCGTGGACCGACGCGATGTTCCCGCTGCCGTCACCCTGCTTTCTGTTGGCTTCAACACCGTCCGGACCGTGGGCCCGGCACTCGGCGGCATCGTGGTTGCTTCGTTTGGGCTTATGACGGCTTTCGCCGTGACTACGCTCACTTACCTGGTCCCTCTGGCCACCATATGGCGCTGCAAGTGGAGGGTTCGTTCTTCGCCTCTGCCGCGTGAGCCGATGAGGACTGCGATCTATGATGGGCTGCGCTTCACCGCGATGTCATCGGAAATCAAGGCGGCGATCGCGCGCGGAACCCTCTTTGGCCTGGCGAGCATCGCCATACTCGCGCTGCTGCCGGTGGTTGTCCGCGACCAGTTGGGAGGAGGCCCGCTCGCCTATGGCGCGCTCATGGCCGGCTTCGGGACCGGTGCCGTCTTCGCCGGCCTCTCCAACAGCCTGTTCAGACGGAGCTTGTCGCAAGAAAGGCTGATGAGGCTCTCCTGCGTCGCCTGCGCGGCGTGTTCTCTCTCCTTGGCAATGACATCCTCGATTGCGGTGGCGGCAATTGCACTTGCTTTGGGCGGCGCGGGTTGGGTCACCGCCTGGTCCGGGGTCGGTGTGAGCGTGCAGCTGGCGAGCCCGCGCTGGGTCGTCGGGCGCACAATCTCGATCTACTATGCCTTGATTGATGGTGGCATCGCGCTCGGCAGCTGGGTGTGGGGCACGGTTTCCCAGAACCATTCCCTGACTTGGGCGCTGGAGGGCTCCGCTGCAGCCCTGTTGCTCGTCGCCGCAGCCGGCGTTCTGTTTCCTCTTCGCGAGCGCCGCGAATCCGAACCCGATCCTTTGGGCGAATTCGACGCCCCAGCTGTCGCTCTCAATTTGAAGCCGAGAAGCGGCCCGATCGTGGTCAAGGTCGAATACCTGATAGCCGAGAGAAATCTCGAGGCCTTCCTCGACCTCATGCGGCAGCGGCGTCATGTACACAGCCGCGTCGGTGCGCGGAACTGGACGCTCCAGCGCAACCTGCAGAAGCCTATGCAATGGACAGAAACATTCCGCACGCCGACCTGGACAGACTACCTTCGCCTCAATCATCGTCTCACGGAAGTAGACAAGGAACTGGACGAACGAGTCTTCCAGCTGCACGCGGCAGAGTCCCCGCCTCAGATGACACTTTCCATCGAGCGGCCGACAAGCTCGGCCCGCAAGCCCGAGCACTCAGTTTTTCGCCATCCCCGTCATTGAAGTCCGGCCTGCACATATCTGGGGCATCAGCGATCGCTTACCTGTCGCGCTCAAATGGTGCGGGGCGGAGGCGGACGAGCCACCAAGATTCGACGGTCAGTGGCGGAGAAGAACAATAGGCTGCGAGTGTGATCGATCGGCCCCGCCTTGAAGAGCATCGACAGCCAAGCCGCCGCGAGTTGTCTATAAAACAGGACTGCAGAGGACACATCGGCTGCTCCAGGATTGAAGCTGCCGTGTCGAACTGTCCATGACAAACTAAGGAAGACCGTTGTTCCTGTGCTGGCGGAGCCTGGTCCGCAACAGCACGCGACTATCGCCGCATGCCGAGCTTGAATTTAAAGTCTTCCTCAGCCCGCCTCGCTGATCCGGGCCAGCGCAAGCTTGAGGCTGGCACTTTGTCCCTCCAGTTCGCCGAGACGCTCACGTTCGGCGGCGACCACATCCGGATTCGCGTTGGCAACAAACTTTTCGTTCGAAAGCTTGCCGGCGATACGACCAGTCTCCTGCTCGGTTTTTGCAATCGCTTTCTCGAGACGCGCCTTTTCGGCAGACACGTCGATCAGGCTGCCAAGCGGCAGGCAGATCGTCGCCTCGTTGAGCACGATCTGCGCCGAGCCCTTCGAGGCTGTATCGGCGAGCGAGATGTCGCCGACCCGCGCCAGCCGCTTGATCGCCGAATCCTCGCGAGCGAGCCGTTCGCGTGTCACGTCGTTGGCGCCAACCATCACGAGCGGCGCGATCGCCGCCGGCGGCACGTTCATCTCCGAACGCACCGAGCGGATGCCGGAGACGAGGTCGACCAGCCAGTTGATGTCGGCGGCCGCTTCCGCGTCCTCGAAATCAGGCGACGGCCATGCGGCATGGCAAAGCAGCGAGCCGCGCTCCTTGCCCTCGCCCGCCGTCTGTTCCCACAGCTCCTCGGTCATGAACGGCATCATCGGATGCAGGAGCTTGTAGATTTCGTCGAGCACGAAGGCGACGCAGGCGCGGCTCTCGGCCTTGGCCGCCTCGTCCGCGCCCATGAACACCGGCTTCAGCAGCTCCAGGTACCAGTCGCAGAACAGGTTCCAGACGAACCGATAGGCAGCACCAGCCGCCTCGTTGAAGCGGTATGAGGTGATGCCGTCGGTGATCTGGCGCGCCGCCCGCGTCAGCTCGGTCAGGATCCAGCGATTGACCGCCAGCTTGGCGTCGTTGAGCCAGAAATCGTCGTTGCGTGCGACTTCGTTCATCTCGGCAAAGCGCGTCGCGTTCCACAGCTTGGTGCCAAAGTTGCGATAGCCGGCGATGCGCGCCGGATCGAGCTTCACGTCACGGCCTTGCGCCGCCATCACCGTCAGGGTGAAACGCAACGCGTCGGCGCCGTATTCGTCGATGAGATCGAGCGGATCAATGACGTTGCCTTTCGACTTCGACATCTTTTGCCCATTCTTGTCGCGCACCAGCGCATGGATATAGACCGTGTCGAAAGGCTCGATAGGTCTGCCATTCGCGTCCTTCATGAAGTGCAGGCCCATCTGCATCATGCGAACGACCCAGAAGGGGATGATATCGAAGCCGGTGACGAGCACGTTGGTCGGATAATAGCGTGCGAGTTCCGGAGTTTGATCTGGCCAGCCGAGCGTCGAGAACGGCCACAGCGCCGACGAGAACCAGGTGTCCAGCACATCCTCGTCGCGGGTCAGGATCTCGCCCGGCTTGAAATTCTCGAGCTTGTCCTCGACCCAGCCCTTCCAGGGGCCTTCGAGCGCTAGATAATATTCGATCGCCGCGCTCAGAGCCTCTTCCTCGGTCTTTTCGACGAAGATATGGCCGTCCGGTCCGTACCATGCCGGGATCTGGTGACCCCACCAAAGCTGGCGGGAAATGCACCACGGCTCTATGTTTTCCAGCCAGTTGAAATAGGTGTTCTCCCAGTTGCGCGGTACGAACCTGGTTCTTCCTTCGCGCACCGATTCCAGCGCAGGCTTCCCCAAAGTCTTGTTGTCGACGAACCACTGTTCGGTCAGCATGGGCTCGATCGGCACGCCGCCGCGGTCGCCATGCGGGACCGTGTGCTTATGCGGCTGGACCTTGTCCAGCAGGCCGGCCTCTTCGAAGATGCGCACGACGATCTTGCGAGCCTCGAAACGGTCCTTGCCTTCCAGTTCATCCCAGGCGCCATGCAGGGCGGCGGGACGATCGAGACCTTCGAGGAAATCCTCATTGTCCTTGATGGTGATGCGCGCATCAGGCGTCAGGATGTTGACGACACGCAGGCCGCGACGCTTGCCGACCTCGAAGTCGTTGAAGTCGTGCGCCGGGGTCATTTTGACAGCGCCTGTTCCGGCCGTAGGGTCCGGATATTCATCGGCGACGATCGGGATGCGGCGGCCGACGATCGGGAGGATCACATGCTTGCCGACGATTGCCTTGTAGCGCTCGTCGTCCGGATTGACCGCAACGCCGGTATCGCCGAGCATCGTCTCAGGACGGGTGGTGGCGACGACGAGATAGTCGCGCATCTCCCACTCCGTGGGCTTGCCGTCTTCGTCGAAAGCAACCGGGTGCTGGTAGGCGACGCCTGGCTCCAGTGGGTAGCGCAGATACCACAGGTTCCCGTGAACCTCATGCTGTTCGACTTCGATATCCGAAATCGCGGTCAGCATCTTCGGATCCCAGTTGACCAGTCGCTTGTCGCGATAGATCAGGCCCTCCTTGTAGAGCGTGACGAAGACCTCCAGAACGGCCTTCGACAGACCCTCGTCCATAGTGAAGCGCTCGCGCGACCAGTCGCAGGATGCGCCGAGACGCTTGAGCTGCTTGAATATCACACCGCCCGATTCTGCCTTCCACTCCCACACCTTCTCGATGAAGGCTTCGCGGCCCATGCTATGGCGATCCGGCTGCTGCTTTTCGGCCAGCCGACGCTCAACCACCATCTGCGTGGCGATGCCGGCATGATCCATGCCAGGCTGCCAGAGCACATCCTTGCCGCGCATGCGCTCGAACCGCACCATGATGTCCTGCAGCGTGTTGTTCAGCGCATGCCCCATGTGCAACGAACCGGTGACGTTCGGCGGGGGGATGACGATGGTGAAGGTTTCCGCGCCCGGCCTGGCGTTCGCACCGGCGCGAAAAGCGTCTGCCTCATCCCATTTTTGGGCGATCTTCGGTTCGACCGTGGCGGCATCATAGGTTTTGTCGAGCATTTTGGGGAATTTTCTTCTCTGGCAATTCTTAGCGCACCAAAGGCGCGCCAACTGGAGGGCACGAGGTCTTGGTACGCGATTAGGCTACGTTGACCAAGTGGCTTGAACGAGCCGCTGGCGGGGCGTGAAAGGCGAGGTCGCATAACACGCTCCTGCCTGAAAGGTCAGCCAGATTCGGGCTATCCTCAATCGAAGCGACGCCGCCGCCGCTCCACAATCAGCGCCATCGGGAGACCTTGGACTACATGGCCTATTCAAGCGTGCGCTTATTCGCCGTCGGGTCTTGTGTGAGCCGAGGAGCCATTTGGCTGCCGGATACCAGCAGCGCCGAGCCGCCTAGAAACGGGCGAAGTGACCTGAGCTCCGAAGCTTGGCTAGCAGGATGCTGGCCGTTGCGCGGTGGTCAACCTTCGCTTGCTCACGCAGCGGAGACGCATTCCAGGCAGCCAATTCCGCCACCAAAAGCGCAGTGTCTTCGTTGATCGATGCGCATCTAAGTTGTCCGTTCTTCTCCATCACGATTATCGCAGTGCCGGTTACGCCATATCCAATCGCAGCCATCCGCTGTACGCAGACATCGCCGTCGACGCGAACATCGAACAGAACCGACCCTGCGGTTTTTTCCGCAGCGTCAGCCACACGATCACAGAACGGTCGATTGAGGCCCTCGATATTGCCGAGCGACTGCTCAAACAAGGCCAATTCAACATGCTCCGCCACCATGGCGGCGAGAGTGCGCGCCGGCTGGCGCAATCGGCAAGACACCAGCGCTGATTATCCACATACCAGCCCAACTCTCCGGCCTTTTCATGGGGCACGCCTCGGCGCGAAAGCACCGTCTTGCCTGCGGCTGAGAGAGAGAACTGCTCGACATGCCCTCGCATCAAGGCCCACGACAATCCTGTCGCCACCTCTCTTGCCGGACGGTTTTGTTTTCCTCGCATGAGCGGAGGCGATTGAATATTTGACAAACCCGTTGGCGGCTTCGACCGCATGCATGAGGCTCCAGGATGACAATTAGACTTCGCTAATATATGCTATGCGGCATATGGGGGGATGTCATGAGACAGCCACGAAGACGGATCGCGCTGGCGTGGCTTGTCTTAACTGGCAATGCGGATGCTCACGATTGGTATACCGGCAAAAAAGACCCGGTCCTGCTCTATGATTGCTGCGGCAACAAAGATTGCCATCCGATAGACCCTCGCGATGTCAGGGAGACGAAAGACGGCTATTACGTCAGCCTGCCTCGCCCTTCCTATCTGAATGAGCCACAAGAGCCAGAGTGGTTTATCCCTAGGGAGCGTGTCCAAGCCTCCCCCGATGATTCCTACCATCTCTGTGAGCAATTGATGACGTTCTATCGAACGATCATTCCGCATATGAAGTTCGAGGCCTACCAGAGGTTCAGATGGACGTGTTTCTTCGCGCCCAAGGGCACGAGTTCAATCGAGCAAGGCCGGTAGAGGTTCTTCACCGAGCTTGGTCCCGTTCCACCGGATGAACGCCTTGTCAAAATATAATCGCGTCAGCGGAAGTTAAATTTCGACTGTTTCGGCTTGCCGCAAATTAGGGTCTCGGTGGCATAACTCGGGCATGACTTTCGGGGTACTGGCAGGAAGACTGATGCGCGGGCGTGGATGGATCAAGGCGTTGCGTCAGGACGATGCCCAACAGGTGCGTGCGCACATTGCCGAACTTGAGCGCAACCTCATTGCGACCACACCTCAGGGACGCCATCGACGTTTCGAAGCCGGGAACGAACTTCGCATTGCGAAATTCCGCCTGGAGCGTCTCGAGGAATGTATCGCCGGAATAGCGGAGAAATGTGGGGGTTAGATGAGATGCTCTCGAAGTTGCCGCGCGGTACCGGCCGGGCTGTGCGTCGGGGCTGTCACAAGGCCAGCCGTCTGACGCCGCTCGGTCGGGAGCACCCTTTCAAGCTGCGCTGGGCCGCAGACGCGCGGGCACACGAGACTGCCTGGAGACAACCCGCAAGGGGTTCCTGTTCCAGAGTACCGGACGAGGGGCGACCGGCCTGCGGGCTCCGCCCGTCGCGGCCCAATCACCTCTATCGTAATTGATTGCAGTGACAAAATGCGTCTTTGATGGCTATTGGTTCGACGTTGCACCCGCGCTGGCTACCGGAAAAGAATTTTCCGTCCTATGCGTATCTTCCCGGCCGGCAGCCGCATCCCGTGCGCGATCCTGCAGGACACAGCTATCACAGCGGAGCAATTCAGATTGCTGAAGAGGCGTCGCTTGACTCGGACATTTTCCTCTGGGGTATCGACCTCTTCAATCATGGCTATTACTGGGAAGCCCATGAGGCTTGGGAAGGTCTTTGGCAGGTTGCAGATCGAGGCGCTCCGCTTCGGATGCTCTTCAAGGGATTGATCCTGTTATCGGCGGCCGGCGTGAAGATCCGCGAGGGCAAGCATGCGGCGGCGGCGCGTCATGCCGGACGCGCCGCGGCGCTCCTTCGTCGGCTGATGAACGCGCCGGATCGCGCCTTCGAATGCGCGCTCGGCATGTCACTCACCGTGCTTGCCGAACAGGCCGAAGCCGCAGCAAAGATTCCGGCAGCCTTGCAGGCGACAGCGCTGGGTCAGCCTCAAGCCGTGTTTGATTTCATTCTCGGGTCACGTTCCCGCGGAATGCCGATCAGATCGCAAAAGAGAAACAGTCATTCGTAGAAGACGGCGGATTCACCGTGCCGTTTTGCCGGGAATTCGACGACGAAATCGGCGTTCCGTCCTTACGCTGGGGATAACACCCCTGTTCGCTCTTTGTTCTTTTCCAAAAAAGAGCGGTAATATATAGTCTGAAACTACATCAGCCCTCAGTGAGTCAGCGCGCCAAATGACTGTGCAGCCCAGGATTCTCAATGAACCGACAATCAGCTGCCCAAGCTGCAAAACGGAGATCAAGCTCAACGAGTCGCTCGCGGCGCCGCTGATTGCCGCGACTCGCGAGGACTATGAACGGCGTTTGGAGCAGAGCAACGCGTCCATGGCGGCCCGGGAGGAAGAGCTTAAACGTGAGCGGGCCGCGATCGACGCCGCCAAAGAGGACATCGGCAACCAGGTGGCTGAGCAAATCAAGCTTGAGCGTGCCGCAATCGCTGTCGAGGAAGCCCGCAAGGCAAAATTGCTGCTTTCGGTAGATCTGGAGGACAGGGATAACAAGCTTGCCGAGCTGGAGGCGACGTTGAAGGCGCGCGACGAAAAGCTCGCCGAGGCCCAGCAGCAACAGGCGGAATTCCTCAAACAGCAGCGTGCGCTTGACGATGAAAAGCGCGAGATGGCGCTGACCATCGAAAGGAAGATCCAGGAAGGATTGGACGCCGTTCGCGTAAAGGCTAGGTCCGAAGCCGAAGACGGCCTCAAAATGAAGGTTGCCGAAAAAGAAGAACAGATAGCCGGCATGCAGCGCCAGATCGAGGAGCTGAAGCGCCGTGCGGAACAGGGTTCTCAGCAGCTGCAGGGCGAGGTCCTCGAGCTTGAGCTCGAGTCTCTCATTGCCAGCCGGTTCCCGATGGACACCATCGAACCGGTCGCCAAGGGCGAGTTCGGCGGAGATGTCCTACACCGCGTGGTCGGACCCGCCGGCCAGCCATGCGGCGCCATTTTATGGGAATCGAAACGCACCAAGAACTGGAGCCAGGGCTGGCTTGGGAAACTCAGAGGAGATCAACGAGCCGCGAAAGCGGATATTGCGCTGATGATCTCCGAAGCGTTGCCTCCCGGCGTGGAAACCTTCGATCTTGTGGACGGAGTTTATGTCGCCCATCCCAAGTGTGCGATCCCGATCGCCATCATGCTTCGGCAATCCCTGATCGAGCTGGCGAACTCCCGCCTCGCCCAGGACGGCCAGGCCACCAAAATGGAACAGGTCTACGGCTATCTGACCGGTCCGCGCTTCCGCCACCGTGTCGAGGCGATCGTGGAGAAATTCTCGGATATGCAGGAGGACCTCGCCAAGGAACGCAAGGTCACAACACGCCTGTGGGCCAAGCGCGAGGCGCAGATCCAAGGGGTGATCGAGTCGACTGTCGGCATGTATGGTGACCTGCAGGGTATCGCCGGAAAAGTGATGCAGGAGATTGAGGGGCTGGATGTGCTGGCGCTTGAAGCCTCTTCGCCTGAAACTGAATAGGAGACCTTCAGGTCGGCCAAGGCGATCAGGACTCCTCAAAACGACTGAGCCCAACTGAGACGCCACCAAAAGACGGGATCCGAGTCCCTGCTCCGCAGCCATCGCTTCCTCACGCTTTCTCGTTCCGCCTGCGGCTTGGTTGGGAACAGCCGAAGGCCCCGCCTTGCGGCGGAGCCCTCGTCGAGGCGATCAGTCCCGGTTGGGGCGAGACCAGATCAGCTGCAGGCCTTCCTCTCCTTCCACCTCGATCAGGGTAGCGTAGATCGGAGCGGGGAAGCTCGGGTCGTCCAGCTTGACCGAGAGATAGTCGCGGCCCTCGTTGGAGACCTTCTGCCAGGCGGCTCCGAGATCGACGCTACCCGAGTAGACGCGGAAGTGGGGGCCTTTGTCGGAAGGGTTCTCGACGCGGATCAGCTTGGCTTTGACGTTGAGGTTGAGGGTTTTGATGGCTCCGGAAAAGCCGTTGCCGTTTGAGGTGAATGTGCCGATGGTAGCCATTTGTCGTCTCCGTGAGTTTCTCGGGCCGCGACCACCGCGACCTCGATGGGTTTGTTGGCACGTGTGGCGTTGGGCCGGCACCCTGGGGGGGCCCCATGGGGCGGGGTAATTGGGGTGGTCCTTAGGGCCGCAACGACAGTGAAGGGCAGCCAGGGGGAGGCTTTCTTGTTCCGCGCGGAATGGCGGCGCAGTCGCCAGGGGAAGAAAGTCGCGACCGGCTGTTGCGGGTTTAAGAACGAGGCGCAGCGAAGCGAAGGCCGGCCTTCGGTCAGAGCAGCCCCATCGAGGACGCAGGTGGTGGGCCTTTCCATGAAACCGCCGGCCAGACGACGGTCGAGCTCCCATCGGCATGATCACCGCAACTTCGACTAACGTCAGGCACCATCAAGCCTGGCCGTCCCCGTCACGCGTCATTGTAGAACGACGGACAGCTCGGAAAGAGCCGCACCCGCCTCCTGATATCGGTCGAACGATGACGGGCCGCGAGGCGAGTCCCAGGAGCCCGATAATCTGCTGTTCAAGCAGGAGCGGCCGCATAGCGGACATCGATAGGCATCTTTGGGCTGGACGCCGGCACCAGCCGGCTGATCAGGGTTCGGCCTCGGGTTACCGCCCGAACGGGGCCAGCCGCAAGGCGGGGCTCACCCTGATGTGCTCTGCCGAGCGAACGACGCTTGCCAAACTGGACCATCACACGCCGCACATCCTTCATTTGGCCAAAGGTCGAGCTGGCCCTAGCCGGCCACGTCAAGATGTCAACCTAGTTGAGGCAATCCCGCCGAGTTATGCGCTTCTCTATGGTCTCGCGGCTCGGCTTATCCGCATGGAAATCCCGGTCGACGGTGCCGGGGGTAAAGCGGGAATCGATGCCCGATGCTTGCCCTCAGCGACGTTGGGGAGATTTCGCGCAAAGGGCAGCACATTCGGCGAGGCAACCAGCGAAGATGGTCGTAGACAACGACCGCTTCCCAGCAAGTATCGGCGAATATAGGGCAAAAATAACCGTGTGCCGCCATCAGGACGAAGGGGTCGATTGCACTCCCGCGCCCAAACTGATGACGCGAAAGCGGATCGGGGAGGGCTCGGCGCTCTCCCCTTGCAACAGCGGAGCGCGTAACATCAGGCCGCACTCGCCATTTCTTCCGCCTGGGGCTGGAATTCGTGGAGATAATTGACCGGCGTTGTGCGTGGGCGGCCGCCTGAAAGATCGCCCGCTTGTCGCTGCCCAGCAGGCTGGCCCAGCCCTGAATATAGGCGGCATGATCGGGCCTCGGCTCCAGCTCAGGGACGATATCGAGGTCTGCGCAGAGCATCGCGGCACCAAGCTCGACGAGCAATTCTTCGCGCGCCCGATCCGTGCGATCCTTGTGGTAGCGGCTGAGATCCCTGTTCAGCCGCTGAGGAGCCGATGTCCAATGCAGGGTCTCGTGTTAGGTCCCATCTTTATCGCGTCCTTTCTGTCATCTTCCCGCACTGGAATCAGGACAGTCTTTCACTTGTAGGACGCTGTTCCGCCGCTTTGCGGGGACGTGCCCGAGGGCCTGTCCCCGCAAAGCGGCGGGTCGCCCGAATTGGAGACCTGTTTGGCAGAGCTGCTGTTCACCACCGATGACTTTGCGCCGAACGGTATTCCTCGGCCGCACGTTCCGATGCTGCTCGATCGCGAGATGCGGCTGGTTGAACCAGCCTGTGCCTGGTTATTGCATGTTGCCCTCGTGAGAGGACGGACGCGCAGCATCCAGACGTGGCGGACTTACGGCGAGGTTCTCTACGACTGGTGGCAGACGCTCGAAGCCAATGAGTGGGCCTGGAATGTGATCGGGGTGGCGGAAATCGCTGCCTACCGCGATCGAATGCTCTCCGGTCGCAGCGATCATACGAGGCGAGCGTTTGCACGGAGCACCATCAATGGCCGGATCAGAACGCTCGCTCTGTTCTACCGATGGTGTGTCAATGCTGGCCTGACCGAAAATGCTCCGTTCACTGCGAGCGAACTGGCCTTGTCGCGGAGCCGGCCGCAAGGCTTTCTTGCGCACGTTGACGCGACAGGCGGACAGCAGGTCGTCAACGAATTGACTGTCCGACATACGCCGACGCTTCCCAGGCCGCTTTCGCCAGCCATGCTGCGGCGTGTAATGGCCAATTTGGGATCACGCGACCGACTGATCGTTGAATGGGCCGTCGCCACAGGCATGCGCCGGATGGAAGTCGCCGGATTGGGACAACGGGCGATTCCGCGATCCAACTCGGATGCCCTGACAGCCATCAAGATCGAGGAGACCAAGGGTGGCAAGCCGCGGACCGTTTATCCACCATCGCCTCTGGTCGATCGGACACGCGCCTATATGCGTGAAGAGCGCACCATCATTGTCCGGCGTGCGCGATCGCGACATGGCGACTATAGGGAACCGGACGCGGTCTTCCTTACGGAATCCGGACGCGCGATCAGTCCGCGGCGCATCGGTGCAATGTTCGCGGCAGCTGCGGCTGCCGAAGGTGTCACCGCGAGCTTTCATGCGTTGCGCCACACCTTCGCAACGGCGATGCTCCGGTTCCTGCAACGGCGGGCACAGCACGAGCCGGAGCTCAATCCCCTCCTGACCCTCCAGGTGATCCTGGGGCATGCCGACCTCACCACGACCGCAATTTATTTGCGCGTTCTGGCAACCGATCTTACTTTTGTGGAGGCATCGGTCGATGAGCTGTATGAGGCTCTTCTGTGATGGCCCGGCGGCGCAAGGATTATCGGCTCGCGCCATCACCGGTACCGCTGGCGGGCGTGCCCGGTTCTCTGATCGTCAACTTCCTTGATCCCGACGGCAAGCTGGAGCGCAGCTTCGACTTCTCGGTCTATCGCAACAGGCCTGGGGTCGCGGCCGAAATAGCACTCGCCTTCCGACAGCATCATGCGGGCCACAGCGCCGCAACACGCAGGGGCGCCTTCCACATACTCCGTCGCTGGTTCGGGTTCCTGGATGAGCGAATGCCCTCTCTCGTCTCAATGCGCGAGGTCACCTCGGACGTGTTAAGATCGTTCATCGCATGGCTCAATGCCAAGTCATGGGCAAAAAGCACGCGTCACGCCGCCTGGTCGCAGCTCAAGCAAATGGTCCGTTGGTTGAAGCGGAACTGGCCAAGGCTAGTTGCACCAAATCTTGAGATCCCGTTCAACGCCTTCCCAAGGAAAAACGCAGAGACGCGCCCTCGCGACGCCTTGACCCGATCGGAAATAGAAGCGGTGCTAGTCGCGGCCAGGAGAGACATCGAGGAGAGCTGGTCGACTTTCCAAACAGGACAAGCCCTGCTCTCGCAGGTCGATCGCAAGGCCATCGCGCGGGAGCACGATCTTAGCCGCCTCGATCTCGACGATCTCGGCGTGATGCTTGCTGTCATCGTTGAGCATTATGGCGGCGTCGTTCCTCCGCAGAACGTCACATTGGAAAGGGGTGCGGGCCGGTGGCGGCTTTACTTCGCAGCGCTCAGGCATGGCGGGACCCCAAAGCTCGCCAGCTATCTTCATACCCTGCCCGAAACGCTCATTCCCTACATGATCGCTATCGGAGCGCAGAGCTATGCGAACCCAGAGGCACTTCGCGAGATGCGGCGGGACTGCATGAGCGAGCATCTGCTGCTCGATGGACGCGAGGTCATGACCTGGTCGAAAGGCCGTTCCAATCGCATGCAACGTCGCAGCTTCCTACGCGACAAGAGCCTCTCAGTGCCGAACCTGATCGACCGCGTTCTGGCGATGACAGCACCACTGCTGTCGCATGTCCCAGCGAAAGATCACGATCGGCTGTTCCTGGCGGCAAGCATAAACGGCACACGGGCGATCAAGCTGATTCCCGACTATCTGATGAGCAAACATGTTTGGCTGTTCGCCCAGCGCCATGGTCTTGCTGATGAGAGCGGCGCGCCTCTTGCATTGACCCTAGCGGCATTGCGCACAACGGGACTTACACTGGCGCATGAGGCGCTTGGGCACGATATCCTGAAAACCCAGATACTCGCCAATCACTCTACGCCAGACACGACGCAGCGATATGTCGATCGGCCGATTGCACGCAGGGCGCAAGAACGGGTCATCGGCAATCTTCAGGCCCGCTTCATCGACGTTGTTCGAGGCGCGGATGGCAGCCATAAGCACATCGAACTCGACACGCAGGTGATCGACGCCAGACACGCCACCGCTGCAGGGTTCACCTGCAGCGATCCTCTGGCAGGTGTCGTAGAAGGTCAGAAGGCAGGACGTCTTTGCACGGCCTGGCTTGGCTGCTTCACCTGCCCGAACGCCGTGATCCCGCTCGATCCGGACGTTTTGGCGCGCTTGCTGTCCACCCGGGACGCCCTCGTTGCTGCGCGCAAGACATTGGCGCCAGACCGTTGGAGGCTCCTCTATGCACCGAAACTGGAAATCCTCGAGAACGACATCCTGTCCCGCTTCTCTCCCGAACTGCACCTTGCGGCGTCAGGCATGACGGCGCCAGCTTTGCCGGTGATTGAATGAAAGCGCGGCTTGATAAGACTACCTCGATAGCAACGTGGATGGATGCAGCGGTATCGCCGAAGAGCCGCTTTGGCGACGACGAATGGCTGCTTGATATCCGAACGGCTGGTCGTCGCGCCGATCAGAACAGAATAGGCTGGCTGCTGCCGGTACCGAAGGAAGCGCTGATCAGCACAAAGGCCTGGATTGCCCTCCACGTTGCGGCAAAGCAGTTCCTCTGGTCCATGACCGTCAATCCGCCCACAGGTCGAAAACGACTGTCGGCAAGCTCGGTGCAGAGCAAGAGCATCAACCTGAAAACCATGATCAGGTGGATGGCGATAGATGGACTGGAGACGTTCAGCAGCATCGATGCTGCGGCGGTGGAGCGGTTGCGGGCCTGGCTTTTGACGCGGCCCGGATACAGCGGAAAGCCCATTACCGCCAACACCATTGTCAATTACATGGTGGTGCTGAAGGACCTTTATCGGCAACGCGCAAAGCTCGAAGATGCACCGTTGATCGATCCTCTACCACAGGAAACAACCTACGAAGCGGCGGGACTGACGCCGGCAACGAGAGGTGCGATCCCCTTCATCCCCGACGCCATCGCGATCTCCCTGCTGAACATCGCCTTACAGTGGGTCGAAGAGCATGGTCCGACGATCGTGAAAGCGGAAACCATCCGTCGCGAAGCGCGGGCCTTTGGATTGACACAGCGCCATCGTCGCGGCCCATCGCATTTTGTCCGTAGCGCCTTAGCCCGTGCCGCATTGGCGGGGCCGGCAGGCGAACCCTTGTTGGGCGCCTATGCGGTCCGCCATGCCGCCAATCACCTGGTCGAGGCCTGCTATATCGTCATTGCCGGCTTCGTCGGCATGCGCGTGAGCGAAATCCTCTCGATGGAGGTTGGCGCAATCGAGTTCCGCGCCATCGGCGAAACCGGCGTCAAGCAGGCCTATGTCGTGGCCAGGCTCTTCAAGACCGTCGACCAGCATGGCGGGCGGGCGGAGCGCTGGATCGCTCCAGAACCTGTCGTGACAGCGGTCAAGCTGCTCGAGCAATTGAGCGCGCCGTTCCGGGAGGTGTCTGGCAAGCGCGAGCTGTTCCTTGTGAAAAATACGCAGTACGGCGAGATCGTACCGGTCACCCAGATGCACATCGGCTGGCGGATCAATGACTTTGCCCGTCATGTCGGAGTGCCATTGCATGAAGGAAAACCTTGGCCCTTCAGCACTCACCAGTTCCGCAAAACCTTCGCGCGCTTCATCGCGCGTAAAGACCGATCGCAGCTCCTCGGTCTGGCCGAGCATTACAAGCACGCGTCGGTCGCGATGACCGCGCGCGGATATGTCGGCAGCGACTTCGATCTTCATCAGCTCGTCAACCATGAAAGCCGCGAAGAGACAGCGACAGCACTGGAAAGGCTGTTGGTGAGCGACCGGCTCGCGGGACGGATGGGCGAACGGATTGCCGCGGGCAACGCGCGCTTCCGGGGACGCGCCGGCGAGCAAGTGAGGCGCGATTACATAGAGTTCGTGCTGAAGGAAACGGACCTGCGGATCCATGCCTGTGACTACGGCTGGTGTGTCTTCCAGTCGGAAACCAGCCGATGCGGCGGCGAAGTTGCGCCGAGCGAGGCAGGCCGGAGCCCATCGGTCTGCCTGGAGTGCGCCAACATGGTGATCGAGGCGCGTCATGCGCCGTATTGGCGGGACCGGCGAGCCCGCAATGAGGCCTTGATGCCGGGCGCCAATCCGATGACGGCCGCCGTTCTCACAGAAGCGATCAACCAATGCGAAAACGTGTTGAACAAGATCGGAGGAGATGATGAGCACATCTGATCCGCCATCCGCGTCAACAACGTCCGCCGCTCGTGCCTATCGCGCGGCTCTTGCCCGTCTGGCCCGCGGCGAAGGACGCCACCCTAATCATCAGGGCCGAGTGGTACGGATCAATCCGGCTTCCGTTGCGCGGGAGGCAGGCAAGAGCCGCAATCCGCTCTACACGACCCACCGCGACATCCTCGATGAAATCGAGGCAGCTTCGCAGGCACCGGGGCCGGCCAAGGATCTGGCTGCAACAGTGCAAGAGATGGGAGCAGAAATTGCGCTCCTGCGATCGGACGCCCGTCGGCACGCCGAAGAAAAACGCAAGTTGGCGACCGAGAACCTTTCCCTTCTGCACAGAGCAAGGGTTGCCGAAGCGCAACTGGCTTCATTGCAGCGGCGAGCGGCAACGGCGCCCGCCGCTGAACTGTCTGTCAGGCCGCTGCGCTGACCTGGCTGGATGGTTGCCGGGCATGCATCCAGTCGGCCGCCTGTTGAGCCTTGCTGGCGGCGGTGAAGATAGCGGAAGAGTCATTGCGCAGGACCTTTAACCAACTTGAGATGTACGAGGCGTCATCAGGTCGAGGACCCGCCACAATACCGAGGTCTGCAAGGATCATCGATGACCCCACCTGGGCAATAATCTCCTCCATGGCATAGGCCTCGGAGCCGAACCGTCCGGATAGATCGCGGTCAAGTCGATGCTTTGCTGCCGTTGCATGGAGCCCTTCATGAAAAAGCACACTATAATGAGAGGCAGCATCCCTGAATGAACTGAAACTTGGGAGATGCACCCGATCAGCCGATGGCAAATAATAGGCTTCATTGCCGCCATAGACGGTATTGATGCCAAGGTTGGCGTAGAAAGCATCGGCATGGGCGACGCGTTCTTCTTCTGAGTGCGCAGCAATAGGTTCCGGCTCGTAGCCATCGACCTGCGCGCAGTTGAACACGGAATAGTCGCGAGCAAAGAAGCGGCGGCGCTCCGCTCCATCATCCGAACCGCTGTCATCCTCGTCACCGTCACCGCCGATCTGCTTCCAGAAAACGACCGTCGTGGAGCGCTCGCCTTTACGCACCTGAGCGCCAAGCGCCTGCCACTGCCGATAGGTTCCCCAGAGGCCTGTTGGATACGCGGCGCTTTGCGCCGCGACCCACAAGGCGAGTGTGTTCACGCCCCGATAGGCCTTGCCGGAGGCGACGTTGACGGGCCGCGCCGTCGCGGAGCCGTTGTGGTGCCAAGGCATGACATACTCGCCGGCGCCGGCTTCGATAGCCGCAACAATCTCGGCTGTTATGCGGGCGTAGACATCCGCGCGATCGAGAGAAGCCATGGTCAGGCCCTCCCAGCAACAGGCGTCGCGACAAGGAGGACACTTGCGATGAAACCTAACTCGTGTGCTCTCGTGGCGACAAATGAAGCCATATCCCGGAAAACTTCCGGTGAGGGCAGCTGCACATGGTCGGTAGAGGGACAATAATAGGCCTTGTCTCCGCCATACCGCACAACCGCTCCAGTGTTGTCGAAAAAACGGTCGGCGTGCTCGAAGCGCTGGACAGGATCGGCAGCAGGCTCTGGCGCCGTATGATAGTGCGGCGGCAGACCTTCAATCTGGTCGGCGCAAAACACCGTGTAGGCCTTGAGGAACGGAATACCCCGCTCGACTTCCTCGCCATGCGCGTCGGTTTCCGTCCTGGTGAAGCGGCTGGCGTAAACAACCATGGAGCCGGTCTCGCCCTTGCGAACATGACCCCCGAGCTCCGCACTCTGCTTGAACGTCATCCAGACCGGAGAGACAAAGCCCCTCGCGACCGCCTCCGACCACAAAAGCAGTGTATTGATCCCTTGATACGGGAGGCCGTTGTGACGGAGCGGCCGTGTGATGCGACCGGTCGTATTCGCAACGCTCCACGGTTTGACCCATGGGCGCACGCCCTTCTGCAGATCCGCGACGATACGATCGGTGATTTTCGCGTAGATGTCGACGCGGGGCTTGTTGTTGTTCCTGTCCATTTCAAACCTCCATTCGAGGCCGCGCCAATCGCGGCCGTCACGAGGTCCGCACGCGCAGGACCGCAGGTCCGCGAACCCGCGGAGGAAAGATGGGGAAGCTGAGAACCATCGCTTGCGGGCCGCAACGCCAGTGGAGGACGGCGCAGCCGTTTCGCGGGACGAGGACCGGAGCAGGACCATCATTCGTGACGGCCGCGATTGGCGCGGTCTTAATCACTTGCCGTGTCCACTTTGAGCCGGGTGCCTTTGGCACAGCAAAGAGGCCGGCTCCCGAACGGACACCAGCCTCAGTATGAGAAGATCGGGCGGAGCCGAAGCTCCGCCCGATGGCAGTTAGCCAAGGGCCGCCATCTGGAGATCGGCTGCCTGCCGGTTGACGGTCTGGCCTGGGTTCTCGGTCTGGCGTTCGTAGGGCTTCCAGCTCTCGCCGACGATGTGCTCGTAGGCGGCAACGGCGCCCTCGGCCGCCATGCGCAGCGCGTGTGCCTGAAGGCCCATTTCGGCGGCGAATTCGCGCTTGCGTTGGGCCTTGCTGTCGAAGCCGACCGGACCGTCAATGTCCTCGTCGCGGGTGTCATTGGCGAGCCTGGCCGTGGCATCCTTCGCCTCGGTGACGGCCTTCGAGTAGAACTGGCCTGCTCCAAAGGCGGAGCCGACATGGGACCCGACGATTCGTTGCAGGTGGATCTGCATGGCCTTTTCGGAAAGGCCCTCGGCGAGCGTATCGGCGCTTTCGATCAGACTGCGCTCGTGGAATTCACGGATGCCGTCACTGTCGAGGATGGAGAGGCCGAAGCTTTCGGAAATGAGGGTGGCCTGGCGGCCATCCGGGCAGCAGAGCCGGACCATTTCGAGGGTTGTGCCCTTGCGGAGCTGGACGACGCGGGCCTTGGCCTTGGTGGAGCGGGTTGAACTGGACATTGAGCTTTCCTTTCTAGCGATGCCCTTCAGGTGTTCCGGCCCTTGCCGGTCTTTCCTGCGGGTGCGGTCAAAAGGAACCGGAGGAAGCTGGACGCTTCAGGGTCCGGAGCCTGCCAGGCGAGCGAGGTTGGCTTGCGGACAAGCGGGGTCAGTTCTTCACTGGCCCTGCGCGGGACGCGGGCCAGCCTTGCCGAGATCGGCGGGATCCGGCCGCCCCGCGGCGCGATAGCGGCCTTGAAGCGGACAGCCGCCGGTTCAGACCGCAGCAAACCCGCCGGGAAGACAGGCAAGGGATGAATTCGGACATCGGCATGCGCGAGGAAATGCAGTGTTCAATCCCGCCGCCAATCCGCCTGCCCGCCAAGCTGCGCGAGGGTCGACAGCGGTTTGAACTTCGGCTCCTGCCGGTATAGATGAGCTGCGCCGGTCCGCCGCTGCGGATCAACTCTTTGGCCTGCTCCCATGTCGGGCTGGCAGCGTAGCGTGTTCAACTCCGAAACGAGGCCAGCAATGACCGATCAGAATGACGACTACGTCTATGACGACACGACAGGGGAATGGCGACCAGCATCGGAGATGGCTGCCATTGCAGCTTCTGCCGGGAAAATTGAAGTGCGCGATGCCGCCGGCAATGTGCTCGCCGACGGCGACTCCGTCGTCCTCGTCAAGGACCTCAAGGTCAAGGGTGCCGGCCAGACCCTGAAGCAGGGGACAGTGATCAAGTCGATCCGGCTCACCGACAATCCCGAAGAAATCGATTGCCGGCATGATGCGATCAAGGGGCTGGTGTTGCGAACGGAGTTCGTCCGCAAACGCTGAGCAGGCCGGGGTATCAGGCGCGGATCAGGTTCGGTGGCAGTCTGGCACGCAGTGCCTTGATAGCAGCATCTTGCCTGGCCAGTTTGCGTGAGAGCGCGTCGATCTCGTGCTGCCTCTGCAGTGTGATCGCTGCGAGTTTCAATCGATACCTTTCGAGTAAGGCCCGGGCATCAGCAGGGTTTCGGCGTCGGTGGCCGATACGCTGGAGCTTGAGCTGCGGAATGATCGCCGTCATCTGCCTCATGATCTGCCGGTCGATCATATCGAACTGGCGCTGTGTGTGGCGCCGAGCCTCCTCCATGCGAAAGAGCTGTGCGCGGCGATCGGGGACAGACATTATGCGTCCCTGACCTGCCAATCCATGAAACTCGATGGCCCGGCATAGACACGATGGCGCGCAACGTCGATGACGAATCCAAAGCGGCCGACATGGTATTCGTCGGTCGCCACGAGAAAGCGACGCTCCTCCGTGCCCGGTCCGCGCTTGCCGCCAGGGCTGGCGATAACCTCGGTGAAACCGGCCTGGTGCTCGGAACGGATCGCCGACACCACGACCCAGCCCGGTGTGCTTCTCGAAAAATGCCCGCTCGTCCTTTTTCGCGGATTGGCCGGGTTCGAGCACCCTCCCGTGGATCGCCTCCCAGGCATCCGGGTACCAGTCGCGTATCGACTTTTCCGCACAAGCCTTCTCGAAGTCCGTGAAGAGCTGGGGGAAGGCTTGGGCGACGGCCGCCCAATGGCAGTCCTCTTCATACCAGCCGCCATTGGCACGGAGCATGTCATGGACTTTGCGATTTCGCTCCGCCGACAGATGGAACCCGCCATGGCCTGCGGTCGAGTGAGCCACGACGCCCTCGGCATAGACGGTCGCTCCCTGCGACGTTCCCCATGGCGTGTGGGCACGGGAGTGGATTTCGCGACGTCCGAGAGGCGCGCGCTGCTGCTGGTGGAGGGCGCTCTCCTTGACATGCGCGCGAAACGCCGCCTTGTTGGCAAGCTCTCCGGCATGGCCGTAGAAATCGCCGCGCGTCCATTCGGCCATGGGCCGGCGGATACGCCAGCCCGTGACAAGATAGTGCCGGCCATCACGGGCTGGAGCCATGGCGAAGGCGTGCTCGCCGACAAGGGCAACGCAAAGCCCATCGGCGCTTCGGCCAAAAGTAACTTCCGGAGAACCGGGGGGTTCGACGACATGGGTTTCAAAAGTTCGCGCAGTCATGCTGCAGTCCTCCCTTCTACGGTGTCCGCCGCTACGGTGTCGGCCACGACCTGCTGAAACACGGCGTTCGGATAGCCGTGGCGGCTCAGCCATTCCTCGGCGGCCGCGCGATTGGCGGCAAGATGGACAAGCTCCGCATCGTCGCCGGCGCGGTCGAGCACCAGGACGGAGCCGATGGCGGGCCGCTGCTTGACCGAAAACTTCAGGTCGCTGTTCACCGAAAACGTCTGGTGGACGCGCAGCACAATGGTTCCCTGACTGCCATAGTCGCCCTTGTGCAGGGTGATCGAGGCGGGCAGCGTCGTACTGCCGACGCGGGCCTCGGCCTGTTTGCGGATCAGGCGACCGCCGCCGTTGAGATTTTCCCAGGCTGCGACCTTCTTGCGATGCCGCTCTGGCGGGCGTGGGGATCCGTCGGAATAAGTCACGATGGATGCGAGTGGAACAAGGTCATAGATTAATTGGGCGGACATAGTTTTCTCCGTGGTGCTCATGGTGGAAACAGAACCGCCGCCGGTGATGTGCCGGCGGCGGAATGATCGTTCGAAGGGAAAGGTAAGGCGCAGCCGCCTACTCGGCGGCCACCTTGTAAGGCTCGGTCTGTTCGTCCGTGAGGTCCTCGTCCTGCGCAGCGTCATCGTCGCCGACATGGTCATGTGCAGCATCGACGATCGCATCGCCGTCGAGCTCGTCCTGGTCCTCCGGCGTGCCGTCGTCAGGCTGTTCCCTGGCCTCGTTCTTCTTCAGCCAGGAGGTCAGCTTTTCCGGAGTGGGCCCAAACCGCGCCGACGAGTGGACGAAGCGGCCTTCCTTGAAATGCTCGACCAAGGCCGCACGGGTATCCTTGACCTTCTGACGGGGCAGGACGGATGTATCCGCGCAGGCGCTTTCCAATGCCTGCCGCGACAGGCATGACAGGAAATCCTCCGTCCCCATGTTGGCCAGGAAGCTGTCGGCGGCGATGACGTCGCCGGAGACACGGGCGACAACGCCGCTGTCCGAGCGATTTTCCCTGCAGGACAGAACGTCGATCAGCAGGGAACGCACGGCAATGCGCAGCGTGTCCATGTCGAACGCGAGCTTGCCCTCCTGGTCGAACAGGCGCGCGGCATGTTCGCCGAGGCCAGCCGCCCCGTAATAGGAGATGTCACGGGCACCAGATGCCACTGTCACATTCTGGCCGGCGAAGGCGAGAACGAGCAGCGCCATCAGCGTGTCGTCCTCGATCGGTGCGCGCGACAGCGCCTCATGCAGTGCGTCGGTACGAAGGTCGCCGATCATCTCCAGGCCTTTGCGCGTCACGTCCGGACGCGGCTTTGCCGTAACGACCATATCATCGCCATCGGCCTCGACATCAGCGCCATTCTTGTCCTTGGACTTTTTGACCGCCGGCATACGATACGCGACCGACTGTACCTTGCCGTCGCGGTCGAGATACATGGCGGTGTGATCGGATTTCGACGGCTTACCGTACAGACGCTCGGCCTTGGCCGGCAGCTTCGGCTCGCCCCACTGACCGGCTTCCACGATCACGCCACGCTTGGGCATAGCGTTTGCCATCCACTCCTGCTGGGCGCCAAGAAAGGCCTCGACATCCGTCGTGTAGCGGCTGTCCTCGTCGGCCGGAGCGAACAGGTCCTCGACCCAGGCAATGCCGTAGGCCTGGGCGAGATCGTCACCGAAGCTGGCGTCGCGCGCGTACATGCGGCGCTTCGTCAGGCCCTGCGCCACGCTCCACCACGACACCTGGGGATCGGCCTTGGAGGGCTTGTGCTTCTTCCAGACCTCCTTCTGTTCATCAAGCGAAGCCGAGGCGATGGTGCGCAACTGCTGCTCGTTGGGCATGTCGCCCTTGGCCATCTGCTCCAACATGGCCGGCAGAACGTTGGCCAGCAGGCGCAGCTTCCTGATCTGGCGGACGGGAAGCGCCAAAGCGACGGCGATCGCTTCCTCGGTCCAGCCGAGCGCGACCAGCCGCTCAATGGCGCGCCATTGGTCGACGGGATTGAGCTGCTCGTGAGCGAGCGTTTCCGCTAGCGAGCGCATGGCGCCGCCATCCTCGGCCCTCTCGATCACCAGCACGGCGATCTCTTCGAGACCGGCCGCGATCGCCTGCTTCACCCGACGATGGCCGGCATCGATGACGTAGCCATTGCCGCCATCGGTCTCCAGCGCGACGACAGGCGGCTGCACGATGCCGACGGCACGGATCGTAGCCAGCAGCAGCGCGTCGGCCTGCGGACTCGACTTCGAGCGTCGCGCCTTGTCAGGGTTGTCCTTCAGCGCGCGCGGGTCGACAAACTTCAGTTCCATGGAGATGCTCCTTCAAGGGTTTTGCGGGACACCGCTGATCGCTGCGTCCTTGCTCGTCTTCTTCCTGAAGACATCCCCCGGCCCGCGGAGCGGGCGGGCCGGTGCACCTGCGGCCGAGCATCCCTGCCCGGCTGGCCGAGCGGGGCTAACAGCCCTGCGCAGGACGACGCGGCCGGGATCGCGAGCGGCGCGGTTGAGCGCCAGCGTCAGCGGCCCGCCCGATCTGCGAGCGGGTTTTATTCCTCCTAAGTTTTCCTTTCCTCAACCCTGCGACGTAGACCGGGGCATGGCGATAAGCGGAACGGTTCTCTGCCTTGGCGCGGCGGCTCCGTTGCGAAAGCTCACAGGTTTTTGTTCTACGTTGGTTTTTGTGAAGAGAAACCCGGCTGCTAGCGGGGGGGTCGGCATTGTCCCATTTCGGGACCAAAGCGCTGGCATTGCGCTTGCTTCGGACGTGGTGCCGGTTGGTCCCGGTCCTGATCGGGTACTTTGATCAGGTGTAGGCTCGCCGGGCTTGAGGTGGTTGGGGTTTCTTCGCCCGGCGAGTTCCCGGCGCCCTCGCTGGAGCTTATCCGAATGGCGCCGGCCCCGGGCGGGATTGGGATCCGCCGCGCCTTGACATAGCTGAGTCGTTACGTAGCGTCAGGTGGTGGCGGACACTTTGGTTTTCCGCTTCGCGGGTGCCTTCTTGGCTGGTGCGACGGGTTCAGCCTTGCGCCCAAGCCCGATGGACTTCGCCAGTTGCGAACGCTGAGCGGCGTAATTCGGAGCCGTCATCGGATAATCGCGCGGCAAGCCCCACTTCTCGCGATAGGCGTCCGGCGTCAGACCGAAGTCCGTGCTAAGGTGCCGCTTCAGGGATTTGAACTTCTTGCCGTCTTCGAGGCAGATAATGAAATCTGGCGTCACCGACTTCTTCGGGTTGACCGCGGGAGTTTGCGGCTCAACGACAGGCGCGATCGGCGTACCAAGCCCGGACAGAGACATATGCACGGATGCGATTAGTTCAGGCAGGCCGGTAGCCGGTACAGGGTTCTTACTTACGTAGGCGGACACAATCTCCGCAGTAAGCTCGGCTAGTTCGGCGGCGCGGCGGTCGGATTCTTCTGTCAATGTGTCGGTCCTTTTGTCTGATTTGTCCCATCTCTATTTGAGCAATGTCCAGTACGCAACCGGGCCTGATCTATTCTAAGCCAATGATGGCATCCGGCATTGCGGCGCTGGGCAAGAGCGACGCCAAAATTGACGCGTTCTTTTTGGCCGGCTAGGCTGTAGACTAAAAAAACAGGCGGCCGTCAGCCAGTGACGGCCCGCTTATATGCCGATTAGCTAAAATAACGGAACGTCCAACGGACAAGTACGGAACCAAAGCGGTTATGTCAGACCTTTGCTTGCATTGCGCAAGACTTTGATCCTGCCGTCGTATGGTGAAGAACGGAAGTTGATCGGCACGACATAGGGCCATCCCGCAACGGATCGATAGCAAACTGAATTTAGGCGGCTATGGTGTGAACGCGGAAGTCGGGTCAGATCCGCTTGAAGTCCTTAAGCCCCAAGGCGCATCCGCTGGCCTTCCGTGAAGGCAAGGGCGACCGATTCCAGGTCGAATGATCGGGTAAGTTCTTCGCCGTTCCCAACAACACGGACGAACCACTCGCCCATGGCCTCGACTATCTCAACGGACGTGTGGTTTGCGCCGCCTTTGGTGTCGTCCATCGCAACTGCCTCGTGTCTGGATGGGTACAAGACGAAACAATATGACTGCTCGCCTTTCAAGCGCTAAAAGGCCGGCGCCTGCTTTTGCGGGGGGCTCTGGCAGGCGCCGGCCGGACGGTCCAATCAGGTCCGCCGCGATGATCCAGTTAGCTGATTCTTGACGTTACGTCATGTGGTCTGGCTGGCCGGAGCCGAGCATGACCGAAACGAGGCATCAACATGGGTAAGCAGTTCGGCGCGCCTTCCGCATCGCCTGCACCCGAGCCGCCTTGAACCTTTGCCGCCGGTATTGCCGGACTCTTGACCGGCAGCCTGTATCGAGCCTGCTATGCGGCTGCACGCGGATCCTGGCCATCAATCGAAGACGCAAGATCGTTTTCGATTTCCGCAAGCTGCCGGCGCTTCTCGGCGAGTTCACCAGAGAATCCGAACTCGCCGCCCTGACGCGAGCGATAGGAAGTGAGCCTGAGCTCGGCATCCTCAAGACGCTGGCGGTATTGTACCTGCTCGCCCTCGAAGCCGGCCAAGGCATGCTCGAGGCTAGAAATCGCACCAAGCGGCGTAGTGGTCACCGGCAGCTCGATTTCATAATCGGCGCCGGTGCGCATCAGCATCGTGGCATAGCGGTAGCCGTCCTTGCCGAAGCGCTCGCCGGAATATTCGAAATCGAAGCCGCCGATGGAGGCGATAGTGGTTTCGCCCTCCTGCTGAAGCTGCACGAGAGTCAGGATTTCCCTCATCAGCGCACGACCGGCGAGTTTGCGCTGCGTGAACGCCTCGCCCCCGACCACCATGCTGAACCCATCGCCGGTCGTCGGCACGAGGCGCTCGATATCCTTGCCCACCTCGCCAATGCGCCGGGTCGCGTATTCGATATCGCGCTCGGCATCGCGGATCTGCCGCCGAACGGCGTGCTCATCATCAATGTGGGCCGCGCGAAGGCGCTCCAGGCGGGCAATGTCTGCCTCCAGACCTGCCTTCTGCATCAGACGTGGATCGCCCGAGGCGATCGCCTTGGCCATAGCAAACTGGTTGGCCTGCCCCTCACCCATATCCTCCAACCGCCGAATGGACGTGTCTCCGGAGAGGGTGGCCGCGATGAACCGGGCCTTGCGCTCGTTGTTCTGCCACATCTGGGCGTCCATCGATCCTTCCGTGGCGTAGGCGAAGATATCGATGATATCGTGCTGGTTGCCCTGCCGCAGGATACGACCTTCGCGCTGCTCGATCTGGGAGGGAAGCCACGGCACATCGAGGTGATGCAACGCCTTGAGGCGGAGCTGCGCGTTGACGCCGGTGCCCATCGTTTCGGAGGAGCCGATCAGGAACCGGATTTTTCCGGCCCGCACATCACCGAACAGGCGCTGCTTGGCCTCCGACTTCCTGAAATCCTGCATGAACGCAATTTCCGATGCCGGAACTCCCCTGCGGACCAACTCGTCCCTGATCCAGCGATAGGCTGAAAAGCCTCTGGTTTTCTCGACGCTGATCGTGCCGAGATCGGAAAAAATCATCTGCGCTGCGCCAGGAAGCTCGAACGGCTTGCCGTCGGCGCGGACATAGCTGCTTTGCGCTGTTTCTTGCCAGATACGGAAGGCATTGCCGATCAGGTCGTTGAGCTTGTTGTCCGGCTCATTGTCATTGTCGGGATCAACCAGGCGCAGGTCGATAGCAGCGTGCCGGCCATCGGTGATAACCGACAGCAGGATGTCGTCACCAGCTTCTGCCGGACCGTCTCGTTCCTCGATGGCCTTGATGCGGGCGTCGAGCACCATCTGGTAGCGCTTGAAGGCGGCGGACGGCTTGGCGGTGATGATCTGACGTGCGCCGGTCGAAAGCGCCGGCACCTTCACATAGTCCCGAAGGTCTTGCGGCATCACCACATCCGCGAAGGAGCGGAACATCGCGATCAACTCCGGCACGTTGACGAAGGTGGCGAAGCGCGTCACCGGCCTGTATTTCCCGGATGGCTGCAATTCGAGTTCAGTCGTGACGTCCCCGAAGGTCGAAGCCCAGGCGTCGAACTCGTGCAGCCCGCGCTGAAGCAGGGCCTGGTAACCGAGATAGCGCTGCACCGAGAACATCTCGCCAAGCGTGTTGGTGATCGGCGTGCCGGAGGCCAGCACGAGCGCCCGGCCTGGGTTCTTCGTCTCCACGAACCGGGATTTGACATAAAGGTCCCAAGCCCGCTGCGAGCCGTTCGGATCGACGCCCTTGAGCGTCGACATGTTGGTGGCGAAGCTAAGCTTCCTGAACTCCTGGGCTTCATCGACGATGATCTGGTCGACGCCGATCTCGGAGATGGTGAGCAGGTCGTCCTTGCGGGTCGCCAGCGCCTCCAGCCGTTCCTTGAGCCCCTCCTTCAGCCGCTCGAGACGCTTGCGCGAGACGCGGTCGTCGCTCTCGACCTTGGTCAGCAGCGTCTCGTAGAGTTCCAGTTCGTCGTGGATCATCTGTTGCTCGAATGCCGACGGCACGCCGATGAAGCGGAAGGCGCTGTGCGTGATGATGATCGCGTCCCAAGCGGCGGTCGCCGCACGCGACAGGAAGTGATGTCGCTTGGCTAAAGAAAAATTCGTCTCGTCGGCCACCAGGATGCGGGCGGTCGGATAGAGCGCCAGGAATTCGCGGGCCATCTGTGCAAGGCAATGGCCGGGAACGACCAACATGGCCTTGGCGATCAGGCCAAGCCGGCGCTGCTCCATGACGGCCGCGGCAATCGTCATGGTCTTGCCGGCGCCGACGGCATGGGCGAGGTAGGTCGAGCCGGCCGAGACGATGCGCCAGATGCCGCGTTTTTGGTGCCCATAAAGAGAAAAGGCGCCGGAGGCGCCTGGAAGTTGCAGGTGATCCCCGTTGAATCTTCGGGGCGCGATGTTGTTGAAGCGGTCATTATAGACCCGCGCCAGCCGGTCGGTCCGGTCGGGATCGGACCAGATCCAGTTCTGGAAAGCGGTCTTGATCTTCTGCAGCTTTTCCTTGGCGGCTTCCGTATCCACGACATTGAGCACGCGCTTTTCAGCCGGGCCCTCCTTCACAGTGTCGAAGATCTGCGGCACGCGGCTGTTCAGCGCGTCGGCTATGAGCTCGCCGGCATGACGGCGATCGGTGCCCCATTCGGACGTGCCGGCCGCCATCCATCCCAATTGCCGCGCCTCTACCGTCCACGACGCCAGCTCCGGCATATGATGGATCCTGATCTCGGCGCCCATCGTCTCCTTGACGAAGGCGGCAACATCGGCGGCGGGTATCCATGGTGCGCCAAGACGGGCGGTAATGTCGGAAGGCCGAAGATCGGCCGGCTGAACCTCGACCAGGGCACGGACATTGCGCTCGAAGACGGGGTCGAGGGCGGCGGCGGCTTGTGCGGCCTTGAGCTTGTCGCGGACCTGGCCGGAGAGATAGGCGTCGGCCGCTTGCCAGGAACCGGTCGCAGGATCGCGGTAGATGGCGTCGCCGAGTTCGATGATGACTGCTTCGGCATCGGCGTGCAGCAGCTCGGCGATGTGATCGATATCAACATGCCCGCGTTCGTTGAGGACGACGGCAAGCGCATCGGCAGCACTTGTGATGACGGGTGCCGCGGGCGGCGCGATGACGCGCTCGGTGAAAATCGCACCCGGCCGGGCGGTATTGGTCTCAAGATCGTAGTCTTCGATGGAAGCCACCAGCCAGCAATCGGGATCGTCGAGGAAGGGCTGCAGGTTCGGCCGGCGATGCACTTCGCGGACCTCGCCGGTCTCGGTGTCCTCGCTGGTGGAAACGACGGTCGTGTTGATGGGGCCGAAGGCGCGCACAAAATTCGACCAGGCGATGCGCAGCTTGACTTGGGCCGGCTTCCAGGGCCGGTCGAACTCCTGCGCCTTCAGGACTTCACGCACGGCATCACGGATGGGGATCAATTTGCGGATGATACGCGCGTGCTTTTCGGGCACGCCGTCGCTCGCCCTGCCCTTGCGCACCGTGACGGTCACGGCAGCGCCATCGATCATCTGTGCGAGGGTGGTGTTTTTCGCGACGAAGAAACTGCCCTCGCGCACGCCGGCGCCTTCCGGCAGGGCATCGACGATATCGGCACTGTCCTCGGCGTCATGATCAATCTCGTCCGGCTCGCCGTCATAAATGGCTTCCGGAAGGAGGGAGATCGCTGCGGTGAGCGCCCGCTCCAGATCGACACCGGGATGAGGCAGGCAGGAATAGGCCTCGCCGTAAGGCCCCGAGATCGAGGCATGTGTGCCGAGCACGAAATCCGGGTGGCGCGCGAACCATCGGTTTACGCGGATCGCGCCCTCATCTGCAGTTGCTCCCCGGACCTTCTCGGTGTCGAGCCATGACAGGTCGCCCTCTGGCTCGCCGATCTTGCGCTTGCGGAAAAACAGGATGTCGACCACGACATCCGTCCCGGCGTCGGCCCGGAAACTGCCCTCGGGCAGGCGGATCGCGGCAATCAGGTCGGCGGTCTTCGCGATATGCTCGCGCGCGGTGCTGTCGGCCTTATCAAAAGTGCCGCAGCTGGTGACGAAGGCGGCGAATGCCCCCGGCTTCAACAGGTCGACGGAGCGCGCGATAAAATAGTCATGCAGCCGCAATGCCATCGACCGATACGCCCGATCGGAGCGCACGGTTCGGTCCGAAAACGGCGGATTGCCGATGGCGAGGTCGAAGCTCGCCGGCAGGTCGGTGCGGGCGAAATCGCCGGCTATGATCCGCGCTTGCGGCTGCAACAGCCGCGCGATGCGCGCGGTGACGGGATCGAGTTCAATCCCGGTGACGTGGGAGACGCCGCGCAGGGACTGCGGCATCAGCGCCGGAAACAGGCCGGTTCCGACGCCTGGTTCAAGAACCCGGCCGCCGCGCCATCCGAGACGCTGGAGGCCTGACCAGATCGCCCGGATGATGAACTCAGGCGTGAAGTGGGCATATTGGGTGCATCGCGCGAGCGAGGCATAGTCGATCTCGCCGACGGCATCTTCCAGGTCCGAGCCGATGTCGTCCCAGCCCTTACGGAATTCGAGCTCGCCCGGACGGCGGAAGACACCATTGGCAAGGTCGGACGCGCCAAAGCCGGTGAACCGGATCAGCCGCTCCTGCTCCTCACGCGTGGCAGGACGATCGTCGGCCCCGATCTCGGCGGCGAGCCTGATCGAAGCGATGTTGTCGCGGGCCCGATCCTTCCAGCCACGGGCCAGCCCACGATCGCCGGCAAGATGAAAGTTCAGTCCATGAACCCGTCGAGGCTTCGACGTCGGTTGCATGGCTGCAACCGCCGGCGTGACCGGCGAAGGTGCGGAAGAATCCGGATCATCTTCATCGCCCGGCCCGAAGTCAGCCGCGAAGGCCGTGACGCCAAGGCCAAGGCCGGACGAAATGGCCGTGCTGCCGAACAGGTCGATGGTAAAGGGGTCGTCATGAGCCATGGAAAATCTCCTTGGATTTGAGGGCGAGCAGGATCGCGCGGACGGCGTTGGCGTCCGCGTGAAAGGGCTGGCAGGTTTGCTGGGGGTTAGCGGGCGATCAGCGAGAGCGAGACTTCGGTCTCGGTGAGTTGCACGCGCAGGTGCGTGCAGCGGAGGTTGCGATCGAACAGCGGGATCAGTTGCTCGGCGTCGATGAATTCCATGCCGTCGTCGCCACCGAAATGGCGCTGCTTGTAGTGAAACCAGTCGGGGTTGCCGATCGGGTGGCATTCTTCGGAATAGAGGACGAGCGGGCGCTCGCCGTCTGCGAGTTTTCCGTTCGATATGATGTAGACACCTTGGTCTCCGACCAGCCACAGGCCGGGGATCTCGCCCTGGCCGGGCTTGAGGCCATAATAGGGATTGCGGAAACCGCCGTTGTTGGCGGCATCGGTCTTTCCGCGCTCGATGACCTTGCGAACTGCAAGAATGGGAAAAGTGAACATCGCAGCCCCCTCACGCGGCAACGGCCAGGGGAAGGTGGCGCAGATGCACCGGCAGCTTCGCCGCGATCTCATCATCGGTGAGCTCATCGAGCAGCTTCAGCACGGCGGCCTGCCGGCCGCCATAACAGTGCACCGTGCGCATGCCGTGATGCTCCGGCAGCCAGCGGTCCCCGGCATAGCCACGATACTCGTCGTGCGTGGCGCTCCAGATATGCTCGAGCCGCTCCTCGCGCGTCATCGCCTTCACCGGCCAGGACTCGCGCTCGACGATGGCATCGCGCATTTCGGCAGGCGATCGCGCCACATTCAGATCGCAGTAGGCATGGAAGTAGCGCGTTTTGCCGTCGATGCGCAGCGTGTAGAAGACGCTGGTGATGCTGTCGGTAAGGAACTCGCGCAGCGCGAACATGTCGCCCCGCATCCAGAGCGGTGGCAGGATCTCCAGCATGTAGTCGTGCTCGACGCGGCCGACTTCGAACCACTCGCCGCTATAGAGAAATCCGGCATCGACATGCTCCCGGTTCGGGCGCTGCGCATGGCGATCGAACATGCGAAACATCTGCCGGCGGTCGGCGATGCCCTGGTAGACTTTACGATTGGGAAAAAAGGGGTTCATTTGCGGGCTCCTTCAGCCTCGTCGGGCCTGAGCGCGCAGCACCCTCGTGGATGCCCATCATCTTCAGCCCTTCATGACCCCTCCCCTGCGGCCGCCTCTCCGTCCGGGCGGGTCAAGGGCCGGCGCAGCCGGGCGAAGCTTCACCCTTGCACGCGACCGGCGGGCATGCGGCAGCCGGGTTTCCTTTTCTTTTCTCCCTTTCCTTGTTGCCCTCCCCAATTTGGCGGTGCGAACCGGCTGTCATGGCAACGTGCGCACCCTTTCGAGCGGACATGACAACGGCCGGCGATCTTCAATTCTGCGCTGCGGTTGAGTGATCGGCGCTATCAGGCGGATGCCGCGTCCTGCAGCATCGCGTTCCAGTCTTCGGCGCGCGGCTTCAGCCGCTCAAAGTCACAGGCGAGCTCGCCGGCAAGCTCACGCAGCCTCGACACGAATGCCTCGCCCTGCGGGTTGGCGTCGGTGGCCGCTACAAGCCGTGTGTTCGGCCTCCCCGCCCACAGGCGAAGCGCTGTGTCCGTCGCCGGGGACCAGCCGCCGCCCGTGCTGGCATAGAGCGTATCGCGCCGGATCCGTTCGATCGCGGCCAGGCTCATGGCGTCGATGGCCGCTTCGCTGACGCAGATGCGGGTGGCTGTCTCGGACCCCAACCGGAACAACACCTTGCCGCCCCCGGCGGCAAAACCACGCCATTGCGGGCCACGCTCCTCCCAGCCGGTGACGAGACCGGCCGCGTCGCTGTGGGCGGCCCACATGCTGCCGCGCGGGCCTTCCCTCAGAACGTTCTGAGCGATCGCAGTCGCAATGACCTGTTCGGGAATGTGCCGCTCATCGCGCAGATAGCGCCAGGTCGCCGATCCGCGCCACGGCTTGCGTCGGGCCGCCCATCGCTTCGGAACTGACTGGCCGGGTTCGGTCCCCCGAGACTGTCGTTTCCATTCCGGCTCGCTCGGCACGAACCCCGCAAGCGAGGCTACCTGCAAGAGGGCTTCCAGGAAATCGCCGCCATCCAGATGCTGCACCAGCGAATAGACATCGCCCTTTCGATCCGACAACGGGTCGAACCATCCCTTGCCGTCATGGATGACGATGATGATATCGTCGCCACGACGATATTTGACCGCTTTGCGAGTGCTTTCCTTGAGGTCGACCGTAAAGCCGCCGGTCTCCAACACCGCGGCACAGCCGACCCGGCCGCGCAGCTCTTCTATATCCGCCTTTTCCATTCTTCTCTCCTGGCAGCCTGCGGTCGGCCTTTCTCCAAGTCTATCAATTCCTCTCAATTCGCGGAACACTCCACGACCGCCGCGAAGAGCAAAGGGCGCAAGGGCGCGGCTTCCGCCGCGGCGCAGCCTCCCTTGCGGCCTGCCGCTCGCAAGCGGCACGCCGTGGCATAGAGGGCCGGTTCAATGAACCGGCCGACCGCCTGTGAATGGGCAGTATTCGGCGATCGCGTCGACTTCGTCGCCGTCGAGGTCTTCGGCAGGGAGAACGCCGTACTCGTTGTCATTGACCTTGAACAGGATGACCGGCGTCATCAGGATGCGAGCGAGGTTCCAGGCGTGGCTCTGAGCGAGGCTGAGTTCGTGCGACATTTGTTTGGCTCCCGTGTTCGCGGGGACCATTCCCCGCTCGACAGGCGCCCGTCGGGTCCAGCCGGGATCGCGATCATCGCGATGGCGAAGCCTTGAGCGACGGCACGCTTGCGTAGTCCGACCCCGAAGCGGGTTGATCGGCAAGGTCCGGGCTGGAACAAGGGAATTAAGCCGAAAGAGCGGGAAATGGACCCCGCACAGGAGCCAAGTCACTCGCCACGAAACCTCGCGGATTCATGCCTGCGGCACTTTGCGGCTGAGTTATGCCGGCTTCATCAAGGTCTAGGCGAAAAAACCGTTCTTCCTGTGCCGATGACGCCGCCACGATAGTGGCGTCCGCACAAAGAACCCATCCGGGCAACACCATGGCCGCCGAGAATACGAGAGGCACATCAAGCCTGATCGGGCTGACCGCCGATAGCGTTGTCGCCTAGGACTGGCGGTGGAGGAGCTGCAAAAGCCGCGTTCCAGGTTCTTGCAGGTATCGATGGGGAGGCTGGAAAGGCGACCGGGGTAATCCTGCGCGCCCCTCGTCGATACTGATCAAGTGAGGGACGCGCCGGATTTCAGCGAGCCAGGAATGTCGCCTATCCGCACAGGTTTCCCGATCAAATAGCCTTGAGCTTCATCGCATCTGACGCGGCGCAGATAGTCGAGCTGTTGGGGAGTTTCCACGCCTTCGGCGGTTACCTCAATTCGAAGCTCATGCGCCAGGTCAATCAATGATCTTACAATCGCGGCGCAGTCGGCATCAGTCAGCATATCCTGGACAAAAGATCGGTCGATCTTGAGCCGCGAAAGAGGCAGTTTTCGAAGGTAAGTGAGTGACGAATAGCCGGTGCCAAAATCGTCAAGAGCAACTGTGACGGATAGCGAAATTAACGATTGCAATAATGAAATCGTTTCCTCAAAATTCGAAATCAGCACAGTTTCCGTGATCTCGACCTCCAGTCTTCGGGGCTCCAACCCGGCTTCAGCCAAGGCCACTTCAATTCCATCCAGCAAGGCCTTGTCCTTAAGCTGAACTACCGACAAATTTACGGAGACCCGCAAGTCGCGCGGCCAGCGCGCAGCCGCCAAACAAGCCGTTTTGACGACCCAGTGTCCGATGGAGTGAATCAAACCCGTTTCTTCAGCAATGGTTATGAACTCCGACGGAGGTATCGCGCCAAAGGTCGGATGCTGCCACCGCAGCAGCGCTTCAAAACCTCGAATGCGATCGCTCGCGAGATCGAGAAAGGGTTGAAATGCGAGCGAAAGCTGGTCATTGACCAGCGCAGAAGCCAGATCGCGTTCAAGGGCATGGCGCCTTGCAGCAGCTTCATCGTCGCCTGGGCTGAAAAACTGGATGGAGCCCGCCCCCAGCGTCTTCGCCCTGTGTAGCGCGGTGTCGACGCACCGCAGGAGTTGGTTGGCATCCAAACCGTCAGTGGGCGCCAAAGCGATGCCGAGAGAGGGCCTGCAGTATATCTCGCGCCCTTCGATCAAGAACGGGGCGCGCATGGCATCTATGATCTGTTTGGCCAAGGACCTGATTTGATCTGGCCTGATATCGCGCGCAGCGATTATTGCAAATTCGCCACCCTCCAATCTGGCGATGCCGTCGCTCTCCCGTGTCGATTTGCGAAGTCGCGCAGCGACTTCGACCAAAGCGGCATCCGCTATTGCTCGGCCAAAGTGATCATTCACCTCGTCAAAATTGCTAAGATCGAACAGAAGCAGCGCAAAGTGCTGGTCAAACTGCTTTGCGTCCACCAACGCGTTCTCCAGCCGCTCGTTGAAGCTGAACCGGTTTGGCAAACTGGTTAGAACATCCCTGCGAATGGCGTTTTCGCTTTCCGCTTGCAGAATGAAGCGTTGGGTAAATTCGGACGCGTGAGCAAGCACTGCACGAAACAGCGTGATGGCGTAACTCACTATCAGGATTGCGACGGGCAGGTTGACGGCGTCTTCCACCCACCCAATCGCGACCGCCGAACCGATGAAGATCGGTAGCGTATACGCGATGGCCGCAATGGGAATCGTGTAAAAGGAAGCGGCACCGCCTGCGATCATCCCCGCGCTCAGGCAGGTAATAACGACCTGGGCCGCGCTCGTTGCCCCGCCGAAGAACAGAACGGGAAGTGCGCCCCACCAAGTGCCGAACAAGAAGGCGTTGCGCACCAGGTTTTGCGTTGTCCGGCGAGACACCGACCTTGGTTTGACCGATAGAAACGATGATCTCGCTCTTAGGCCGACGAAACCAGCGGCGACGATGATCACACTCGCCCAGAGGATGGCTTTCGTTTGGTCGGGCGAGCCCCAGACCGCCATAACAAAAGTGGCCGCATTGAGTATATTCGCAACCATGCCAAGAGATGTGTTGCGAAGGACAATACTGACCTGCTCCGCCCTTATTCGGCCGGCAAGTGGTTCGATCGTCGAGGGCCCGCCAAAAGCCCGCAGATCTCCCGCCAGAAGCTCACCTAACCTTGCGGTAGACAGACGCTGCATCACTGATTTCACTCCCCCGCCCCAGAGTAGTGGCTGCGTGTTGGTCCGTAGCATCGAACAATTCGGAAAAAGTAAATTTCAACCGCAACTTTGGCGGGGAAAGGTCCGCGGAAATTCGAGGATAAGCGAAAACGCCCACCCAACGTGGTCCACGTTTTCGCAAGTGAAAAAATGCTTGAGGCGCTGACCGATACCCGGCTCTACCTGACGATGAGGCTCAGGCGCATTTTTGCAGAGCGGCGCGCGAAGGTGTGGCTAAGTCTAGCAGCGGTAGGGAGATGTCTCGTGAGCATGCAGGCAGTCGGCCGGGCAGATGGGACACGTCCAGCGGTCTTCGCTGGACGTCAACTGGCTTCGCTGTTCCCCAGTTTCGTGTCATTGTTGCTTGCCTGAAATCGTCCAGCCGATGCTACGGGCGCTGCCAGCCCGCGGCAGTTTGACAACCAAGCCATGGGCGCGGTAGCACCTTCCAGGGCCAAGAGTCGCAGGGCAGACCGCACCCCGTCGGGCTGCGCGACCCAGACCAGCTGACGCCAACTGGCACATACATCGCGCATCAGCACCGTGGATGCGACATCGGCTGTGTTGCGCGAGCGATATCGGAACTTGGTTGTGACGCAGCCGTGCGTACGCGCACTGCTGTCACCAGGTGCGTGAGCGAAAGAACGACGTGGTGGAGGTGAGAAGTCATGCGTCGAGATTCCCGCCCTTTTGCGGCAACCACACTGATCCCTCTTCAGAACCCGGTCTTTCGTTCGATCTGGACAGCCACGCAGATATCCAGCCTTGGCTGGCTCGTGCAGAGCGTTGCCATAAGCTGGCTCATGGCCACGATTTCAGCCTCCGATCTGATGGTTGCGCTCGTGCAGGCGGCATCGACGCTGCCGGCCTTCTTCTTGTCGATTGTTGCTGGAGCAATTGCAGACAGCTTCAGCCGCCGCGGCGTGATGCTTGCCGGACATTGCCTGATCGCACTGGCATCCACCGCGCTGGCTCTCTCCGTGGGGCTGGGCTCTGTCAGTCCATGGCTGATCCTGGGGCTGAGTTTCCTGGCCGGGTGCGGCTTTGCCTTGAACGATCCAGCCTGGCACGCCTCCGTCGGCGACATCCTGGAAAAGCGCGAGATACCCGCTGCGGTGACGCTGATGTCGGTGGGGTACAACGTTGTTCGAAGCATAGGACCGGCGCTGGGCGGTGTAATTTTGGCGTTTCTGGGACCGCTGTCGGCTTTTGCCTTCGCTGCTCTGAGCGACCTGGTCCCGTTGAGCGCAGTCCTGCGCTCCAAATGGCAAGTTCGCTCTTCGCCTCTTCCGCGCGAGCGGATGACGACGGCCATTCATGATGGCATGCGCTTCACCGCGATTTCCTCGGAGATCAGAGTGGCGATTGTACGTGCAACCCTGTTCGGCCTGTCAAGCATCTCGATCCTTGCCCTGCTCCCCCTCCTGGTTCGCGACCAGCTGGCAGGGGGGCCAATCGTTTACGGCATCCTTTTGGCCGGTTTCGGCACAGGCGCCTTGATCGCCGGTATTAGCAATAGCTACCTGAGACGCATCACGTCCCAGAATCGATTGATCACGCTCGCGTCCGTTGCCTGCGCAACGTGTTGCCTTTTGCTGGCTCTCACATCATCGGTGGCTGTGGCGGCGATCGCGCTTGCAATCGGTGGCGCAGGCTGGGTTGTCACCTGGACCGGAACCGACGTGTGTGTGCAGTTGGCAAGCCCAAGGTGGGTGGTTGGTCGCACTCTGTCGATCTACTACGCCTTGACCTACGGCGGTATGGCAGCGGGCAGCTGGATCTGGGGTACCGTCGCACAGAACTATTCCCTGACCTTGGCTTTGGAAGGTGCTGCAGGGGCACTTTTCCTGGTTGCAGCTGCGGGAAAGCTATTGCCGATACAGCTGTGGGAAGAATCAGATCAAGGGGCCTTCGACTTCACGCCACCAGAACTGGCACTTGATCCGAAACCCAGGAGCGGCCCCATCGTGATCAAGGTGGAGTACTTGATCGCCGAGGAGAACATCGCGGAATTTCTGCGCTGCATGCGTGAAAGGCGGCGCGTTCAGAGCCGTGCCGGTGCGCGCGACTGGACCCTCCAGCGCGACCTTCAGAAGCCGACGCTTTGGACCGAGACATTCCGCACGCCGACATGGACGGACTATCTTCGTCTAAACCATCGGCTAACGGTGACTGACAGGGAGGTAGGCGAGCGCCTTGCCGCTCTGCAGGTCGGTGGTTGTCCTCCTCATCTCGCACTCTCGATCCAACGGTCGACAAGCCCTGCCCCCGGCAGCCAGGTTCAGCCTGTGCCTTTTGTATCGCGCCCATAAGGCGACCGGTAACTTTTCTGGGGTTGGACAGGGGTTGTCAGGCCCGAGCAGTCCATGACGTCGCTTTGTTTGGAGAGGAAACGATGGCGGTGGAATGGACAATCACGATTGAGCCGTGAACGGATTAGGCGACGTTTGGCGTCGTAAAGTCCGGATTGACAGCCGGCACCGCAAGGGCGTTCGACCGGACGGGGGAGTCTGGGCAGCAAACTTTCCGAGGGGTTTAGGCTGTTTGGCTCTCGTATCCAATCGGAAAGGTCGGCGCCGCAGAAGCCTGGGTTGCCAGTCAAATTTTTGTTTTCTCCATGCTTCACGAATTAGGATTGAATGCTTCGCTGTTGGAGGTGAAGGAAGATAGGCTGGGGTGGCGCGGCCCGAGCGACCCAAAAAACTTCACACCGTGCAGATAAGGCAGGGGACCTCGTCGTGTCGACAGGCTGACTGGCGTTGCTCATGACTCATGCGAGCGGAAAGAAACATGCTGAAAATGACGCGTGCCGAGCTTCATGGGCTGGTCTGGTCGAAACCGATGACCGAGATCGCAAGACTACATGGCGTAAGAGACCAGCACGTCGCGCAGGCCTGCGACGCCCATTCTGGGCAGAACCGATTAGCACCCTTTGCGGAAGTAGTTACCCTCACTAGAGTTCTGACTTGAGTTCCGATTCGCGGTCTCGCTATGGGGGGCCATGAATTGTGAGCAACGGACGAACGATCCGGCGGGCTGGTGAGATATCGCAGCCCGCACGAAATCCGGCGGCGCGGCCGGGATACGGTTCCTGCACGGGTTGGTATCAATCGCTCAAGGCGGGCCAGCGTTTTCCTTACGAGAGCTTGCTTGAGCGCGATGCGATGCTCGTGCTGGACACGGATGCCGCGGTTGCTGAGTTTGCCGCACAGCCGGACACTTTGTCGTGGGAAGATTGCGGACGCCAGCGGCGCTACACGCCCGATCTTCGCGTGGTGATGAGGGACGGCCGTACTGTCTATCGGCAAGTCAAGCCCGCCGCCCGGTTCGCGCTCGATCCGATGCTTGGTGGCCGGCTCGACGCGATCGAGGCCGAGTGTGCGGCGCGCGGCGCCACCCATGATATCTGGCTGGACAGCGATATCCGGCGGCAACCACGCCTGGCCAACGCGCGCCGTATCCGCGCCGCAGTAGCGTTCCTCGCCGATGATGTGCTGATTGCAGCGCAGCTCGATACGGTCGGATCGCTTCCGACGCTCGGCGCGGCTACGGATGCACTGGGCGGCAAGCCGGAGCATTGCAACATGGTGCTCGCGCTGGTCGCCGTAGGGGAACTGGAGGTCGATCTCGACGTCGCGCTTGAGCCCGGCGCAGCGTTGCGGCGCGGGGGACATCGCCCATGAGCGCGATCCCTCTTCGCTTCCAGCGTGGCGACACGTTGTCGATCCGGGAACCGCAGGGACACCTTGCCTTGTGGAACGTCATCGACCGGAAACGAGGCGGCTATCTGTTGCGGCCTCATGGAGGTGGTGACGAGCGGACATGGTCCGACGACGAAATCGACGATGCCTATGGCACCCGAAGGCTGACGCATCATCCACACAATCCCGACAGGCTGCCCAAGGAGCTGAGCGAGGTTCTTGGCAGGACTTGGGAATACTGGCCGGAGGAGGTTCGCCGCGAGGCCGAACGGCGGGAAACCTATGTCCGCATGGTGGATGCGATCAGGGGTGAATACCGGACGTTGATGGAGGCTTATGAGGCGGCGGCCTCGGCGGTGTTCGACGCCCATTGCGCGCGCTGGGAACGGGAAGATGCCGAATTTGCGGCGCGGCGGGCGGCGGAAGAGCATCGGGCCAGGAGATCCGCGAGCGGGTCGACCAGGCGCGGTGTAAAGTCGCTGGTTCGGCCCAATCCCTATACGTTGCGTGGCTGGCATGGCGTGTGGAGCCGCCATGGGCGTGACATCCGTCTGCTCATCCCGCTCTATCATCTGCGGGGCTCGCGCGCGCCAAGGCATCCGAAAGAGGATGGCGACAGGGTCGACACCTACAAGCTGATGCGGCGCGCGATCGAAGCCTGGTATCTCGGCATGCCGCGACGGCGGAAGAACTATGCCTACGGCAAATATCTGGACCTCTGCCGCGACGAGGGTGTGACGCCGGTAAGCGACCGCACATTCAGGGTGTTCATCCGCGACAATTATACCGAACGCCAGGAGTTCGAGCAGCGCTTCGGCCGCCGGGCCGCCTGGCTGAAGTTCGGCATCTTCGAGCGGACCAGGCTACCCGAGCGCCCGCTGGAAGAGGTCGAAGTGGATCATTGCCTGATCGATCTGGTGGTGGTGCATCCCGACACGCTGCGACCGCTCGGCCGACCCTGGCTGACCGTGCTGCTCGACCGCGCCACGCGGGTCATCGTCGGCGCGCATCTGAGCTTCGAGGTACCATCCTATGCGTCCTTGCAGCGCGCGCTTGCTCATGCCTTCTGGAAGAAGGACCTGTCGGCGATTGAAGGGATCGATCATGACTGGCCGTGTCATGGAGTGCCTGAATGGGTGATCTGCGACAACGGCAAGGAGTTCCGGTCGCAATCTCTGCTGTTGTCGGCATCGATGCTGGACTTCGGCGTCGTCAATCTGCCGGTGAAGATGCCGTGGCTGAAGGGCGCGGTCGAGCGGATCTTCCAGACGATCGGCGTGCAGGTGTTCAGCCATGAAGAGGGAACGACGCTGTCGCGGACAATGGATCAGTACGATCCGACGGCGCGGGCTCGGTTGCCGCTTGCCGAGGTCAACCGGATGATCCTGAAATGGATCGTCGACGACTATCACGAGACGGTCCACGACACGCTGCAATGCCGTCCGATCGAGCGCTGGCGTCAGCTCACGGCGCTTTATCCGGTACGTCCGGTTCCCGACTTCGACCATATCGTGCGGCTTACCGGGGAGACCTTCCGGCGGTGCATCTCGAATATCGGCATCCAGTACGAGGGCCTGATCTATGCCGATCGGACCAAGCTGGAGCCGTTGCTGGCACGTCGCGGCGGCCTCGAAAAGGAGTGGGAGCTGCGCTTCGATCCCTATGATCTGGGCGAGGTCTGGTTGCTCGACGACGAGCGCGGCGAGTGGCTGATGATTCCCTGCACCGATCCGTCCGTGTCGCGGGGCGTGTCCAAATACCAGCACAAGGTGCATCGCGCGATCGCGCGACGGAATCTTCCCCGGCATGCGCCGGTGACGATCGGGCACCTTGAGGAAGCGCGCCGAACGGCGGAACAGTCGGTGAGCGACCTCTATAAAAAGGGGACGAAAGCGAAAAGCGTGGCCCGCGCTGCGCGCTATGACTTCAACGGCGAGCAATTCACGCCATTGCATGGCGCTTCGGCATCGACCGCCCCAAGGGTTGTTGCGGTCGATGCCGAACTGCCGCCGCCGGCCATAGCCGCGCCCACGATCGTCGATCTGGACGCTGATATCGAGGCGCTGGTCGCGCAGTGGTCGGAGGCTGGCCGATGACAATGGCCACGATCGCCTCCGCGCCCCTCGCGCCGTCAGTGCCGGACGTAGTGCTGACCTTCGAGACATCTGTGATCCCGCATAGCCGGCATGTCGAGGCGAAAGCAGCAATCCGCGCACTTCATGGACGGTATCGCCCGCAAGGCAGCGATCGCCGGTTCAAGGCGCGAGCGCTGCTGATCGTCGGAGCCTCGGGCTCCGGCAAGACGACGGCGCTCGAAGACTACATGGCGGACTTCCCCGATCTCACGCTCGAAACCGCGTCGCAGTCGCCACCTGAGATCGCTCGTCTCCACGACGGAGACATTCGCCGGATCGTGTATGTCGAGGCGCCGGAACGCACCACCCGGCGGGCGCTCGTCGCGGCCATACTGGGCGCCTATGGCTACAAGGCGCGCGACCATTGGAACACCAGCGACGTCATCGAAAAGATCGCCTTCTACGCCGAGGAGATGGGCACGGAGCTGATCTTCATCGATGAAGGGCATCACATGGTGAACGAGGCCAACCCGGACGCGACAGCCGAAGTGACCGAGTTCATCAAATCGCTGCTCAACCGGGTGAAGGTGCAGATCGTGATCGCCGGGCTGCCGCAACTCCTCGACATCGCGGCGCCCGGGCAGAAGACCATGCAGCTTCGCCGGCGGCTCCAGCCTCCGGTTATCCTCAAACCCTATAGCTGGCTGAGCAGGAGCGGCCGAACGATGTTCTCCAGCGTACTGGGGGTCATGGAGAAGATGATGCGTCTTCCGGACCCTTCGGGCCTGGCGAAGCACGAGCTCGCCAAACGCATCTATGTCGCGTCGCGCGGCGAGATCGGAATGCTGTCCAAATATCTGAGCCAGGCGCTGACGTTGGCCCTCGCCAGAGACAAACGTTCGGTCGACCTGGAACTGCTTGGCGAGGTTCATACGAGCTGGTTCGGTGCTTATGGAGCGGCATCGGAGGAAATCCTGGACTTCGACATGATCGTCGATGACGGCCAGTTGATCGCGCTCGCCCGAGCGGACGTTGAGCGCGACAACCCGTTCCTCTGTTCGAACGATCGGTTGCGGGAGATGTGGCAACTTGGCGGATCTGCTTCCCCGCCATCGGATCAGAGCAGAACGACGCGCCTGCGCGGCACGGGGCGCGGATCATATCGCCCCTTCGGCAATGGCGAGCGATGAAAGTGTCGCTGCATCGCCTGCCGCTTCGGGTTCGACCCGCGCCGTTCGAGCCGGCGTGGGCGTTGTTCAACCGCCTGGTGTTGCGTCACGGCTGCGTCACCGGCACGGAACTGGCGCAGCAGCTTCAGATACCCAGCTATGGATACTTCGTCACCGATGTCGAGCGCGGACACACCCTCGCAACCGTCGCGGCGCTGACGGTCACTCCGCTCGAACATCTTCGTCACCGTTCCATCCTTCGCGATGGCAAACGGCTGGTTCTTGCGGGGGAAACGATCACGAAAAGCGGCAATACCGGAACCGCGTTTGGCCGGGTCTGCACGGACTGCCTGAAACTCGATATGGAGACGCGCGCCGGGCCGACAGCGCACCGGCCATGGCGGCGGTCGTGGTGGGACGTGGCGCCCATATCCACTTGTCCTATTCACGGCAGGGTGTTGCTATCGGCCTGCCCGCATTGCGGGGTCGCGTTCGATCGCAAGACGCTCTCACCGATGCGATGCCCCTGCGGGCAGGAGGTCGTGCATGGCATGAGCGAGCGGCTACAGCCAGACGACCACATCGGGGATGCCTATCTGGTGGGCCGATTGGTCGGCGCGCCGCGCATTACCCATGAGTTCCTCGACGGTCTTGCGTTCGCGGACGCGGTCGACGTGATGCGTTGGGTGGGAGCCGCCGCCCTTTGGGGAAGCACCGCGCCAAGCTGGACAAGGTCGACGCCAGGCGATCGCGCGCGTGCCATGTCCGCCGGGTTCCGCGCCTGCCTCGACTTTCCGCGCAGGTTCAATGCCGTGCTGGATCAAATGCTCGAGACGTGTCCGGTCGGCCGCCGGTCCCCGATGGGAGTGTATGGCAAGCTGCAAAACTGGCTCGGTCTGTCCGCCGAAGCGGCGTTTGAGCCATTACGGGTGGCGGTCCGCCATCACATCGAGCAGCATATCCCCATAACAGCCCAGACCAGGGTGCTGGGCCAGCCACCGACGGGCGGTGAACTCACCACCATCGGAGCGGTGGCGAAACTGTGCCGTTGCTCGGTGGGGCGTGTAACGAACGTCGCGGTGCTCCTGTCATTGATGGAGCCGTCGGCGGAGCCCACGCGCAGCCGCGTGGCGCCCAGATCGATCGAGGCGCCGCTGGTCACGTTCTTCCGCTCTTCCTGTGAAACAAGCGAGGCTCGGAAATATCTCAACATCAAACACGCGTTCTTCAAGACCCTGGTTCATCAGGGTCTTATCGCACGGGCCTTTCCGTCGGATGGCGTGCTCCCGTCGCGGTACATCATCGCTGATCTGGACCAGTTCCTGACACGGCTTCATCGCAATGCACCGCTGATGGATCATTCCCCTCCCGGATGCGCGCCGATCATGTCGGCGGTGCGCATCTGTTTTAGGTCTTCGGAAGAGATCGTCACTGGGCTTTTGCGTGGGGACTTCTGGGCCGTGGGCCGTCTTCGCCATGAACGGGGGATTCTACAGATCGTGGTGAATACCTCAGAGGTGAATGGCGCGCTCCACCGCGAAGCCGAGCCGGGGTTCATGCGGCCCGATGAGGCAGTGAAATATCTCGGCGTCACCCCCGACACGGTCTACATGCTCAAGCGTGAAAAATGGCTGCGGGATGCTAGAATGCAATCGTCGAAGCAGATGGTGCCGGCGTTTGAACGGGCTGAACTGGAGAGCTTCAAGGCGCGGTTCGTGACGCTCGCCGAGCTGGCGCGAATGCCTGTTCCGTCAACCCGACCATCCGACGTTCATCAACATCTTCTGCGGGCGGGCATCTGGCCAACCATTCCTGGCGGCAAATATATCCCACCCCTCTTCGAGCGCTCGCTCGCGGCGCCGGTGATCCGCGAGGCCTACAAGGCGCGCATCCACAAAGCATCGGAGGGCCATAAAGTGGTCGGAATCAATTATCGATTCTGCGAGTGCCTTCGCGAACAAACAATCGGTTCTCCAGTTGACGGAAGTGGTTCCGCAAATGGCCGCAAAGGCGCGTGAGACGGCTACGCTTGGATGAGCTTTTATGATTCTCTACAGACCCATGACATCGCTCGGCCGCGTGCCGGCCATTGGCAAAGAGTCGAACACGGCAAGACGGTGGAGACCGTCGCGCTCGACAACAAGAACAATTCTCCAGAGGCGATCATTATTATCGATCCGGCGGTCGGGAGGCCCGGCCGGGTTAAGCGGGGTCACGACGATGGGGCATCCAAGAGATATGCGGCATGACCCGTTCAAGGCCGGCGCTGGAATTGCCGGCCAAAAATGGCGTCTCGGCCGAGGAATCGAGCCGCCATCGCGGACGTTGCACGGAAGCAGAGCAGGCAGTGTCCCAAGCCCGGATGGCGAAGTGCGGGGCCGATGAAAGCTGCGGCAGTTGAGGACGCGTACAAGCCGTATCTGATCACGACATTCGGGGCGCCACGGAGGCGTTTCGCGGGATGCGCCCACTCACCTGCTCGCGAGGCATTTCACCGTTACGCCTCGTTACCGTCGAGATGATTGGCCGAAAACACGGGCCCGGCCGCCAGGCAGGCTTAGGACCGTAGCGCCGCAGCAAACCGGCACGCTCGCTTTCCATCTTTGACAAGCTCGGGATGCGGACGCGGGACAGGTGGCGATCGATCATCGAGAAGCGGTGGCGCCGAAAGCAAAAGGCCCGCCACCCGAAGAGGAGCAGGGGCAAGCAACAGGCGGCTGGTTCAGCCCCTGCTGCTGCAATGCCAATGAGCCTGCTGGCAGGTCGCCGCGATAAGCATGATCAGACCGCTGGTTAGCATTTGTCGGGGTTTTATTGATTTGAGCGACAACCGCCACTATGAAGCAACACTTCGCCGACTGTCTTTCAGCCCACCCGGAGATTTTTTCATGACAGAAGAAGCCGACAACAATATCGACGCCCTCATCGAGCTCACCGCTGATGTCGTCTCAGCCTATGTCTCCAACAATCCGGTCCCGGTGAGCGATCTCCCCGCCCTGATCGGCCAGGTGCACGCAGCATTGAAAGGCACGATCGGCAACGTTTCCGCAGAAATCCCTGAGGCTCTCAAGCCTGCCGTGCCGATCAGGAAGTCGGTGACGCCGGACTACCTCATCTGCCTTAACGACGGGAAGAAATTCAAGTCGCTCAAGCGCCATCTTTCGACCCGCTACGGGCTGACGCCGGACGACTATCGCGCCAAATGGGGTCTGCCGGCGGATTACCCCATGGTCGCGCCGAATTATGCTGCGTCGCGCTCGGCGTTGGCCAAGACGATGGGTCTCGGCCGCAAACCGAAAGAGGCGGAAGCGCCGGCGCCCAAGAGGACCGGCAAGAAGGCCGCAGCCTGACGTCAATCTTTGGGCTTTGTTCTGATGGGCAGCAGCCACTGGCGTAATCTGCACGGAATATCAAAAGGCGGGACCAGCCCCGCCTTCCCTTCGAACGACTCTATTTCATAGGAATCCGCAACGCCCTTGCAGCAATCTGCTGCCCCGGCCTTGCAGTTTACCCATGTTCTTGCTCGCTCTTGTCGAGCGGTCGCCAAAACATCCGGGACCTAGCCGCGTCCTTCGGGACGCAGCAGAAAAATCAGCCAGCTTTGCTGAGGCTGCCAGCAGAGGATTTGCCGGTGCGGCGGTCCTGCTCGATCTCATAATTGATCTTCTGGCCGTCAGCGAGGGTCGAGAGGCCCGCGCGCTCGACAGCGGAAATGTGGACGAAAACATCCTGACCACCATTGTCGGGCTGGATAAATCCAAATCCCTTGGTGCTGTTGAACCACTTCACGGTGCCGGTTGCCATATGCACATATTCCTTCGTAACAATTTGCAGAAAGGGCCAGCCTTTGGGCCGCCCGGTTCATATTGAGGCCGTGGAGTTAAACGCAGCAAAGCGGAAAATTGCAAGACCCGGTTTGCGCCGATGACAATACTCAGGTTTCCCAAGCCAAGCTCAAGACAACAAAAGCCTAATCCTGGTCAACCTCATGCGCGCCGCGCCGGATTGTGGAACTTCTCGCAGGTGCCTCCACAACACACCAGAGTCATCATCCGCTTGCCGAATTTTGGTGCGAGAACAAAATCGAAAACGGGCTCAGGCTGGCCAGACTTTGGCTCCCGCAAGACAGCCCTTTTCCTCGGCGAGGAGCCGCTTGTGTCGTGGCTAGACGGGCAGCAATGTCGCCGAAAACCTTTGGAAAATGCGTGGCGGCGAATAGCCCAAGCGCTGCGATCCGGCCTAAAGGACGGTCGCGATTCCCTGACATCCAACGAGAGAGCGCCATGAAGCAGCAGAACCGACCCTTTGTCGTCGAGATCAAACAGAAGCGTGCGCTCGTGAAGCGGCCAGAGTCCATCTGGGCCGGCATCGACTTGGCCGCCCTCGCGAAGGATGTCGCGGAGGCAAAGACGGACAGTGTGGTGGCTGAAGCGACGTCTCAGCCGATCTCGCCTGGTGAAGATCTTCGTTCTCGCTTGATGCTCACCACAGGGGAAGCTGTATCGGAGGTCAGGCATGTGATCCTGCCCGTGGCGCCGCCACCCGAGGGGCCATCGGTTGAAAGGGCGCTTGTTCCGGAAGTGTCGAACGCACCGGCTGGAGTTAGATGGCCCCCGAGGAAGAAGCGGCAGGAAGACGTCCCTTTGCCACGAGGGGAAAAATGGAAGCGGCGCCTGCCATGGGTGCTGCGCCCAAGCCGGCGTAAGCGCCGACGGCAGGCCGATTGAGCTCACATCTAGTTGCCCCTTACTGGGTCAGATGGGGCTAGCACAGCATTTGCGTCGGGGTGATCGACGCGAGCCGCGGGGGCAGCATTGTTGGGATGTGCACGAAGCTCGCGTCGATCGAGGCGGCATGAGCCGCCTCGGTCTCTGGTACGCAATAACGACAGGGGCCGGAACCTGCCAGAACCGAGCAATCAAGCATGTGCACGCCCATATGTTTTGCACGCCTTAATGAAAAGGAACTATCCGCACTCCGATTTGAATCAAATCGATGAGATCCCCCACATTTAGTCGATCTTTACCATTCGCGCTTAACTTTGGCGTCGCGGCAAGGTTCTGAGTACCGCCCAGGCAAAAGGCCCGCTCCAGAAAACGGAGCGGGCCTTTTTGCTCATTTGCGAAAAATACTCCGCGAGATTGCCAGTCAACGGAAGGGCTGAATGGCAAGTTGCCGCCATAGGCTTGGTGCCGCAAAAAACGACCGGCATAACCGGACTGCCGAGGCGCTTCTGTGCGCCAAGCGGTCGGTTACGGCGTCACGACACGCAACTTGGTTGCTTCATAGTCGAACGAAACACGGTTGCGCCCACGCTGTTTCGCTTCAAAAAGGCATCGTCCTGCAGTGCGAAGGACATCCTGAGCATCTGCATCGGGAGGAATTGCCGCGCCGCCGATGCTGACTGTCAACTTCATGCCCTCCTGTTGCCCTTTCACCATCGGACTAACCTCGATCAGACGGCGGATGTTTTCCGCAATTGTAATTGCCTGCTCTTTGCGCACGTCGCGTAACAAGACCCCAAACTCTTCTCCGCCGAGGCGACCGATCGAGTCTCCTGGCCGTGTCAGATAGACGAGCGCCTTTGCAATCCGAACCAGAGCCTCGTCACCTTTGGAGTGCCCGTGTTCGTCGTTGATCAGTGAGAAGTGATCTGGATCGACGAGCAGCAGTGTGTCGCATTCCCCTTCGTCACGCTTCCTGCCCATTCTTGCGATGAATTCACCACGACTGAGGAGCCCTGTCATCGGGTCGTGGCTGGTGACGAAGGTGAGCCTGTCATGCGCCTCTGTCAGAGCCGCGTACGATTTCTCCAACTTGTCACATGTTTCCTGGATCGTCTCCGCCTGGGCAAAGATATAGGCACTGACTGGCATTCCGATCAGAATGGGGATGAAGGTGCATTCCACCCAACTCAGCCAGTCGATCGGCATCTGCAGCGCAAGTCTCGCCGTAAACGACAGAGCGAAGGTCGCGACGACTGCAATGATCGTCACGACGATCGATTTGCCCACAATACGTTTGGCACGCGGCGTCATATTTGCTTCTTTAGACAATGGCGCTGAATGACCCGTTACCATGTTCATTAGGATTATTCTGGACACGCGGGCGAGGAAGCGAAACTCACGTTGGCCAAAGCTCAGGCCCGAGCAAACGCTGGTGACAGAGCGGTGAATTTTAGCGAAACTTAAAATTCGAGTTTTTTAAATCCACCGGCGTTAGTTTCCAGCTGTTACCCCTGCTTGCATGGATGGTGATCGTTGAATATGCGTGGCCTTGGTTGGGTTAGAAACATACGGCAGGCTGAAGCTCAGCAGATGCGAGATCGAATAGCATTGCTTGAATGCGAACTGATCAACGCGGCCGCTTCCAAAGGCAAATCCAATCTGCTGAACGTTGGTCACGAGCTTCGCTCACAGAAGGCCAGGTTGGAACGCCTCGAACATTGCATCGCCTGGATGACCGAGCAACCGGAATCGCCCCGACTGGGGACCAAGATTTAGTACCACCCCGTTCGAGCTGAGGCCGCCGGCATTCACGCTGCTGCAATTGCAGCGCACCGTTGAAGCGCGTTGCTGGCAGGTTCGTTCATAAGCGAAATTTCAGGCGTCTCATCGAGCTCTGGTCGACCCGGCCAAGCTAATCGATCAATACTCATGGCGGTCCGCGTCGCTCCGAAGCTGGATGCGTAAGGCGAGACATGGAATGCGCCTTCGCCTTCCGGACAGTGGCCTTGCATGATCACCACAGCGAGCAGTGAGCTGCTATGAAATCTTCGGATCATGGCCGCTTCAGGTCCGCATTGGTGCGGCCGCCGGTCCTGGCGGCGGAGCAGGCGACGCCTCCTCCCTGCTACCAGGGCGGGTGTCGCGTTTGGCGAACTTGGTGCAAGTGCGAAGAGCTAAAGTCGGGGTGGCGCGGAGTGTTGACGCGCCGACAATCATCGTAGAGAACCAATTAAATCGGTTCAGCCGCTTTCCGCGGCAGAGCTTCGCCCCAACCAGTTCAGGGATCATGGACCAGGCAAAGGAACCCAGGAAAGGCAGAGCCGGAGGCAAGGCCAATGACGTCAAAGCCGACCTGATCGCCGTCGTGGTGGCCGTGACGAATGGTGAGCCACGCGTCCTGACCATCGGGCAGGCGAATGCTTTGCCGTCCGGCCCCTTTGAACTCGACCATCGCTCCTTGCAGTCGGGGCTAAGAGCTTGGGTGGAGCGGCAGACCAGTCATCCACTGGGCTATATCGAGCAGCTCTATACCTTCGCTGACCGCGACCGGATCGGCGACGAGCAGGTGCAGCGCGTGATCTCAATCAGCTACCTCGGCCTGACGCGCGAAGACCAGACCGAAAGATCGCCAACGCATGGTTGGCACGGATGGTACGACTATTTTCCATGGGAAGATCACCGTTCGGGAATGCCGGCCATCGTGCCGGATATCCTCATTACCCGACTTCATGCCTGGGCTGACGAAGCGGACCACGCAGACATGCGTCAAGATCGCTGGCAGCGCGCGGCAATCGCTTTCGGCTTCGATGAGCGCGACTGGAACGAGGAACTAGTCCTGCAGCGATACGAACTGCTCTATGAAGCCGCGCTGGTTGCCGAAGCCAAGCACAGCCGCGGCACGGGCAACGTTCCTTCCATTCCCGGTCGTCCGATGATTGCCGATCATCGCCGTATTCTGGCAACGGCAATCGCCAGACTGCGAACCAAGATCAAGTACCGGCCCGTCGTGTTCGAGTTGATGCCAGCCACGTTCACATTGCTGCAACTGCAGCGAACCGTGGAGGCCCTGGCAGGCAGGCTTGTTCATAAGCCAAACTTTCGGCGTCTCATCGAACAGCAGGACCTGGTTGAGGAGACGGGCGAGACGATGTCCGACACCGGGGGGCGCCCGGCCAAGCGCTTCCGCTTTCGCCAGACAGTCCTGGCGGAACGAACTGTCGCAGGGACGAAATTGCCAATTTCGCGCGCTTGACATTCGTTATGCTCAAGGTAAGTATATGCCTTAATTATACTCAATCAGAGAATAATCGAACCGGCTATGTTGATCACCTCTGCACGTGCGGCCGCGCTTTACGACCGGGTGCGAAGCGTCATTCCGCCGATCGAATGGCCGGCCTTCGCTAGCGATATCGATGCCATCCTCGATCTGAAGCGGCAGCGAAACGCCGTCATCCTGGCGCACAACTACCAGACGCCGGAGATCTTCCACTGTGTCGCCGACATCGTCGGCGACAGCCTGGCGCTTGCCCGCAAGGCGATGTCGACCGAAGCCGACGTGATCGTGCTTGCCGGCGTGCATTTCATGGCCGAGACGGCAAAGCTGCTCAATCCGAAAAAGACGGTGCTCATTCCCGATCTGCGCGCAGGCTGTTCGCTGGCGGATTCGATCACCGCCGAGGACATTCGCCTGCTCAGACAACGCTATCCCAGCGTGCCTGTCGTCACCTATGTCAATACGTCAGCCGAGGTCAAAGCCGAGTCCGACATCTGCTGCACCTCAGGGAACGCGAAGGCCGTCGTCGAGTCGCTTGGTGTTCCCCGGGTGATCATGCTGCCGGACGAGTATCTGGCCCAGAACATCGCCGCCCAGACGGACGTGCAGATCATCGCCTGGAAAGGGCATTGTGAGGTGCATGAGCGCTTCACGCCGGCCGACATCCGCGAGTTGCGCGAAAGCCATCCCGGTGTGATCGTGCTCGCGCATCCCGAATGCCCGCCCGATGTGGTGGCCGAGGCCGACTTTTCCGGCTCGACCGCGGCCATGTCCGATTATGTCGGACAAAACAAGCCGGCGCGGGTGGTGCTGATGACGGAGTGCTCGATGAGCGACAATGTCGCGGTGGATCATCCCGAAGTCGAGTTCATCCGCCCCTGCAACCTGTGCCCGCACATGAAGCGGATCACGCTCACCAATATCCGCGAGGCACTCGAAGAGGACCAGCACATCGTAACCATCGCACCCGAGATCGCCCAGCGCGCGCGGCTGGCGGTCGAGCGGATGCTGGCAATTTGAGCGCCGATGTCCGTAGCTTCTTCGGGCGGCCCATCATCATCGGCGGCGGCATCGCCGGGCTGATGACCGCGCTTCACCTGGCGCCCGAACCGGTGCTTCTTCTGTCCAGGACGCCGCTCGGATCTGAGGCATCGAGTGTGTGGGCACAGGGCGGATTGGCTGCCAGCCTTGGCGTTGACGACGATCCGGTACTGCATCTCGCCGACACACTCGCCGCCGGCGATGGGCTGTGCGACGCGGAAATCGTTAGCCGCATCCTCCATGCCGCTCCGAACGCGATTGAAACCCTGGCAAACCTTGGGGTCCGCTTCGATCGAACGCCTGAAGGAGCACTGCTGCTGGGATTGGAGGCCGCGCACGGCCGGCGGCGCATCGTTCATGCCGGCGGCGACGGCAGCGGACAGGAAGTTATGCGCGCGCTTGTAGCGGCCGTGCGAAATGCTCCCTCGATTGTGGTCGTCGAGGGTGTGGAGGCTCGGCGGCTGGCGGTAGAGGACAATACGGTCCGCGGCGTTTGGGCAAGCTGTTCGATGAGTCCTGTATTCTTGGGAACAGGACGGGTCGTCCTCGCCACCGGCGGGATTGGCGGCCTGTTCCACGACACGACAAACCCGCTCGGCAATTGCGGACAGGGGCTGGCGCTTGCGGCGCGCGCGGGTGCGGTCCTTGCCGACCTGGAATTCGTCCAGTTTCATCCGACCGCGCTCGACGGGTCGGATCGCCCGATGCCGCTGATCAGCGAAGCGGTTCGCGGCGAAGGCGCGACGATTGTCGACGAAACAGGCCGGCGCTTCCTTGAAGACTTGCATGACGCTGAACTCGCGCCGCGCGACGTGGTGGCGCGCGCCATCTGGACGCATCTTGTAGATGGCCACCATGTCTTCCTCGATGGACGACAAAAGCCCGGCCTGACATTCGCGCGGCAGTTTCCGACGATCGCAGCAACCTGCCGCGCCGCCGGCATCGACCCGGCGCACGACCTCATTCCTATACGGCCGGCCCAGCACTATCACATGGGCGGCGTCGCGGTGGATCAGGAAGGACGTAGCTCCGTTGCCGGACTTTGGGCCTGCGGCGAAGTCGCCTCGACCGGACTGCATGGCGCCAACAGGCTTGCCAGCAACTCGCTGACCGAGGCGATCGTATGCGCGCGCTGGGTCGCCGAAAGCGTGGCAGGATCGCCCCTCGGTGACAGAACACGATCGACGGCGCGGGAAATTCCGGCGCCCGATCCACTACCCTTGCGCCCTCTCCTCTCACGCAGCCTTGGCGTGAAACGAGATGGCGAGAGCTTGCGCGAGGCCGTGAGCGCATTGCTTCCGCTGGCCAAACGCCACGATGCGATGTCCGATCCGGCTGCAGTTGGACTGATGATCGCAATTGCCGCCTTGCTGCGCCAGGAAAGCCGCGGCGCTCATTACCGCACTGACTTTCCCGATCGTGCGATCGTCGCCCGCCGCTCGAGGCTCACGCTCGATGAAGCCTTGGCGACGGCCGGGGAACTCGCATGTTCGTCAACGCTTGAAGAGGTTGGGCAATGAACCTTTCGCCGCTTCCCGCAATCATGCTCGAGCCTCTGGTGCGGGCAGCACTTCTGGAAGATCTCGGCCGGGCGGGTGATCTGACGACCGACGCGATCGTGCCGAAGAACCATCACGCGACGACCGTGCTGTCGGCTCGCCAGAAGGGAATTGTCGCCGGGCTCGATCTGGGGATGCTCGCTTTCCGGCTCATCGACCAGAATGTCGATATGACGGTCGAGCGACAGGATGGCAGCGAAGTCGCACAAGGAGAGATCATTGCAACGGTCAGCGGTCCCGCCCGGGCCATTCTCACGGCGGAACGAACGGCGCTCAATTTTCTCTCTCATCTGAGCGGCATCGCTACGGCAACGGCATCGATCGTCAATGCGATCCGCGAGTACAAGGCGAAGGTCGTCTGCACCCGCAAGACGACACCCGGTTTGCGGGCAGTCGAAAAATACGCCGTGCGCGCTGGTGGCGGCTCCAATCACCGTTTCGGCCTCGACGATGCAATCCTGATCAAGGACAACCACATCGCCATCGCCGGCGGGATCCGCCCGGCCATCAAGCGCGCGCGAGCAAGCGCAGGTCATCTCGTCAAAATCGAAGTGGAGGTCGATACGCTGACCCAGCTGGAAGAAGCCCTGACGCTCGCCCCCGATGCGATCCTGCTCGACAACATGTCGGTCGACGAGTTGCGCCACGCGGTGGCCATGGTTGCCGGCCGGGCGATCACCGAAGCATCGGGCCGGATTACACTCGATATGGCTGCGCAGATTGCCGCGACGCGCGTCGATTTGATCTCCATCGGCTGGCTGACCCATAGCGCGCCGATCCTGGATATCGGCCTCGACTATCGGGGCTCATGATCGCGTGAGGAACGGCACCGGGCGGATAAATTTTCCGGTCGCCGTCAAGCGGCCGGCAGAGAAGCCGTAAAGGCCAGAAACCAGGGAACAGGATAGAGATGCACGCATCGACGAAGACATTGTCACAGGCTCAAGCCCCTGACACCGGGATGTGGACCCTGGAGAAAGCTCGGGCTGTCCACGACGCGCCCTTCAACGATCTGCTGTTCCTGGCGCAAACCGTTCACCGCCAGAATTTCGATCCCAACAAGGTCCAGCTCAGCCGGCTTCTCAGTATCAAGACAGGCGGATGTCCGGAGGATTGCGGCTATTGCAGCCAGTCGGCGCATCACGAAACCGGTCTGAAGGCGTCGAAACTGATGGAAGTCAAGCGCGTCATCGCCGAAGCGACCAAGGCGCGTGACGCCGGCGCCACACGTTATTGCATGGGAGCCGCTTGGCGAAACCCCAAGGCGCGCGACATGGATGCGGTCGTCGCCATGGTCGAGGGCGTGAAGGCGCTGGGCATGGAAACCTGCATGACACTCGGCATGCTCGATCTCGAGCAGACAACTCGTCTGAAACAGGCTGGTCTTGACTACTACAACCACAACATCGATACGTCGGAGCGCTATTACAGCGAGATCATCAGCACGCGCAGCTTTGCCGACCGGCTCGATACGCTCGAACAGGTTCGCCAATCCGGCATCAAGGTCTGCTGCGGCGGCATTGTCGGCATGGGCGAAGAGCCGGTGGACCGGATCGACATGCTGGTGACGCTGGCCAATCTGCCGGAACATCCGCAGAGCGTTCCGATCAACATGCTGATCCCGATCGCCGGCACCCCGCTTGCCGAAGCCAAGCCCATCGAGCCGATCGAATTCGTGCGCGTGATCGCGCTGGCGCGCATCATGATGCCGAAATCGCACGTGCGCCTTTCGGCCGGCCGCACCGCCATGACCGACGAGATGCAGGCGCTGTGCTTTTTTGCCGGCGCCAATTCGATCTTCGTCGGCGACACGCTGCTGACGGCGGACAATCCCGGCCAGGACAGGGATACTCTGCTGTTCCAGCGTCTTGGCATCGAGCCGATGGAACGCGAGGCGCAATGAGCGGCGCACCGCTTGCCCGCTACGAGGCGACCTTGCAGGGGCTGGCGCGCAGGGACCGGCTGCGGACGCTTGCGCCGCGCACCGGCCTCGATTTCTCGTCGAATGACTATCTCGGGCTTGCCGCCTCGAGGAGGCTTGGCGATGCGGTGGCAGTGGCGATCGCGCAGGGCACGCCGGTCGGCGCCACCGGGTCGCGGCTGCTGCGCGGCAACGCGCCGGAACATGAGCAGCTGGAGGCGGATGCAGCGGCGTTCTTCGGGACCGAGCGCGCGCTGTTCTTCGGTGGCGGCTACATCGCCAACTTCGCACTGCTGACCGCGCTGCCGCAGAAGGGCGACCTGCTGGTCCTTGACGAGCTTGCTCATGCCAGCATGCATGAGGGCGCGCAGGCCGGGCGTGCCGAGGCCAGGCTGGCCGCGCACAACGACGTCGACGCTGTCGAGGACGCGATCATCCTCTGGCGTGCCGAAGGCGGCATGGGACGCGTCTGGATCGCGGTCGAAAGCCTTTACAGCATGGATGGCGACCGCGCGCCGATGGAGAGTATCGTCGCGCTTGCCGATCGGCACGAGGCATTCCTCGTCGTCGACGAGGCGCATGCCACCGGCGTCTGGGGACCGGACGGCCGCGGGCTGGCCGCCGCTTTCGAGGGCCGCGACAACATCATCGCGCTCCACACATGCGGTAAGGCGCTTGGCGCTTCCGGTGCGCTGGTCACCGGGCCGGGACTGCTATGCGACTATCTCGTCAACCGCTGCCGGCCATTCATCTACGCCACCGCGCCATCGCCGCTGATGGCAGTGGCAGCGCGCGAGGCGATTGCCATGCTGTCCGATGAGCCCCAGCGCCGTGTCCAGCTGCAGGAGCGCGTTGCCTTCGCGGGCCGCCAATTGGCCGAGCGCTGCGGCGTGAACCCCAGCGGCTCGCAGATCCAGCCATTTGTCATCGGCGACGTCAGGCGCACCATGACGGTGGCGGCGGGCCTGCAGGCGCGCGGCTTCGACATACGCGGCATTCGCCCGCCGACGGTGCCCGAGGGCACGTCGCGCCTGCGCATTTCACTGACGTTCAACGTCGACGAAGCCGACATTTCCGCCATGGTCGAGGCACTCGTCGAGGTGTTGGCCTCGACATGACCGGAGGCGCCATGACCCAACGCATCGTCATCACCGGAACCGACACCGGAATTGGCAAGACCGTGTTTGCGGCCGGGCTCGCCGGCCTGCTCGACGGTTTCTACTGGAAGCCGGTGCAATCGGGTCTCGACGGTGAGACCGACAGCGAGGTGGTTGCGCGGCTTGCCGGGCTGCCGTCGGAGCGCGTGCTGCCGGAAGCCTACCGCCTGAAAAACCCGCTGTCGCCGCATCGTTCGGCCGAGATCGACGGCGTCGCGATCAAGGCTGCCGATCTTTCTTTTCCGGTCCTGCCGTCGCCGCTGGTCATCGAGGGCGCGGGTGGGCTGATGGTGCCACTCAACCGGCGCACAAGCTTCATCGACATCTTCGCTGAGTGGCAGCTGCCGGTCATTCTGTGCGCCCGCACCACGCTCGGCACCATCAACCACACCCTGCTGTCGATCGAGGCGCTCCGCGCCCGCTCGATCCCGCTCGCTGGCATCGCCTTCATCGGCGATGAGATGGCTGATACGCAGCGGACAATCGTGGAATTCGGAGGTGTGCCGCAGCTCGGCAGGCTGCCGCACCTTGATTCGCTGACGGGCAAAACCCTCAGAGACGCCATGATCGCCGGCTTCGGCTTCGCCTCGATTGCTGGAGGCGAATGATGTCGCAGTCCCATGTGTGGCATCCCTTTACCCAGCACGCGCTTGAGAGTGCTATCCCTGAAATCGTGCTGACCGAAGGCGCCTATCTCCACAAGGCCGACGGCACGCGCATCCTGGACGCCATTTCATCCTGGTGGGTCGTCACCCATGGCCACCGCCATCCCCGCATCGTCGAGGCCATCGAGACGACCGTGTCGAGCCTCGACCAGATCATCTTTGCCGGCTTCACCCACGAGCCGGCCGAACGCCTGGCCAGGGCGCTTGTCGGTCTCGCTCCCTGCGGACTCGACTGGGTGTTCTATTCCGACAGCGGCTCAACCTCGGTCGAAGTCGCGCTGAAGATGGCGCTTGGCTATTTCCGCAACATCGGCGCGCCCCGTTCGCGCATCGTCGTCATGGAGCACAGTTATCATGGCGACACGATCGGCACGATGAGCGTCGGTGCCCGCGGCGTGTTCAACGCCGCCTATGAGCCCTTGCTGTTCGAGGTCGACACCATCCCTTTCCCGGCCATGGGTCGCGAGCAGGAAACACTGGACCGGTTCGAAGCAGTCTCCCGCGACCGACGCGCCGCCGCCCTGATCGTCGAGCCGCTGGTGCTCGGTGCCGGCGGCATGCTGATGTATCCGGCCTGGGTTCTGACCGAATTGAAAAAGATCGCCGAAACCTCAGGCACGCTGCTGATCGCTGATGAGGTGATGACCGGCTGGGGGCGCACCGGGACCATGTTCGCCTGTGAGCAGGCCTCCATTTCTCCGGACATCCTGTGCACGTCAAAAGGCTTGACTGGCGGCGCGATCCCTCTGGCGGCCACGCTTGCCACCGACGCCATCTTCCAGGCTCACTATTCCGAGGACCGGCAGAAGACCTTTTTCCACTCGAGTTCCTACACCGCCAATCCGATTGCCTGCGCGGCCGCGCTCGCCAATGTCGAAATCTGGCGTGACGAGCCGGTGGCCGAGCGGGTCGCCACCCTAAGCGCGAGGCAGGCCGCCGGCCTTCGGCGCTTTCGCGACAATGCCAACTTCACCGACAGCCGGGCGACCGGCACGATAGCGGCGCTCGACCTGCGCGCTGGCGCTGCCGGCTATCTGGCAGAGATCGGACCTAAGCTGCGGGCCTTTTTCCTCGACCGAGGGCTGCTTGTTCGTCCGCTCGGCAATGTCCTTTATCTCCTGCCGCCCTATTGCATCACCGGCGAGGAACTGGACGGGCTCTACGACGCCATCGAGGAGGTCGGCGACCGCTTCGGCTCAAAGCCATGAGCAGGTCGTCCCGCATTCTCGGGTTTGGCCATCATGCGCCTGGTCGCAAAGTGGCCAATGCCGAAATCGAGAACAATCTCGGGCTCGAGCCTGGCTGGATCGAGCGGCGCACCGGAATTCGCTCGCGCTTCTGGGCAACGGACGAAGACACGCTGTCTGGCCTGGCCACGCAAGCCGGCGACATGGCGCTGGCGAACGCCGGTATTGACCGCCACGACATCGGGCTGCTGTTGCTTGCCACCTCGACGCCCGATCATCTTCTGCCGCCGAGCGCGCCCCTGGTCGCGCACAAGCTTGGCCTTGGCCGCGCAGGCGCGGTCGATCTGACCGGTGCCTGCGCCGGCTTCATCTATGCGCTGATGTTTGCGGATGGATTCACCCGCCTGCACGGCAAACCAGCGCTGATCATCGCCGCCAACATTCTCAGCCGCCGCATCAACCCGGCCGAGCGCGCCAGCGCCGTGCTGTTTGCCGATGCCGCCGGCGCCGTGGTGATCGGTCCGTGCGAGGACCCCGATCGGGGCATTCTCGGCGCTGCGGTGGATTCCGACGGTTCACGCTACGGGCTGATCCAGATTCCGGCGGGCGGAAGCAACACCCCGTTCCATGGCGACCTCGACCCCGAGCAAACCCGGATGACGATCACCGACGGCCGCGAAGTGTTCGCCAAGGCTGTCGAGATGATGACCGATTGCTCGACAGGCGCGCTTGCCGCTGCCGGAGTGGGACCACAGGATGTCGGCAGGTTCGTGCCGCATCAGGCCAATGCCCGCATTTTCGATGCCGTCGGGCGAAACCTGGGCATAGCAGATCATGCAATCGTCAAGACGATCGCCGACTACGGCAACTCTTCCGCCGCGACGATCCCGCTCTCGCTGTCGCTGGCCCATCAGATGGAGCCGTTCCGGCCGGGCGAGAAAATTCTTCTGGCGGCGGCGGGTGCGGGCCTCAGCGGCGGCGCCCTCGTCGTCGGAGTTTAGCCGAGCAACAGGCCGCCCAACGGAACGGGTCATTCATGATGGATAGGACAACAGACCAATGCGAAAACTAGTCGCCGGCAAGCTGCACGGTATCCACGTCACCGAAGCGAACCTCAATTACCACGGCTCGATAACGCTCGACCCTGACCACTGCGAAGAAGCAGGGATCCTGCCGATGGAATTCGTGGAGATATGGAACAAGAATTCCGGTGCGCGGATCTCGACCTATGTCATTCTCGGCGAACGCGGGTCGCGGTGCTGTATACTCAATGGTGCTGCCGCACGCACCTGCCAGCCCGGCGACCAGATCATTGTCTGCAACTCCATCTACCTGGACGAAGCGCATATCACCTCGCTGAAGCCGCGGATTGTTACGTTCGATCAGGACAACCACATACTCGACCGCCTGAGCTACTCCGTCGATCTTGACGGCCATGGCCGTTACAGTTTCTCCATCCTTGACGAGGCGGGTGAGGCTTTGGCCATGCCTGCCCTTGTCTCCGGAGCGTGACTTGTATCCGACACGTGTTGCGAGCTTTTCCATGAGGGGGACAACAGTTTGACCGTGACGCAGTCGCTGACCAAACATCTTAAAACTCCCGAGCTGTTTGTCGATCTGGCCGGTGTGCCCAATCGCAATGCGCAGGAAGCCACGAAGCGCTTTTCAGTGTTTAACCCCTCGACAGGCGAATTGTTGGCGCAACTTCCCGATATGGACGCTGCGGATGTTTCCAAGGCGATCGACAAGGCTGACTCTGCGCAGGAGCATTGGGCGGCGCTCACCGCGCGCGAGCGCTCCGACATGTTGTGGGAATGGCACCAATTGATCCTCACCCACAGCGAGGATCTTGCGGCCATTTTGACGGCTGAAATGGGCAAGCCGCTTGCAGAGGCGAAGTCCGAAATAGCCCACGCCGCAGCCTATCTCCAATGGTATGCCGAGGAGGCCAATCGCATCTATGGCGAGACCATTTCGCCGCCGTCTAACGACAGGCGTATGCTTGTGATCAAACAGCCGATTGGCGTGGTCGGCGCCATTACCCCTTGGAATTTTCCCGCCTCGATGGTCGCGCGCAAGATCTCGCCGGCGCTTGCCGCCGGCTGCGTGATTGTTTTGAAACCGGCCGAGCAAACACCGCTCGTTGCCGGTGCCATGTTCACTCTTGCCCGGATGGCAGGTTTTCCCGATGGCGTTCTAAACTTGATCTACGCATCGCAAGGCGATGCGGTTGGCCGCGAACTTTGCTCGAACCCCAAGGTTCGCAAGATCAGCTTCACCGGGTCGACCGAGGTCGGGCGGCTGCTCATGAGGCAGTGTTCGGACCAGATCAAAAGAACCAGCTTCGAACTTGGTGGCAATGCCCCTTTCATCGTTTTCGATGATGCTGATGTCGATGCAGCCGTCGAGGGCGCGATACAGGCAAAGTTTCGCAATGCCGGCCAGACCTGCGTTTCAGCCAATCGGCTTTACGTGCAGTCCAGCGTCTATGATGAATTCGCCAAAAAATTCACCAAGCGTGTGCGTGCATTGCGTCTCGGAGACGGTTTCGTGCCAGATGTCGCGATCGGCCCGCTGATCGATACATGCGCCCTTGCAAAGATTGAAGACCATGTTGGCGATGCCGTGCGCAAGGGTGGGAAGATCCGTTGCGGCGGCAGCCGTATTGGCAAATCAGGAACATTCTTCGAGCCGACGGTGATCACAGAGGTCGAAAGGACAATGCGGGTCGCACAGGAAGAGACCTTCGGACCGTTGGCTCCTCTCATCCGCTTCAACGATCCCGACCAGGTGGTGCGCGAGGCCAATGACACCATCTACGGTCTTGCAGCCTACTTCTACGCCTCCAATCTCAAGCGTGTCTGGCGCGTTGCCGAAGCTCTCGAATACGGCATGGTCGGCATCAATACGGGACGCATGTCCTCCGAGGCCGCACCCTTTGGCGGAATGAAGCAATCAGGGATTGGCCGGGAGGGGTCGCGCCACGGCCTCGAGGATTATCTCGAAATGAAGTACCTCTGCATGGGAGGCCTTTAGCACATCCCGGGCGGATCGCCACGACTCTGCCCGTGACCGTTGCAGCGTCTCGCGACCGCTCCGATCCGAATTTCATTCGGCTTCGCGACGAGGTGTTATCCTGGCTTGGCGTGTCGCGGACTGGAAACGATGCTGACGCCGAGGGCCACGCGCCGCGGCGCCCGACCGGCAGGTCAATGAGGCTTGACCACCCAGGCCTGCAGGCTGGGCGGCTTTTGCGCATGCTGACGCAACAGCGGCGGCAGGAACGGTTGCGCGCACACGGATTGCCGCCGCGCCAGAAGCTGCTCATGGTCGGACCGCCCGGTTCCGGCAAGATGATGACCGCCGCAAGATGGCGGGCGAGTTGAAGTTGCCACTGTTCACGGTTCTTCATGATGGCCTAATCGGCAAGTTGATTAGCGAGACTGCCATTCGTCTGCCGCTGGTTTTCTAAGCGATCGCAGCCCAGCGCCGCGTCTCTTCTTCGACGAGGTCGACGCCATCGGTTCGCAGCGGTCTTCCCCAGGATCTGTGCGATGCCCTCTATGACCCCGCGCAGCATCGGTGCAGCCAGCTCGCGCAAATTCATGGCAGCTTCATAAATCCGTTGCGACGATTTCGTACCAGGGGGGGACGGCTTTGTTTTGAGGCCGCCCCTGGAATAGGATGGAAAAATGTCCAAGATCACCGGCAAGACCGAAACGATCGAAAACGTCGAATTCCCTACCTTCGACCCGTCCAAGGCTACAGAGCAAGTTCGCGCTGTCGCCGACCAGGGCGTTGAGCAGTCGAAGGAGGTATTTTCCAAATTGAGCTCGGACGCCGAAACGACTCAAAGGGCTTTCGAGTCCACCTTTGACATGGCCAAGACCACCAGCAAAGAGATGCTCCTGAAGACGATTGCCGCTCTGGAAGCAAATGCCGAAGCCGGCTTCACGCACCTCGAAGCACTGGTTGCCGTGAAGTCGCCGTCCGAGTTTTTCGAACTGCAGACCGCCTTCCTGCGCAAACAGATCGAAAATTCCGCCGAACAGGCCAAGGCCCTCCAGGCATTGATGTTGAAAGCTACCGAGGGCGTGTCCAAGCCGATCAAGGATGCCTTTGAGACGGCTTTGAAGGTGCGCAAGGCCGCCTGATTGCTTAAGGCGACCGAGACTGGAGGACAGTGCCTCGTAGACTGAGGCGCCTGGCGCCGGTCTTCTTCCATGTGGTTGGACGGCTTTGTCTGCCCGACCGCATGGGATCATCTGGACCAAGGTTTTCGAACTGCTGGCTAGCAGCCTGTCTCCGTGTCAAAGCTGGTCCAACCCGCCTCGTAAGTCGCGTTCGTCGCGCTTGTAGAAGCACGTCACCCATTCGAGAATACCCATATTGGTGGAAGCCGAGATCGACGGCACCCCGCTTTGCGCTTCTCAATCCGCACATGAAGTCGAAGGCGCCTGGGGCTCTATAGCAACGCCGCGGATCCAAAGGCCGGAAACAGCCGAGCGACGCCGGCTTCAGGCAGTCTTTATGCAGTGCCGGCCGCAGCCGCCAGCGGTCGAAGATGCGCGACAAGTCGGGTGCAAGTCATGCTTTGGAACCTGACACCAAGGCATGTGCGCCTCAATCGCGTCCATCCCATTCACAAAACCAGCTCGGTGGAGTACTGGGAGCGCAGAGAAATCTCCGGTCGCAGCCTTACCCGGTCAAAACAAGGACTCAAACCATGAATGCCCTCGTCATCTGCTCCGGCGGATTGGACTCTGTTTCGCTCGCTCACAAGGTGGCGACCGAGCAGAAACTCATTGGCCTGCTTTCGTTCGATTATGGCCAGAGGCACAAAAAGGAACTCGGCTTTGCCTCCATCTGCGCCAAACGGCTGGGTGTTCCGCACCAGATCGTCGATATCCGCGATGTCGGCCGGAACCTAGGCGGCTCGGCGCTGACTGACAGTGTGGACGTGCCCGACGGGCACTATGCCGAAGACTCCATGAGGATCACGGTGGTGCCGAACAGGAACGCCATCATGCTGGCCATCGCCTTCGGGGTTGCCGCCGCGCAGAAGGCCGATGCGGTGGCCACTGCCGTCCATGGCGGAGACCATTTCATCTATCCCGATTGCCGGCCCGCTTTTATTGATGCCTTTCAGACGATGCAGAACCATGCGCTCGCAGGCTACGCCGATATCCGCCTTTACGCTCCCTATGTGAATATGACGAAGGCCGACATCGTCAGCGAGGGGGCAAAGTACGCCACGCCGTTCGAGGCGACGTGGTCCTGCTACAAGGGCGGCGCACGTCATTGCGGTCGCTGCGGGACATGCGTCGAACGGCGCGAAGCATTCGATCTGGCCGGCATTGCCGACCCGACAGACTATGAGGACGCGGACTTCTGGCTCCACGCTCTCCAGACAAGGAGCGCGTGATGTTCCGCATTACCAAAGAGTTCCACTTCTCGGCCTCGCATCAGCTCGGCTCCTTGCCACCCGATCATCAGTGCGCGCGTCTACACGGCCACAACTACATCGTCGTGGTGGAGCTTTCAGGTGGCGAACTGGACGAACATGGCTTTGTGCGCGACTACCAAGACCTGGCGGCGCTCAAGCACTACATCGACGAGACGTTCGACCATCGCCATCTTAACGACGTCCTGGGGCATGACCGTGTCACGGCGGAATGTCTGGCCAGGCACTTCCACGACTGGTGCAAGGTGCGGCTACCACAAACCTCCGCCGTGCGGGTGAGCGAGACGCCGAAAACCTGGGCGGAATACCGGCCATGACTTGCGCAATGCATCCCGGAATTCGGGTGAGCGAGATTTTTGGGCCGACCATTCAGGGCGAAGGCATGCTGATCGGCTTGCCGACGGTGTTCGTAAGAACGGGCGGGTGCGATTATCGCTGTTCCTGGTGCGACAGCCTGCATGCGGTGGACAGTCGCTTCCGCCATGATTGGGAGATGATGTCTGCCGACGCGGTGTGGCAAAAGGTCATTGCGCTTTCCGGCGGCCAGCCCGTGATGGTGTCGCTGTCGGGCGGCAATCCGGCTATCCAGCCGCTTGGCCCGCTGATCGACCGCGGGCATGGCGAGGGCTACCGTTTTGCATTGGAAACCCAAGGCTCGGTGCCGAAGCAATGGTTCGCTAATCTCGACGTGCTGGTGCTCAGCCCCAAGCCGCCCTCAATGTGAAATGACGACAGATTGGGCCGCGTTCGACACCTGCGTCGAGGCGGCGCGGGACAAGCCACAGATGGCGCTCAAGCTCGTTGTCTTCGATGACGATGACTATGCCTATGCCAAAGACGCCGCGGCGCGCTATCCGCAATTACCCGTCTATCTGCAGCCCGGCAATCACACGCCGCCGCGTCCCGGTGACGAAGACGCGTTGATCGACATGGCCGGGGTGATGAAGCGCATGGAATGGCTGGTCGAAAAGGTGACCCGCGACAGGTGGTTCGAGGCGCGTGTACTGCCGCAGCTTCATGTTCTGCTGTGGGGAAACAAACGGGGCGTCTAGTCCACGCGGAAGGATTGCCGATGACGAGCAAGATAGATATCTAAAGCAATCTCATCAATTGGGCGATAGCAACGTCGGTTCGGCAAGCCCGAAAATGCCGTGCTGAAAAGGTTTCGAATCCGCATGATGGCTCCCCTATCGTGATGCGACTTGCTCTGGTTTGAGTGGTCGCCGATCACCGCCGCGGGCCGAAATGCAGCTTGACAAAATAGCGCTAGCCCGTTCAATTCGGCGCATTCACCAGGGGAGTCCCGGCAAGGGGCTGAGATACTGCTGGCTTTCGCGGCGCAGTGACCCGTTGAACCTGATCCAGTTCATACTGGCGTAGGGACGGTGCAAGCGCTTTGCGGGAGTTCACGCCCGTAGTCCTGTTTCGGCAGGTCGACCGAAGCGTCTTTTCATCCTTCCGGCACAGAACTGGGTCTCCAATGCATGAGCAAAGGAGCCTCAAGATGAATGCCCTCACCCCCGCCGTGTCGACGGGACCACTGCCCGCCTCACGGAAAATCCACAAGTCCGGCGTCCTCCATCCGCACATCAAGGTGCCGATGCGCGAAATCTCCGTCCACCCGACGGCCGGCGAACCGCCCGTCATCGTCTACGATCCGTCCGGCCCCTATACGGACCCGACTGCCGAAACCAGCATCGAAAAGGGTCTTGCCCGGCTTCGCCACGAATGGATTACGGCGCGGGGCGATGTCGAAGCCTATGACGGCCGCCATGTCCGGCCGGAAGACAATGGATTCGCGGCGGGCGAGCGCCTGACCCCGGAATTTCCGATCCGCAACCGGCCGCTTAGAGCCAAGGCCGGCAAGGCGGTGACACAGTTTGCCTATGCGCGCGCCGGCATCATCACACCCGAAATGGAGTTCGTCGCCATCCGCGAGAACCTCGGCCGCGAGATCGCCCGCGGCAAGCTGCCGCGCGACGGTGAAGCCTTCGGCGCATCGATACCAGATTTTGTCACGCCCGAATTCGTGCGCGAGGAGGTGGCGCGCGGGCGGGCAATCATTCCCGCCAACATCAACCACCCAGAGAGTGAACCGATGATCATCGGCCGCAATTTCCTGGTCAAGATCAATGCCAATATCGGCAATTCGGCAGTCACCTCCTCGATGGCCGAAGAGGTCGAAAAGATGGTCTGGGCGATTCGCTGGGGCGCCGACACGGTGATGGACCTGTCGACCGGCCGCAACATCCACAACATCCGCGACTGGATCGTGCGCAATTCACCGGTGCCGATCGGCACGGTGCCGCTTTACCAGGCGCTCGAGAAGGTCGGTGGCATCGCCGAGGACCTGACCTGGGAGGTGTACCGCGACACGCTGATCGAACAGGCCGAACAGGGCGTCGACTATTTCACCATCCACGCCGGCGTGCGGCTGCACTACATCTCGCTGACGGTCGACAGGGTCACGGGCATCGTCTCTCGCGGTGGGTCGATCATGGCCAAATGGTGCCTGCACCATCACCGGGAAAGCTTCCTCTATGAGCATTTCGCGGAGATCTGCGACATCTGCCGCGCCTATGATGTGTCCTTCTCGCTCGGCGACGGCCTTCGTCCCGGCTCGATCGCCGATGCCAACGACGCGGCGCAATTCGCCGAATTGGAAACGCTCGGCGAGCTGACGAAGATCGCCTGGGCGAAGGATTGCCAGGTGATGATCGAGGGGCCAGGCCACGTGCCGATGCACAAGATCAAGGCGAATATGGACAAGCAGCTTGCCGTCTGCGGCGAGGCGCCGTTCTATACGCTTGGACCGCTGACGACCGACATCGCGCCGGGCTATGACCACATCACCTCGGGCATCGGCGCCGCCATGATCGGCTGGTTCGGCACCGCAATGCTCTGCTACGTCACGCCCAAGGAGCATCTCGGCCTTCCCGATCGCAACGACGTCAAGATTGGCGTGATCACCTACAAGATAGCCGCCCATGCCGCCGATCTGGCGAAGGGCCATCCGGCAGCAAAGGTCAGGGATGATGCCCTTTCCCGCGCGCGCTTCGAGTTCCGCTGGGAGGACCAGTTCAACCTGTCGCTCGACCCTGAAACCGCGCGCTCCTTCCACGACCAGACCTTGCCCAAGGAGGCGCACAAGGTGGCACATTTCTGCTCGATGTGCGGGCCGAAATTCTGCTCGATGCGTATCTCCCACGACATCCGCGCCGAGGCACAGAAAGAGGGCATGGCGGCGATGGCGGCCAAATACCGCGAGGGTGGCGATCTCTATATGCCGGCTGACGAGACCGGCCTACCGCGTGCGCCAGAGGTGCCAGAGCCGTCATGAGGGTGCTCGTCAAAGGGGCCGGCGTCGCCGGGCTCACCGCGGCCTTCGAACTCGCCACTCGCGGCGTGCCAGTGACCGTTACTGAGACCAGGCAGACTCTTGGCCGCAATGCATCGTGGTTCGCCGGCGGCATGCTGGCGCCATGGTGCGAGCGTGAAAGCGCCGAGCAGCCGGTGCTGGATCTCGGACGCGACGCCGTCGACTGGTGGGATGCGGTGCTGCCCGGCCAGGTGACGCGGGCCGGAACGCTGGTCGTGGCCGCGCCGCGCGATGCGGGCGAGCTCGACCGGTTCGCCAGCCGCACGTCAGGGCATCGGCGTGTCGGTGAAGACGAGATTGCGATCCTGGAGCCCGACCTCGCCGGCCGCTTCCGGCGCGGACTGCTGTTTCCCGATGAGGCTCATCTCGACCCGCGCCAGGCGATGGCAGCACTGCATGACAAGCTTGCAGCCATGGGTGTCGAATTCCACTTCGGCTGCGGCGCCCGGCATCGTTCCGGTTTCGATCGTCGGATCGACTGCACAGGAATGGCAGCAGCCGATGACAGGCTGCGCGGCGTTCGCGGCGAAATGCTCATCCTGCGCACCCCTGATACCTCGCTGTCGCGCCCCGTCAGGCTGCTGCATCCGCGCTTTCCACTCTATGCAGTGCCGCGCACCGACCACCGTTTCATGATTGGTGCGACGATGATTGAAAGCCAGTCCGCCGGACCAATCACGGCGCGCTCCATGATGGAGCTTCTGGGTACCGCCTATGCCCTCCACCCCGCCTTTGGCGAGGCCGAGATCGTTGAAACCGGTGTCGGCGTCCGCCCAGCCTTTCCCGACAATTTGCCGCGCGTCGAAACCAAGGGTGAAATCATCGCGATCAACGGGCTCTATCGTCACGGTTTTCTCCTGGCTCCCGCCATGGCGCGCCAGGCTGCCGACCTGGTTTTCAGTCAAGACAGAACCAAGGAGCTTGCTCATGAAACTGATGGTCAACGGCGAAGCGCATGAGGTTGCCGCCACCACGCTGGAGGCGCTGCTTGCCGCGCTTGACTATGAGGACGATTGGCTGGCGACGGCCGTCAACAATGACCTCGTGCACAAAGCCAAGCGGGCGGAATTCCAGTTGAACGACGGCGACCGGATTGAAATCCTCTCGCCCATGCAGGGCGGCTAGGCCATGATCGAGCTTTATGAAGCCGAGCTTCCGTCGCGCCTGCTTCTTGGCACGGCTCAATATCCTTCGCCGGCCATCCTTGCCTATGCAGTCAGGGCTTCGGGCACGGCGGTGGTGACCGTCTCGTTGCGCCGTGAAATGGCAGGCGGCAGGGCTGGCGAAAAATTCTGGTCGTTGATCCGCTCGTTGGGCGTCAGAATCCTGCCAAACACTGCTGGCTGCCACTCCGTCAAGGAAGCGGTCACGACCGCACAAATGGCGCGCGAAGTCTTCGGCACGAGCTGGATCAAGCTCGAAGTGATCGGCAACCACGACACACTGCAGCCGGATGTGTTCGGCCTGGTCGAGGCCGCCCGCATCCTGTGCGAGGACGGTTTTGATGTATTTCCCTATACCACCGATGACCTTGTTGTCGCCGAGCGGCTGCTAGCGGCGGGCTGCAAGGTCTTGATGCCGTGGTGCGCACCGATCGGCTCCGCCCTCGGGCCGATCAATATTCCGGCGCTGCGCTCGATGCGCACACATTTCCCCGGCGTCGCGCTGATTGTGGATGCAGGCCTCGGACGGCCGTCGCACGCGGCAACCGTCATGGAACTCGGCTTTGACGCCGTGCTGCTAAACACGGCGGTCGCCAAGGCGGCCGATCCGGCCGGCATGGCGCGTGCGTTCGGCAAGGCAGTCGATGCCGGTCGTGAGGCTTTCACCTCGGGAATGCTCGAACCGCGCGAAGTCGCCGTGCCATCGACACCGACGATCGGCAAGGCAGTTTTTTCATGAAGCTCGATCCCTTCTACCTGATCGTCGACAGCGCCGCCTGGATCGAACGGCTGGTGCCGCTCGGCGTCAAGCTGGTTCAGTTGCGCATCAAGGATAGGGACGAGAAAGAGCTGCAGACGGAAATCCGCACAGCGAAGGCCTTGTGCGCTCGATTCCGGTGCCAGCTCATCATCAATGATTACTGGCGGCTGGCGATCGAGGAAGGCTGCGACTTCGTTCATCTGGGTCAGGAGGATTTGCAGACCGCCGACCTTTCGCGGATACAGGCAGCCGGCGTGAGGCTTGGACTGAGCACCCATGATGATGTCGAACTGGAAACGGCGATGGCCGCCAAGCCCGACTATATCGCGCTCGGCCCCATCTACCCGACCATCCTGAAGAAGATGAAATGGGCGCCGCAAGGGCTCGAACGGATCGCTGAATGGCGGGCACGCGTTACTCCGATTCCATTGATCGCCATTGGTGGCCTCAACCCTGACCGGCTCGACAGTGCTTTCGAGGCTGGTGCGGACAGCGCGGCGGTGGTGACCGACATCACGTTGAATGACGACCCCGAAGCGCGCACGCGGGAATGGATCGAAAAGACGAACCAATGGCGCTGAGGCGAGACCCTTATGTGCTCGTCGTTGGCGGGTCGGACTCCAGCGGCGGAGCCGGAATAGCACGCGATATCGAGACGATCGCTGCGATTGGCGTGCGCACCTGCCTTGCCGTCACAGCGCTGACGGTGCAGACGCACGACGCCGTGATGGAAATCCATCCTTCGCAGCCCGATCTTGTGGCCGATCAGATGCGCGCCGCGCTGCAGGCCAACAAGGTGGCGGCAATTAAGATCGGCATGCTCGCAACGGCCGAGATCGTTGTTGCCGTTGCCGGCGTGCTGCGCGAAAATCCGCGGGTGCCGGCAATCCTCGACCCCGTGCTCGCCTCGACCTCGGGCCGGGCGTTGCTGGAAGCAGATGCCATCGCCGTCATGAAGCGCAATCTGATGCCGCTTTGCCGTCTGGTCACCCCCAATCTCATCGAGCTGGCGCTCCTTATCGGCGCGGAGCAAGCGGTCGATGAGGATGACGCGGTCTGGCAAGGCCAGGAACTCTTGGCCGCCGGCACGCAGGCCCTGCTGATCAAGGGCGGCCATGCAGCGGGACCTCGATCAACCGATATTCTGTTGCGCTCCGATCACGAACCAGTCCGCTTCGACACACCGCGTTTGGCTACGTCGATGCGCGGGACGGGATGCATGCTGGCTAGCGCGATTGCAGCGCATCTGGCGAAGGCGAGATCACTTGAAGGCAGCGTGCGCAAAGGCAAGCTGTTTGTGTTCGAGAAGCTTCAGAAGGCAGCCGGACGACAGTGACGTTGCCTCACTCAATCTAGTCGCGGCCCACAATCACGACATCCACGCTATGTCCGCGCATCACAGATGTCGCCATTCTTCTGCAAAGCCTTGAGAATGGCGATATCAATCCCGTCGAGCGGCATTTTTCGTGAATCCTGCGAATACCCCGCTATTTCGCGCAACGATTATCGAAGAGCGCCCTTTCGCGCAAGCGCATTCGCAAACACCTGCGCAACGATTTGTGGTTCACTCCAGCAATACAGGGAACGAGCCCAAAAGGGCCGGATCAGGAGAAGAAAATGCGCGTCGGCTGCCCCAAGGAAATCAAGAACCACGAATATCGCGTCGGCCTGACGCCGGGCTCGGTCCGCGAATATGTCGCCCACGGCCATGAAGTGCTGGTCGAGACCGGCGCCGGCATTGGTGCCGACGACAACGCCTACCGCGCCGCCGGCGCCACCATCGCTAAGACCGCCGCGGACGTGTTTGCCAAGTCCGACATGATCGTCAAGGTCAAGGAGCCGCAGCCCAACGAATGGGCGCAGCTTCGCGAAGGCCAGATTCTCTACACCTATCTCCACCTGGCTCCGGACCCGGAGCAGACCAAGGGCCTGCTCGCTTCCGGTGTCACCGCAATCGCCTACGAAACCGTCACCGACGACCGTGGCGGCCTGCCGTTGCTGGCGCCGATGTCGGAAGTTGCCGGTCGGCTGTCGATCCAGGCCGGCGCCACCGCGCTGCAGAAGGCCAATGGCGGCCGTGGCGTGCTGCTCGGCGGCGTGCCCGGCGTGCTGCCCGGCAAGGTCACTGTGCTCGGCGGCGGCGTCGTTGGCCTGCATGCTGCCAGGATGGCGGCAGGCCTTGGCGCCGACGTTACCATCATCGACCGTTCGATCCCGCGCCTGCGCCAGCTCGACGACCTCTTCACCGGCCGCGTGCACACCCGTTACTCGACCGTCGAGGCGCTCGAGGAAGAGTGCTTCTCGGCCGACATCGTCGTCGGCGCCGTGCTGATCCCCGGCGCCGCGGCGCCGAAGCTCGTCACGCGCGAAATGCTGTCCGGCATGAAGAAGGGTTCCGTGCTGGTCGACGTCGCCATCGACCAGGGTGGCTGCTTCGAGACCTCGCATGCCACCACCCATGCCGATCCGACTTACGAAGTCGACGGTGTCATCCACTACTGCGTCGCCAACATGCCGGGCGCCGTGCCGGTCACCTCGGCGCATGCGCTCAACAACGCGACGTTGCATTACGGCCTGCAGCTCGCCGACAAAGGTCTGAAGGCGCTGGTCGACGATCATCATTTGCGCAACGGCCTCAACATCCACAAGGGCAAGATCACCAATCGCGCTGTCGCCGAAGCCCTCGGCTACGAGCTGGTCGAGCCGAAGGCCGTTCTCGCCGCCTGACGCGGACGAACGAATTCCTCCTGTCACCCGCCGGTTCGTTCCGGCGGGTTTTTCTTGGCGACAATTGGCCAAATGCTCTTCCCCTCCTCCTCCTCCCGTGAGGACGCGCTTTGGCGCCTCCGGGGTGCTCGGTGCAATCGTTCCACACTGCCTTTTTATGCGACTTTCGACGCACATAACGTGAACATCGAGCCTGAAAAAAAGCCGTATTTGCTCTCCGCTCCATAAGTCATTCGCGCCGAAGGACCGCGATCGGTATTGCGGCACTAAAGGTCTCGGTTGGGCCTGTGTGGAAGGTCGGCTTTCGACTCACCACAGCAAGCAACCGCCATTCGTCTCACGACCCTATCGGACGCGTCACCCTTTTTGCGATTCCCAAAACCAGACTTTCGACGCCAGAACTTGAGTGGCCGCATCGCGGAGCACGTCGACTAGTAGGCTAGGTGCTGCGGATACCGTTGACCCTACGATTAATCCGATTTAGAACAGATAGAGAACGTCACCGGTAGGACTTGATGCGCCAATTGGGTGAAGAGCCAGTGATCGTTTGTGCTTGCTGTTAGCGTGGTTTCTCCTAGCAACAGGTTCTGCCAATTGACGAATCGTAGCGCCGAGCCGATACCGGAGCGAAGAAAAGGGCGACGGACATTGGCTGACCTAAATTGGGAAAAGTTGCTCAATGCGCAACGGCGCAAGGATAAGGCTAAGGGCAAGGCTGCCGAACGCTCCGCCAAAACCGTCGAACATCGGACCGAGTTGGAGCGTGATCATGACCGCATTCTGTTCTCGACGCCCGTTCGACGCATGCAGGACAAGACGCAGGTTTTTCCACTGGACCCTCACGACAGCGTACGGACGCGCCTGACCCATAGCCATGAAGTAGCAAACATGGCCCGCGGCTTCGGTACCGCGCTGGTCCACGTCTATCCTGACAAGTTCAATTTGCCCGAAGCCGTAAACGCAGGGCGTAACATCCCTGCCCTGCTCGAAGCGATCGGGCTGGCCCACGACTTGGGCAATCCGCCCTTCGGTCACCAAGGTGAGGATGCGATCCAATCCTGGGTGAAGTCCAAGGGACCAGAGATCTTTGAGGGTCTGGATGGCGCCGCATTGCGCGAAGATTTCCTTCGGTTCGAAGGAAACGCTCAAGCATTCAGGCTGCTGACCCGGCTACAGATCGTCAACGATGATTTCGGACTGAACATGAGCTACGCGTTCCTCGCAGCTCTAATGAAATACCCCAGCCCTTCAGACAAGGTGAACAAGTCGGTTCTGGCTCGCAAGAAGTTCAACTTCTTCCAGTCGGAAGCCAACATCGCCAAGGAAGTCTGGGCTGAAACCGGGCTTGCCGAAGGCATTCGCCACCCGCTTACCTTCGTCATGGAAGCCTGTGACGACATCGCCTACTCCGTCGTCGATGTCGAAGATGCCGCGAAGAAGGGGCTCGTCAATTTCGACCGTCTCGTGGGCTACCTGTTGCACAAGGCAGAGGAGGACGAGTCCGTTCTGAAGGTAGTCGAGAAGGCCAAGGAGCAGCACCAAGAATTTCGCGAGAAATCCCTGTCGGCGGCAGAGCTTGACGACATCACAATGCAGATGTTTCGGGTCAACGCGATTGGTGTGATGATCGTCGCGGCGACAGATGCCTTCGTGACAAACCTGGACGCCATTATGGCCGGCACGTTCGACAAGGAGCTAATGGCGGCGTCCAAAGCGGCGCGCCTATGGCGTTTGCTCAAGGAATTCGCCGGCAAGCACATTTACCCTCACCGCCAGGTGCTCGAGGTGGAACTGACCGGCCATCAGACGATTCACGGACTCATGGACATCTTCTGGGCAGCCATCACCAACCGGAAAGATCCGCTTGATATCGCCTCGAAGCGAACATCGCCCCTTCACAGCTATGTCTATTCGCGAATTTCGGAGAATTACCGCCGCGTCGCTGAGGCTCCGGACAACCGCATGCCTATCCGCTACCGTGAACTGCAACTGATGACGGACATGATGTCGGGCATGACGGACGGCTTCGCGATTTCGCTGCTGAAAGACCTGCGGGCACGGGGTGCGGCATGACTATTTCCCAGCATGTGCTGGACCACGGTCTCAGCTCGGACGTCGCCGACTTCATCCGAGGCCCGCAAGGGCACGATATCGGCGATCTTATCGACCGTCTGAGCCCGGTCGGGGATTGTGCGATCTTCGGCGGCCTGCCACGCGATTTCGCCCGCGAAGGCCGCAATTCCTTCAGGTCGGATGTAGATGTCGTGGTCGCCGCCGCCCCCGGAGCATTGGACGCGCTACTCGGGCAATTGGGCGGTGAGCGTAACCGGTTCGGCGGATATCGCTTGAAGTACGGCCGCTTCGACTTCGACGTCTGGGCCTTGCAGACGACATGGGCGGCCAGCAATGACTACGTCGCGGTCCACTCGCTGACTGACCTAGTCAAAACCACGTTCTTCGATTGCGATGCAGTCCTGTTCCATTGCCGCACGCTGGAGATCACCCGGTCCGAGCGGTTCTGGGCGAGCATCGAACATGGCATCGTCGATATCAATCTCGAGGCCAACCCCCACTACATCGGCACGCTCGCGCGCACCTTGCGCATCCTGTTCGATTGGCAGCAACAACTGACGCCGCGGCTTGCCAACTACCTGGCAGAGGGCATCGCGCGTAGCCGCAACGAGATCCTGGACTACGCCACGCGTAATGGCGCCGGTCTTGGCCTAGCGTCTGGAACGGACCTCGATGCCGCGATTTCGGCGCTGTACGAGCACCGTGTCGGAAAGGCCGTCCTCAAGTGCAAGTCGGTATCGGTCCCGCTTCCACCGACCCCGGGCGTTGACGAGCCACCCCGAGGATCTGCTTTGTAGACGAGTGCCGAAGTCGCCGGGCGGCCGGATGGGCGAATTGCTGCACAGCAGCTTTGGGCCGACAGTGGACGGCCAGCTTTCGAGATTCCGGATACTAACCCATGAAATGACCTCGTAGGTCCTAGAGATTTGGATCGGCTAGGCGGCGACCCTTCTTATCGGGATGATGTCGCTGCGATCGATGTCACGGTTTTCTCCAAAACTGTAGATGCGGTGGATCTGAGTGCCGTCCCAGCGAAACCGATAGTGTGCGCCCTGGATACCCTTATCGGGGAGCGCATCCGACGTGAAGATGCTTACGAAATCGTGGCCGGGCAGTTCTGTCATGCCAAAGACGACACCCTGCGCGCCCTCCTCATAGAGATGTCGGCCGAGCTTCTGACGCGCCGACCCAGGCGTGTCCGGCGGCAATCCGCGCAGGTCAACGAATGTTCCGAGGACACGGTTCGTGATCATTCTCATGTCAACACCGCAGGCTGGTTCTTCCGTACGGGCGAGGAATTCCTCGCGACGAACGATCGCGCGCGCGAGCGCGCCCCGTTCGTCGCCGGCAAGTTCCATCACTGAGTATGGGCCTGGAAGCATGTATGTGCCTTCCGGCATAGGATAGGCGAATGGGGCGTGATTCCAGTTCTGGAGCCGCGGTGATCCAGAATCAGCTGAGATATCACCCCCTGTCAGACGCGACTTGGCTGCGAGCCGGGGATTGGTCACCTTCTCGAGTTCGGCCGCGAATGCCCGCATTTCAGGGGATCCGAACCGCTCATAAATATCGATGGTCGGGTATTTCGACGGTATTAACCGGCGATATTGCCCATGAACTGCGATCTGCGGGTACACTCTACTCAGCCTCCGCGTTGGGCATCGACGTAATGCCTAACCCTGATGATATCCGTCAAAGTCCCATTTAGCAGGATGTCCAGTGCGGACGCTCCCTCGAAGTATCTGTTTGGCTTTCTCAGCCATTTTACGGCTGAGTCTGGCGTATCGAGCAAAATCATCAGCGCCTTATAGATTGAACCAAGGTGGGATATTCTCTCAAGTACATCTGTCGAAACCTCTCCGCCGTCCTTGCGCCACCGGAAGTATGTTGAGCGGGCCGGGGATCCGAGCAGCTTCATTTGTTGGTCAGTGTTCAGGTCCCAGATTTCAGCGAGGTCGAAGAAGAAGGTTAGCGGGTTCGGCGGGTTTGAGTGCGTCGTGCGGGGATGATCGGGCGAGGTTGTGTGTTCATGGGTTTTCATTTGTCTCCTCAAAATCCCAAATCGGACTTGAAATTCGAAAACAGTCCGATTAGATACAGTCTCACAACGGACTGAATCGGGACTATCTGTTCCTTTTGGGATTTCGTCAAGGCTTGGGGCGTGGATCCGTGCGCGTCCTGCATGGAGAGTTGCTATGGAAACTCTGGTGGACAATGACAGCGGGCGCCATCCCGGCCGTACCGAGTTCGAGGTCGAAATCGGTGACCGCAATTTTGAGTTTGAAAGGGCCGAGTTCGATGATGCCATCGTGACCGGCGCCCAGGTTGCAATGGCAGCGGGAAAGCACCCGCTGGAAGACTTCGTGGTGCTTAAGCATCTCAAGTCGGGGGAACTGGAGTCGCTGCGGCCGACTGAAGCCATCGAGCTTAGCCGGAAGGACACGAACCGCTTCTTCGTTATCAAGGGCGGCGACGTGAACCGGTTCTTCGTCGAAGGCTTGTCGATGGAATGGCCGCGCGCCAAGCTCCTAGCGTGGCAGATCAAGTTCCTCGCCGGCGCCGGCGAGGACAAGTCGCTGGTTCTGGAACGCGCTGGCGTTGATCAGGTCTTCGATGATGCCGATGAAGTTGATCTCGGCGGCAACGGGACCGAGCGTTTCAAGCTCCGGAAGCGCAGGAAGACCGTCACCGTGATCTACGGCGGCGACATCGAGTTTGAACTCGAGCGTCGTGCCTACACCACCGCCGAATTGATCGCGGTGTTCGGCGTTCCTGAGGGTTACCGCCTCGATCTTATCGGCGCCGACGGCGTCTTTCGCGAGATGGCCCCGGAGGAAAGCCTGAAGATCCGGGACGGCATGGAGTTCGGCTCGCATCCGCCAATAGGGCAGTCGTCATGACACCCGAGCTGGGATTGGCCTCCCTTCGCCGGATCAACCGGCGCGCCGAACTGTGGGAAGACGTGGGCGGTCCCCTCGTCTTCCTGCCCGCCATGAAGATCGTTCACAACGGAGAGACAGTTGTGGTCGATGGCCTGCTCTCGCCGCGGAACCACTCAAGCTATACCACGCGCCTGTTTCTCTCCAGGCCGTTTCCTAATCGCGGCCAGAATTGGACTGTGCACCAGATCATGGGCCGGGAATGGCATGCCATGTCCTTCAACGAAGTCCCGGCAACGCTGCCCTGGACTGACATCCTCGCCAATCATCTGGGACCGCTACAATGAAGGTTACGCTCAAGATCAACGGTTTTCTGCTGGATGGAGCCCGGCATGACCTTGAAAGACCACATCGCTTCGCACACGAACGTGTCGGCTTCCTGACAGCTGGTGTTGCGGCCATGAGGGACGGACTCATGCTGATGGTACGCGGCTACATGCCCGTGGCGGACGATGACTATGAAATGGCACACGATGTCGGCGCCCGTATCGGATCGAACGCAATGCGTAAGGCCGTGCAAAACGCTTATCGGCCCGCCTCGACCCTACTGCATATCCATTCACATGGCGGCCGGGGAAGGCCGGGATTCAGCGGCACCGATTTGGAGAGCGCAAACGAGTTTGTCCCGGGGTTTTTCCAGTCCGTCCCCAAGATGCCGCACGGATTGCTCGTGCTGAGCAATAACGCTGCCACGGGGATTCTGTGGTTGAAAGCCGCGGCGCGACCAGTGGCTATCGAGCGTTTTGTACGCGTCGATCGACCGGTCACCGAACAATGGAGTGGACACCATGAATTGGCTTGATCGGCAGTCTTTCCTTGGCAGTGACAGCGGAAGGCGCCTGGACGAGGTCACGGTCGGGCTCGTTGGCGTCGGGGGTGGAAACTCGCACGTCGCGCAGCAGCTGGCCCATGCGGGATTGGGAGGATTCGTGCTGGTCGACAGCGATCAGATCTCGTTGACGAACTTGAATCGGCTGATCGGAGGAACCTGGCGCTACGTTAGGGACGCTACGCCCAAGGTCGAAATCATGCGAAACATGATCCTTGCGATAAACCCGAATGCACGTGTTGAAATCCACCGCAAGCAATGGCAGGAGGTCGGAGACGCGCTGAAGGACTGTGATGCCGTGGTTGGCGGGCTCGATAGCGTGCGTGCTAAGGACGAGCTCGACGCATTCTGCCGCCGGTTCCTCATTCCCTATGTGGACCAAGGCATGGACGTTCACAAGCTGGGAGCAGGGAATGGCCACCTGGTGGCCGGACAGGTTGTGCTTTCGCAGCCGGGAAGCCCCTGCCTTCGCTGCCTCGGTATCGTCACCGAGAATGCGTTGGCCGAAGAATCACGCAACTACGGCGCGGCCGGCGGACAGCCTCAGGTCGTATGGTCGAATGGTGTTCTCGCATCGCTTGCCGTGGGTTTCGTGATGCAACTCATCACGCCGTGGCATCGGCAAACCCGGGTTGGCGCTTTTCTAGCTTATGACGGCAACTCGGGTTTGGTAACGGAGTCCGCCCGGTACAAGCGCTTGTCCGAAACACCGTGCTCACACTATCCGCCGTCGGCCGTAGGTGACATGGGTTTCGACGTCCGAAGCGTTGGTAGGACAGATCCGGAAACTACAGATCCGGAGACTATTGAGCAAAAACCTTCATGGACGCGCCGACTCGCGCGCTGGCTGTTGGGCTGAACAAGGGCGGATCACTCTCGGCAGGCGTGTGGTGTTGACGCGCGCGCAGCTGATCCAGATATCTATCACCCTTTGCGAACGGCCACTAGGCTACCGACCTGCGCCCTCGGCGGTGAGACCTATCGCGTTCGTCATCTTCGGGCGGGCAAGCGGGACAAGCCACCGATGCGTCAATCATGGTTTTTGCCGCTACCATCGACAGCTTTGGCCTACCTTCCAAAAGAGAGACAATCTGCTTGGCGAAGGTGCGGCCGTCGACTGCGTACATACCGCCTCGTGCGCCCTCAAATCCGCAGTTCCATGCCGCAAGCGCCTGACCGTATCGAAGGGCTTGGTGAATCGCGACGCCGGTACCATCCCGTAAGCCTATTTGTCCGTGAGCGGCGACTTTCGTCAGAAGCCCTGCGGTACACCAATCTCCCGAACCGCATGTATCAACCATGTTCGGTGCATTGATTGCACTCATATGCGCCCATTCTGAAATGCCCGCTCCAAGGCGATGACGGTATCTCAAACCGTCAGAGCCGAGCGTCTGCACCTCGAGGAGAGTGGCGCTTTCGGCCTGCATTGTGCCGCCGGCCGTTGCGAGGCGCTGATCGGAGTATTTAACGATGTGAGCCAGTTGGATCGCCTCTGCGAAGAGCTTCTCATCCGACCTAGCCGATGGTTCATAGACGATGACGGCACCCTGAGCTGACGCCGCGGACGCGAGCGAGAGCGCGGCGCGCGAAAGGCGATCCATGAAAAATACGGCTGCTCCAGGAAGGGTCGCAGCGACGGTTTCGATGGCGTCCTGGGTGACAGGTCGGTAGCTGGGCAAGCGTTGACCGCAGCGCGGACATGACCATAAAAACCGATGGGTTGGAGAGCCGTGACGGTCCTGACGAATCTGCTGAATGATAATCGGCGTGTGGCTGGTCGGCGCACAATTCGTGAAGTCGAGAGCCACACCCCATCGCTTGAGATCAGCGCGGACGCGATGGGACGCCGGATCCCCGTTCATCCTTGCGATGGGGAAGGAGTTCCAGCCGAGGTATGCCAGGATAGCCATCACGTTGCCACAGGTGCCGCCCGCCCAGGACTGAACGGGCGATGTGGCGTCGGCGCCCATGACCAGATCGAGAGCGATCAATCCGGTGCCGAACGCTTTGGGCCGGGAGTCTTTTGTGTTCATGAGGCACTCGTCCCTTCACGGTGAAGCACTGGCCGAGGCTGTGTATACACGTCGCCTTCCAACCAGATGTGTACAAGATTTGGCGTCGAGCTTGTAAGCGGAACTGACCCGTCGAGATCGTAGCTTATCGATTCGAGGTATGCGACCGGTAAATCTCGTTCCAAGGCGGCCATCAGCGCTCCCAATGCCATGACCTTGCTGCCGAGCGGCGACAAGACCAGTAGCGAGCCTCCAACCTCGCGGAAGACCGGCTTTCGCAAGTCGTCAAGCCGCAGAATGGTTCTGTAGAGATCGAGGGGATCCGCCTCGTCCGCATAGACGATGTTGCGGGTGTCAACTGACCATCCGCTCTCCATCTCAGTCAGGAATTCTTCGGCCAGCTTGTCGCCAAGTCTCGGATCACTGGCAGGGAACGGCAGGATTGGGCATGTGTCATGCGGCCCGACGAACTCATGAAGTCTTCCGAGTGCGCCGCGTCGGCCTGCCGCAAGCTGCGGTAGCCAAAGCTTGGCTGCGGCTGCCGAACCATCCAGAGTGGAACCACCCTTGAAGCCATGGACGTAGCCCGGAGCATCGCTCGGGACTGACTGGATAGCTGCATCAAGCGTTGGGTCGTGAGCAACGAAGACATGAAGATTGGAAGGCCCCTTACCGCGCTCTATCCGCTCCACAAGATAGCGAATAATCGGAAAACTCGTGCCAACGGACAATGCGCTCGCATCTACCACGACATCGGTAATGTCTTCGAACTTTTCCCGTCCCAGGCTGCTGGCAACATTTCTGCCGCCGACGACAGCTCCGTCGGTTCCAAAGATTTCGATGGGAACGACGATATGGTTGGTAACGGCCGTGGCCAGGGATCCGGCGTTTGACGTGGCTCGGTCCATGAGTTCCTGCGCCGGCTTAGGCCGGTTCTCTTGAAACAGAATCGCCCGGACGGATGCCCCGACAGCCGTCAGGCGCTCGACCACGGCGGTCGAGCGCGGATCGAAGCCGGCGCCGGCAATCAGCAAGACGTTCCGACCGACGCCTCCGAAATAGTCGGCTATGAAGCTGTCAACCTCCGCGCCCCGATGTGAGACACACGGATCCCAGCGCCGCTCTTGTGCCATGTCAAACCTCGCCCAGGAGCCGAACGAGATCGTCGGACCGGCGCTCGAGGAAGCCGCCGCGTTTCAGGGTGAGACCATGATGCAGCAGCAGGACACCGCCGAGTTCGATCAGGCACCATAGGCGCTTCTTCGTTCCATGGTTGGGAACTAGCATGAACGCGTTGTATGCGACACCGAACTGCAGCACTCGGGCAAGGTCGGGATAAGTCGACGGGATCGTGTCAAATTCGTCTTGAGGAATCCCGAATGCCGATGCCCCTCCACCCAGCGAGGCATTGCCTTCAAGGCTCTTAGCCAAGCATTCAGAAGCAATCCCCTCCGCGAGACGGCGGACGAGCTGATGCTGGGGAAAATCCCACTCGCGCACCATTTCCGAGGCCCGGTCACGCAACAGATGGTGTTGAACGCCACCGGTAAGTGTCGCCGGCTTCGATCGGATCAGCTGAGTTTCGGATTGCGATACCAACCTGGCGGCCAGCTGCAGAAATTGTTCCGCATTCTCGGAGCTGGCGTCACAGAGCGGATCGATGCCAAAATAATATGGTCGATCATGTCTGTGGAGCAGGTGGATGCGCGCGCCATCTGCGACACCAGCATCGGCCGTTAGGGGACGACTTGGTTCCGTGTCTTCTGCGTTTTCCTCAAAGAGGCCGCGCTGAGGGACTCGTTTGGCATAACGCTCGAGGAGAATTGCGAGCATAGCCAATCGAAGATCCTCACCGTCTTCGTCGCTACCCTTCAAATAGTCGGCAATCTCCTGTTCAAGTCCGCGTCGACGCTCGGCTGAAACAGCATAACGACGTTGAAGCGTCTCAACCTGCTTGGCGAGTTTCTCCCGCTTCGATTGCGCAATCGTCTCCGCTTGTGTCGAGAGAAGATCGCCTAGGTTGTGGAGCCGTCGGCGATTGAAAACCTCCATCTGAACGAGATAGCGGCCAGCCATGTCCTTCGCCATCTTGCGAAACGCCCGACGCTGGTTGGCTCGGTCTTCCCCGCTTTGCATCCAGATGCTGGTAATTTCCCTGGCGCGCTTGAAGCCCGGCTCATCGGCCGTCGCGGCGGACCCGTCGTCGAGCAACACATCGGACGGGGTGAGCGCATCAAGCCGCGTGAGTATCCAACGTGACACCCTCAATTCACGTCGGCTGAGCCAGCGCTGTAGGGCGATGAGCTGTGTCGGATGAAGGCTGTGCGCGTCATCAAAAATCACGAGCGGGCGAAGATCGAAGGTCTCCTCGCCGGCATCGATGTGAAACGCCTCGATGACATCGAACGGTCTGTAGGCAGCGGCCGCCTCGCTGTCGATTTCGTCGATCTCCGGAGGAACCAAGGCTGCCGAAATTCGATATATGGCAAGTTCCACCTCCCGCGCCCGAGCGTGCAGAGCCGGCCCTGTCGTTCCGCCGATGGCGGTGAGGGCTGCCACAGCGTCGGCGCGCGGCACAATCTGGACGTGATCCAGGCTGATGCCAGCGGCCTGGACGTTCCGCAGCCAGGCAAGCACGGTCCGCGCTTGAAGGAGGGCGATCATCAGCCCTGTCTTCAATTCATCGGAGTAAGGGAACTCCCAGAACTCGCGATATTCGGCTTCAAGCGGGATCCGTCCGCCAATCAATGTTGGCCGTTGATCGGCAATTGCCCCACAGGCGCTTAGGGTATCGATCAGCGGCTTATATGAGTTCATGGTGCGGTTGCGCAGTAGCGTGCGCAATGTCGAGAACTGGAAAAGCCGCGCGAGGGTCGTTTTGCCGCTGCCCGGCGTCCCGATGATCATCGCCAGTCGATCGTAGAGCCTGCCCTCCTCCGCGGGCTTCTGGAAAAAAGTTGCCAGAGGTTCCGGCGTGACGACGGCAAGAAAGGCCTCGTCGTCACGTAGATATTCGGTCGCGCGCTTCTCGAATGGGTTTGCCATGTGTGACCTATGCGTGCCGTTGCCGACGGCGGAAAAGCGGCCGCATCGCTGGAGCGGTCACGCCATCACGGTCGCCTCCATCTGTCTCCGCCCATAGCAGCGCAACCGAGTTGTTCGGAGTGTTATGCTCGAGCACAAGCGGAAGCGCGCAACCGCCATAGCCGAGCCCCAGATGCGTCACGCCACCAACATCGGTGTGCCGTGTTCTGATAATAGGATCGTAGTACGTTTTGGTGAGCTCTAGGAATTCATCGGAGCGACCTGAAACTGCATCGATCGGTAGGTCTTCGGGAAGAACCATACCAAAGCTGAAATGGACGCCGGTTGCCCACCCCTCTCCACTCAGCGCCTTGCTTGCCTCGGCCCATCGGCTCTGGACCGCCTTGGCCGCCGCCGAAGTCCCGATATAGTGATGAATGCAGAGTTGCCAGTCGGCGGCAAGAATGTGATCGCCCTCCAGGGCTTTCACGGCATTGTCGACAGATTCCTTGAACTTCAATAGCTTGCCGGACCACTTTTTCTTCTCGGAATTGTAGCGAAGGAACGAGGTCCCTGTGCCCATGAAATCGTCGATGAGATAAACTAGCCGAAATCGAGCGTTCTTGTCCTTGAGGTCCTCGCGCAGATTCGCAACCAAATCCTGCCATTTTTCCTTGTCCACCTGCGTCGCGAGCACCAGCTGTTCGTTCGTCAACAGACCAACGTTGCTATGGCGAACGATATCGATCCGCGCGCCATCGCTCAGTCCCATGAACAAGGTCTGGCGCCGAAGCCGCTCGGCGGCAGCACGCGCTTCAAGATCAGCGAGCACGCGATAGGTAGGCAAGCCACGCTCCCCGGCGATCGTTGCGATCACACGATCCCGTACGGTTCGCGGATAGAATTGTTCGACTAGCCGCTGCATTTCGCTGGGACCAACGTAAATGAGTGTGTGTCGAACGAATGCGTATGCGGTTTCGCGCTCTTCTGGCGTGAATTGCTGTAGCCAAGTTGCAAGGCTTTCGATGAACCGCATTCCCGCCTGGAAATCCCTGTAGCCGTCATACTTAAAGCGGGCTACGAGACGCAGCCATTGAAATTCCCGCCGGGCCCGGTCGTCGTCCCAGCTCATAATCTCGCCAAGTATCTTCAGGCCGAGGTCCTGGTTCACTGAAGCGCTCCAGAGCTCAACCGGACACCGCCTGGATGAGCCTCGAGTGAGCGAAGATAGTCGAGAGTCACAGCGACGCCCCGCTGACCGCATTCCGCAAGATTCCAGCAGGTTTCCGGATCCACGCTTATCTCGTCGACGCTCAATGCGAAGGTTTCCTTCAGCAAGGCATAGTCGTTGCCAGGCCATCGACCGCGATCCCCAATCGACAGAACAGAGACATCGCCGACACGCTCTCGCAGTTTCGTCAGGACATTCAGCTTCGAGACTCCCGCCGCGACGATATCTATGGAATGGCTGGACCGTGTAACCGTCATGTTCGCGCCACCACTGAGCAGGATTACCTGGTGCGCGAGATCCCAAAGGCGATTCTCGGGCATCGCCCGTCTGCCTTGCAGAGTAATTTGAAACCGCCGGTCGGTCTGTTCGGCCGACTCGGCAAGCTCCGGTTGGGCGCGTAACGCGGCTGCGAGTGGCGCTAACGATTCACATGTCCCTTCCTGGCCGTCGGGCACACGATCATCATCCAACATCGCGACCTCAGCACCGTTGTAATATCCGACTACAACGCGTGGCCATAGCGCCTCTGGCAAGCGCGCCCTGAGATCCCTGCGAACCGAAACACCACGGCCTGTGGCGATCGCCAGGTGGCAGCCGAGCTCGAGGATTCGGGAGAGTTCGGCTGTCACGTCTTCACGCGCCAGGTCGAAACGATTGCGGGTATCGACGATTGTGCCGTCGTAGTCGAGCACGACGGCACCGAAGACGGTGCTGTGCAGGCGACCACGGAATAGATTGAGCGCCGTTCTCCAGTGCTGCAGTTCGCCCAAAGCGTCAAGGCGTGTAGGCGTTACGCCAGCCTTGCGGGATATGGCAGCCGCGTCACGATCCGAGAGAATGCGATGCACGTTCGACGGCAAATGTTTGGGAAGCGGGAGGCTGTACAGCTTGCGTCCGAAGTCAGGAACGCCCGGCCGACCCGGATCAATCCCGCGTGCGGCACCTGCCCATCCGGCGATTCGGAGCGCAGCCACCAGGGAGGCGAGACCGGCTGCCGATGCTGAGCCAGCAAGATCTAGTCGTGCGCGCGGGATTTCAGCCGGAATGAGCTTGAGCGTCCGATCTGCCAGCGCACGGTCATGCTCTGACACGAAGGCTAGAACTGCGCTCGTCTCCCCGCGTTTGGCGAGCCAGTGGTGTCGCCCGTGACCAAAATTCCGATAGTCCGCAAGTTGAAGGTTCCCAAGCGCGGCCTCGGTAAATTTCGACTCAAGGTCGATAGCACCGATTCGAGTTGACGGACCGTAGAGAACGAGCGTCGTTTGCCGGGACCAGAGCGGCATAGTCGTGGCCTGCCAGGCGTCGCGCGTATCGGAGCGCTCCGCGAGCAGCGGCCAAGTCGTTTCCCTTATCGCGTCCCAATCAGCGTCGCGTCCGAACTCGGTCACGTAGGCCCGCGTCAAAAGTGCGATGAAGCCCAGAAGGGAGTTGGTCGCTAGGAATCCGTCCTTGCCCGCAGGCGGCGCGTAGATAAGCAGGTCAACGTAGTCATGTCGCCGGCAGAGATCGGTGAGGGGGCTGTCCTCGCGCCCGCATAGAATGCCGACTTGGCGTGGTTCGCGTGCGATAATGGCTTTCGTGGCCGCCAGAATATCGACGTTGCCACCTCCCGCACTGAGCAGCCACGGCGCAACGCTGGCTTCCAGTGGATCGGCGACTGCATCGAGTGGTGTAGCCACCGCGGCGACTCGACCTGTGAACCGCTGGTGGAGTCCGGCTAGCGCATGGGCTGCGGTCAGCGAGCCCCCAGATCCGATGGCAAGAAGGGAAGAAAGGCCGGCGGTGCGCACAGCTTCGCGAAGCGGCGCAATATCGACTGCGGCCGACCATGCAAACGTCTCGGCGAGTTTTTCCATTTCCGCGGCATAAGGCTTTGCCATTTGGCGTCCCACCTCTCTGGAAGAGCCTTTAATGTTTCATTTTGCCAGCGGGTTGACAAGAACATATCGAGAACACACACCGCAGCGTTTGTCGAGGGAGCCATAGCAGGCTCTGTCCGAAAAAAGTAGCATCGTTCTGACAAGGACTATTGCGACAAGGGGCGTTCAGCGTTCGGAATCGATTCCGTAAGGAGTGAGCTCGACGACCGGGTGCAATGCGAACATGATCGGAAGGCCACGCCCGACGTGGTGTTTTTTGATCTCTGTTATCGTGAGAGCGCTGCCGGGCGGGGACCACAGAGGGCCGAGACCCGACATGAGCCCCATAACAAGATCACGGCGTTTTGTGAGGCATTCCGGTAGTCTTGACGCGAAAAGGGCACGGTGCTAATGGAATACGCTCATCATATTGAACGATGTTCCAATAGCGAGATTGGAGTGAGATAGTCGCCACGGTGCAGAGGAAGTTGCCGCGCGGCAGCGGTCGCCATCTCTGCCTTGCGGAATGCCGCTCACCCTAACTATTCCCTCCCTCGTCCTCCCGCTTGTTCGGGCGGCCGGAAATCGCCTTGGTTCACAACCTAAGGATTTTGCCGTGACAGATATCACCGGTCGCCTAGGGCGCTGCTACACCGGCGTCGTGCACGACGTCATGCGCGCCATGGGCTTTCGCGATTTCACGTTTCCTACCGAGCTCAGGCCGCTTGATCCAGCGGGCGTCATTTGCGGTCCGGCCTTTACCGTCGAAGGCGAAGCCAGCCCTACCGATGCGCACGAGACCCTGCTCGCCTGGACCGGCCTGCTCTCTAAGGCGCCGGCGGGCCACGTCTGGGTATCGCAGCCGAACGACAGGATCGTCGCGCATATGGGCGAACTCTCCGCAGAGACACTGAAGAACAAGGGAGTCCTCGGTTGCGTAGCCGACGGGTTCATTCGTGACACCAACTTTCTGCTCGAGATAGGGTTTCCGTCCTGGTCGCGGGGCTACACGCCGCGCGACATTGTCGGCCACTGGCTGCCCAAGTCTGTGAACCTCGAAATCCGGATCGGCGACGTGACGGTGGCGCCAGGCGATTACGTGCTTGGCGACCGCGACGGCCTCCTGCGCATCCCAAAGGCGTCAGTCGGCGAAGTCCTCGAAAAGGCCGAGACGGCGATCGCCACCGAAAATCTTGTGCGCAAGGCGATCCTAGCCGGTGTCAACCCGCAGGAAGCTTATCTGCAGCATGGTAAATTCTGAGACGGCAGGACTAATGAAAATCTTCAAGATGGCAGCCGCCGTTTACGAACACGGAAAAGAGCTTGCGCAGAACCAAGCTCAAGTCCCCGTAGGCAAGTTCGCGGTGGTCCTGCATGCGTGACGATTCGAAGCTGCTGATCCTAAATATGGCTGACAACGTCGCCACCGTGCGCACGCGGCTTAGGGCCGGCGACGTTGTCGCCGTGTCAGGCGTTCGAGTGGAGGTTTCAGCTGACATCCCTCTCGGCCACAAGGTGGCGCGAGCCGCGATCGCGGCGGGCGAGAAAATCATAAAACTTGGCGCGCCGATCGGCTACGCAACCGAGGCGATCACGCTGGGGGCTCATGTCCACACGCACAATATCGCAAGCGCTTATATCCCCACTTATACGCTACCGAAGGACACACTATGAAAGGCTATTTGCGTAACGACGGCCGTAAGGGCATCCGCAACGTGCTCGTTGTCGTCTATACGGTCGAATGCGCGCACCATGTGGCGCGCGAGATCGTGCGGTCCTTCGAGGGACACGACATACAGGTCATTGGTTTCCCAGGCTGTTACCCGAATGACTATGCGCGACTGATGTTAGAGCGGCTCTGTACGCATCCGAACGTCGGTGCCGCGCTTCTAATTTCGCTTGGCTGCGAGTGCATGGATAAGAATCGCCTTGCAGCTGCGATCCGCGAGTCGGGCCGTCCAACGGAATTGCTCACCATTCAAGCAGTCGGTGGCACACGCACTACGATCGAGCAGGGCCGCGCCTGGGTGCAGAGTACCCGCGCCCTTCTTGACACGCAGAGCCCTGTCGATATGGCGGTGAGCGAGCTCGTCGTCGGTACAATCTGCGGGGGCTCGGATGGGACCAGTGGCATTACCGGCAATCCGGCAGCGGGTCGCGCCTTTGATCTGCTGATCGGCGACGGCGCCGCCTGCATTTTCGAGGAAACGGGCGAGTTGATCGGTTGCGAGCACATCATGGCCGCACGCGCGAATACCGCTGAACTGGGACAATCGCTGATCGACAGCGTCGCCAAGGCGGCGCGCTATTATGCGACGCTTGGCTACGGCTCTTTCGCCGTCGGCAACGCCACAGGTGGTTTAAGTACCATCGAGGAAAAGTCGCTAGGCGCTTACGCCAAGTCCGGCGCTTCACCGATTTCCGGCATGCTAAAGCCTGGCAACCTTCCCCCGCGAGGAGGGCTCTATCTGCTCGACGTTGTGCCAGACGGCGAGGTACGCTTCGGCTTCCCCAACATCAACGACAATGCGGAAATCGCAGAACTGATGGCTTGCGGTGCGCATGTCAATTTGTTTGTCACTGGCCGTGGATCCGTCGTCGGCTCTGCCATTTCGCCTGTCATAAAAATATGCGCCAATCCGGAGACCTACGACCGAATGGCGGATGACATGGACGTCAACGCCGGTAGAATTCTGCGCCGTGAGGCCTCTATCGACGAGGTGGGCCACGAGATTCGGGACTTGGTCGTTTCGCTTGGCGAAGGCGCTCGCACGCGGTCCGAGGAGCTCGGCCACCAGGAGTTTATTTTAACCTACAAAAGTTTCGAGCCGCTTGGGCCATCGTGCCTGCCGGGTGGATAAACTCAGGTTCTTGTCGATGGATTGTGGTTATCACTGGCGGGCGGCACACTATTGGCTTGCGGCCGTAGGATCAAGAGACCGCAAAAAGGTCGCGGCGAACGCTCAGAGACAGATTTCATCGATCGTGCCTCGCGCCGGTCCACCGGCTTGATGTTGCTTTCCAGCGCGACCGGAGAGTTCGCTGCGTTTTGCCCGCCCGGTCCAAATCATGCGCTTGCATCCAAGGTACTGATATCGGTAGGTCCACAGCTGTTAGCCTACGCCCTGCGTAGACCACGGGAATGTGCTTGACCGATCCACTTCTGCGGCTGATAGAATGTCATTATTTTTGGAACGATCCCTAGGAGGTGCATGGTGCGAGTGGTGAATTCCCTTGTGGAGCGTTGCTTTGCCGTAATTGAGCTATTAGCGAATGAGGCGGCAGCGATGCGCCTCGGTGAAATTGCTGAGAAGCTCGACCTTCAAAAGAGCGCGGCCCATCGAATGCTCACGATTTTGAGTGAAACCGGTTGGGTGGAGCAAGAGCCTGTTACTGGTTTTTATAAACTCACGCTCAGGCTTGCCATTTTTGGTCAACGGTTTCTTAGCGCGACCCACCTGACTGATGTTTGCCAGCCTGCATTGGAACAATTGGCGGCAGAAAGCTCTGAGCTTGTTCGAATGGCTGTCGTGCAGGGCGAAACCCTCACCTGGATTGCACAGGTTCAAGGCGCTCGAAATGGCTTGAAATATCAGCCTGAATTGGTAGCGAAAGTGCGCTTGGCGAATACAGCCAATGGCAAAGCTTATTTGTCGACGCTCGACCAGACAGACGCAATTCGCATCGCGATTCATGACAGCGCTGATGGACCGGAGCGGTCTAACGTCCGCGTGGAAGAATTCATGGAGGAGTTGAAACGAGCTCGCAACCGAGGCTGGGCGATTTCGAATGAAGAGGCTGAGCCGGGCGTTGTTGCGATTGCTGCACCGATTACATTGGGGGGCGTTCAAACGGTTGGCACGGTCAGCGTTGCAGGTCCGCGGTCGCGCCTGACCACGGAGCGGCAGAAAGAAATAGCATCATCGGTCGTGTTCACTGCTGCCAAGCTTGGGGAGTTATGGCCACTGAGGCAACGACAACATGCCGATAAGTGAATTGCTCAGGGGATAATGAACTGAGCTGGATCGAGATTTACGGCAACTCCCATGCCAAGTCTCTTCTTTTCCCTTCCTGCGGTTATCGCCTTCGGTCCCGGACCGGCGATATCTGCACAAGATATTGAGTGGCCAGGTGGGACCCCGGCGGCTACGTTCTGTAAGTGCTCCCCGCCGATTTCCGCATCAAGGCGCCCGCGTCAACGAGGTAATATCAGGCCGAGCCGGGAGGTGCGGCGGAGTTTGACACGCGTGAATTAGTCGGATCCCCACCATAACACACATCACCTACAGGCGACCCACTCCAGGGTCGCGAAAAAGCCCCTGGACACAATTGACACGCCATACTAAATGGAATAACGTTCTATCTAGGACATGCAGAGCCGACTGCTATCAGCGGGGCGTCCTCTGACGCGCTACTAATCCAGAGCCATCCATTCCACCTACCGTGACCCAGGGGAAACCTACCGCATGATTGCTTCAGCATCCGGTTCCGTAGAAGGCAAGTATTCGAAGTCCAGCCATTATGATGCAATTATTATCGGCGGGGGGCACAACGGGCTGGTTTGCGGGGGTTATCTCGCTCGCGCCGGCCTAAAGACTTTGGTGCTGGAGCGACGAGACATCGTGGGTGGCGCGGCCGTTACCGAGGAAATTGTTCCTGGATTTAAATTCTCCGTCTTTTCATATGGGCTCGGTCATCTGCATCCAAAGGTAAATAGGGAGCTCGAGCTCGAGAAGTTTGGGTTGAGGGCTGTCAAGCACAATGACCTGTTTGTGCCAATTTCCAACAAAGAGTTTTATATATATAGCAGTGACCTTGCGACGGCCCAACGACATATCGCTCGCTTCTCACAAAAAGATGCGATTAAGTATCCAGAGTTTCTTGCGTACCTAGCCGATCTGGGTCCAATATTTCACAAGCTTCTTCTTGAAACCCCGATAGATCCGTCTAAACGTGACTGGAAGTCTTTTAAGGAGAATTTCTCGTTCCTTTGGCGCTACAGAAAGATTGGCGATCGGATTTATAAGATCGCGGACCTGTTCACACAAAGTGCTGACGAGTTTTTGTCGCAGTGGTTTGAAAGCCCAGTTATTCGAGGACACTTCTCTTATTGGGCTGGTGTGGGCAATATGATGGGTCCCAAGTCACCAGGCTCGGCGTGGGCTACCCTGTATTACCTATTTACTATGGCAGACGGCGGAAAAGAAAATGTTCCGTCGCCAGCCGGTCACGCCGTAGGTGGAATGGGCGCCGTATCCCAAGCGCTGGCCGCCTCCGGCAAACAGTTCGGCCTTGAGATCCAGCTGAACAGCGAGGTAACGAAGGTTGAAACTCGTAATGGACGAGTAACAGGTGTTGTCACTCTCGACGGCTCCGAATATTTCGCGCCCATCGTGATCAGCAACGCTCACGCCAAGATTTTGTTTGACGATCTCGTGGATGAGCGCGAACTTCCTACGGGATTCATTGATCAAATCCGGCGGTTCAAGACTTTTTCGACGGCATGGAAAATCAATGTTGCGTGCGACACGGCGCCAAAGTTCGCCTCATTCGATCGCGAGCGTAGCGGTATCGATGCGGTCACGTTCGCTCACATCGGCCCTGATATCGACTACCTCGAGCGAGCCTATGATGACGCCAAGTATGGTTGGTATTCAGAAAAGCCTTGGATGTCCGTTGGCGTGCCTTCACTCATTGATGACACGATGGCGCCGGCCGGGAAACATGTTGTCCATCTTTATGGTGGGCATGCTCCTTATGAGTTGAAGGGTGCCAGTTGGGAGACTGAACGAGCGGGCTTCGTCAAAAGTGTTATGAAGGTCCTGGACGATTTTGCTCCCGGTTTTTCGAGTAGCATCATTGATATGCAGGTCTTGCTTCCTCCAGACATTGAACGAATTCTGAATATACCTCATGGACACATCCTTCACGGCGAGATGTCAGCGGATCAGCAGTTTTTTAAGAGGCCAGTTCCACACTACTCCGACTATCGTTCTCCAATCCACGGGCTCTATCAGTGCGGCTCCTCTTGTCATCCGGGCGGCTGTGTAAGCGGTATACCAGGGCACAACGCCGCACGAGAAATCCTCCAGGATGTCTCGAAAGGCAAGCGGCTTTGGGCTCAGAAGTAGTGGCGATGCGCGCGCGATTGAAGAAAGTCTAGCTAGCGCGAACGTCCGCCTTCCCTGTTCAGTTCGTGATTGCGGACGATCTCCGAAGAGAACGGTCGGGCCTGCGATCCAGATTCTGCGGCGAGCAGAATTTGCCGGCGATTAAGATACATTTTGGGAGAAACCCTGATGAAAACCCGCGCCGCTGTCGCTGTCGCCGCCGGAAAGCCGCTGGAGATCATGGAGGTCGACCTCGACGGTCCGCGCGAGGGCGAGGTGCTGGTCGAGATCAAGGCGACAGGCATCTGCCACACCGATGAGTTCACTTTGTGCGGTGCCGATCCCGAAGGCCTGTTTCCGGCGATCCTTGGCCATGAGGGCGCCGGCGTCGTCGTCGATGTCGGCAAGGGTGTCACCTCGGTCAAGAAAGGCGATCACGTCATTCCGCTCTACACGCCCGAATGCCGGCAGTGCCCGTCCTGCCTGTCGCGCAAGACCAATCTGTGCACGGCCATCCGCGCCACCCAGGGCCAGGGCCTGATGCCCGATGGTTCATCGCGCTTCTCGATCGGCAAGGACAAGATCTTTCACTACATGGGCTGCTCGACTTTCTCCAATTTCACCGTGCTGCCCGAGATCGCGCTGGCCAAGGTCAACCCCGACGCGCCCTTCGACAAGATCTGCTACATCGGCTGCGGCGTCACCACCGGCATCGGCGCTGTGATCAACACTGCCAAGGTCGAGATCGGCGCGACAGCCGTGGTCTTCGGCCTCGGCGGCATCGGCCTCAACGTCATCCAGGGCCTGAAACTTGCCGGCGCCGACATGATCATCGGCGTCGATTTGAACAACGACAAGCAGGAGTGGGGCGAGCGGTTCGGCATGACGCATTTCGTCAATCCAAAGGAGATCGACGGCGATGTCGTGCCCCACCTCGTCAACATGACCAAGCGCGGCGCCGACCAGATCGGCGGCGCCGACTACACCTTCGACTGCACGGGCAGCACCAAGGTGATGCGCCAGGCGCTGGAAGCCTCGCATCGCGGCTGGGGCAAGTCGGTCGTCATCGGCGTTGCTGGCGCCGGCCAGGAAATCTCGACGCGGCCGTTCCAGCTGGTCACCGGGCGGACCTGGATGGGCACTGCCTTTGGCGGCGCGCGCGGCCGCACCGACGTGCCAAAGATCGTCGACTGGTACATGGACGGCAAGATCGAGATCGACCCGATGATCACCCACACGCTGAAGCTCGAGGACATCAACAAGGGTTTCGACCTCATGCATGAGGGCACGTCCATCAGGAGCGTCGTGGTTTACTAGGACGCGTCCGGCAGGCGCGGATGCAAGTCGGCGTCCGGCCGCGTTCCACTGAATCTGCGTATGACCAGCCAAAATCGTTCAGCCTTGGCGGATCATACGCTGTAAGAGCGACACGCCGCGGACCAACCGGCCCGCGACCTCTGTGGTTCACAACATGGGAGGAAAAGACATGGCGGAAAAATTGCATCCGAAAATCGACAATGGGCTGCCCAAGGAAAGCGCAAGCTTCGCCGGCGGCACGCTGGTCTGCGCCTGCACCAGCAAGCCGGTGAAGGTGAAGGTCAAGGGCCAGATCGCCCACAACCATGCCTGCGGCTGCACCAAATGCTGGAAACCAGACCGTGCGGTGTTCTCGGTCGTGGCCGTCGCCGGCACCGGCGACGTCACCGTCACCGAGAACGGCGACAAGCTGAAGGTGGTCGACCCCTCGGCGCTTATCCAGCGTCACGCCTGCACCGGCTGCGGTGTCCATATGCACGGGCCAGTCGAGCGCGACCATCCGTTCAAGGGCCTGTCCTTCATCCATCCCGAACGTTTTGAGGAAAACGGCTGGTCGCCGCCGGGCTTTACCGCTTTCGTCTCGTCGATCATCGAATCCGGCGTCGACCCGAAGCGGATGGACGGCATTCGCGCGCGGTTGAAGACAATCGGGCTCGAGCCTTATGACTGCCTCAACCCCGGTCTAATGGACTACATCGCCACCTGGACGGCGAAAAAGTCCGGCGCCCTGCCAGAATAAGCTAATAAGCCGCGAACCGGAGCCCGAGCCTCGGCGTGACGCGCACGATCGTCACTTCGTTCTGTCGCTCGACAACAACAAATTCGATGATGAACCGACTGGTTTGAAGGGAAGACCATTGAAATCGACCGCAATAGAACCTGCTACTTTGCACATTCCTTCAGCTCCGTTTAGCCAAGCCATGCTCACGCCATCTGGCGCGGACTGGCTTCATGTTTCTGGACAGCTTTGTGCTGAAGGATCCTGTGAGGAACAAGCTCACACAGTTTGGGACCAAATAGCGGCTTTGCTTAAGGAAGCCGGAATGGAGATCGACAACCTTACCAAGATCAATCAGTATATCGTCGCGGGCACGGACGTTTCCGCTTACACCAGAGTGCGAAATAAGTTTCTCGCCGGTCATCGCCCTGCCAACACGCTGGTCTTAGTACCGGCGTTGGCTGCACCGGGAGCGCTTGTCGAGGTAGAGGTAATAGCCGCCAAATTCTAGGCTGCCAATTGTCGGCGCAAACGGGTCAGGCCGCGCTTGGACATGGCCTGACGTCACCCTTTTTACGCATTGTCGTGCGCACGCGACGATCGTGGCGGCTGCATTTGATCGGCCGGTGATCAACCAAGCGCGATCGGCCGATCCCTGGCAGCGGCCCTACGTCCAGCACCTGCGCTATGGCCCTACGCAGCAAGCCCGCGCACCAATTCCGGCAAGGTGGGATCGAGTTCCAGATTGAATACCGTTCCACTGACGATTGACTTTCGGCGTAGGATTTTGTAGCAAATACTCACCCCCAACGTTCGAATAGTCCAGCAGAGAGAAGTTGCCGAGATGGAGAATATGGCTGAAAAGACGGTTGTGGAGTTGGCGGCCCTTCAACGGCCTGGGCATTCACTCGACCGCGTCTTTTACGTTGACAACGATATCTTCGAGCGAGACATCGAGGTGATTTTCGCTCGACAGTGGCTTTTCGTTGACCATGTCTCGCGCATACGGACACCGGGGGATTTCATAACTTTTGAGATCGGCGGCGACTCGATCGTCATCGTGCGCGGCACAAACGGCGAAATCTTCGCGCACCACAATGTCTGCCGGCATCGGGGCAGTATAATTTGCCAGAAACCAGAAGGGAAGGTCCGGACGTTTACCTGCCCTTATCACGGCTGGGTTTACGATTTAAGTGGCCGTTTAATGCACGCCAAGAATATGGGCGAAGGGTTTGATCGCTCGAAGTGGGGGCTGCACTCATGTGCAGTGCGTGTGACCGCGGGATTGATCTTCATTTACCTTGGGAACGAGAAGGACGCCCCTGATTTTGCTGGGATGGAAGCGGATGTGCTCCCCTATCTGGAGCCGCATGGGCTGACGAGAGCAAAGATCGCTCACACTGAAGTGTACACAACACTCGGAAATTGGAAGCTTGCGGTTGAGAACTTTCGAGAGTGCTATCACTGCGTAATGGCACATCCGGAATACACAGCGGTTAATGCATATGTCAAAACGAATGATGCCGTTCCAGGGTCGTTTGAGGCGAATGTTCTTCCCGCATGGGAAGCGGCCGCCAGGGATGAAGGATTCGTGGTGGGGTCTGTCGCCCTTGCCACTGGACTTCAGCCATATCAAGTCAGGCGGCGGCCGATCCGCGATGGGTGGCAAACCGCTTCCAAAGACGGCCAACCGGTTGCTCCCCTCATGGGAAACCTGAAGAAGTTCGATGGGGCCGAAACTGCCGTGGACTTTATGCCTCAGTTCGGACTTCATAGCACCAGTGACCACACAACCCTAATTCGTTTCACCCCGATAGATCCGACGCACACGGAGATGCGGCTCACTTGGCTGGTGCACGAAGACGCAGTCGAGGGGACGGACTATGACGTGGAGCGACTGAAGTGGATGTGGCATGTGACCACCCTGCAAGACGCAGAGCTCATCGCCAACAACCATCGAGGGGTGACTTCGCGCCACTACACTCCGGGCCTATACTCGGTTCGGGAGGAAATGACGGCAGCGTTTATCGCTTGGTACTTGAATAGGCTGATCAACGAGTAGTGTTGTGAGGACACTCAGGATCAGTCGATGCGTAGATGAGGCCCTTGGCATACGCTCTTACGAGATGGCAGACCCTGACGGCGCGCTTCTTCCTCCTTTTGAAGCCGGTGCCCACATAAATTTGCACTTGCCCGACGGCCGCACACGGTCTTACTCACTGTGCAACGATCCTCACGAACGCCAGCGCTACGTTATCGCTGTTCTTCGCGAGCCCGCCGGGCGCGGCGGCTCTGTCTACGTGCACGACAACCTTGCCGTGGGCAGTCAAGTTCAAATCTCAGATCCCCTGAACAATTTTCAGCTGATGGCGGGAGCTAGTATCTATACCCTAATCGCCGGAGGTATTGGCATCACACCAATTTTGTCGATGGCCCGTTATCTCGAGAGAACAGGCGCGGCATACTCGATTCACTACTGTGCTCGAAATCCTGAGCGAGCCGCCTTTCGAGAGATTCTTGACGCGACACCCTTTAGCCGACGCACGGTGATGCACTTCAATGGCGAACATTCCGGGAAAAGACTCGACCTCGCTTCCCTGCTCCGTGAACGGGTGGAAGGACAGCAAGTATATTGCTGCGGGCCTGCTGGTCTCATTGAAGGTGTTAAAGCCGCCACATGGGATTGGCAGGCAAACTCCGTTCATTTTGAACGGTTTAAGATAGACCCGACTCTATCAACCGGGTCAGGACAGGACTCGACCTTCGAAATAGAGATCGATTCAACCGGACAAATCTTGAACGTCCCGCCGCAAAAATCCATTCTGCACGTCCTACGCGAGAACGGGATATTCCCTGATAGTTCATGCGAAGAGGGAATTTGTGGGACATGCGCAACAGGTCTTCTGGGCGGAACAGCAGATCACCGCGACTTCGTCTTGACCGATGAAGAGAAGGCGTCGCAAACCGTCGTGATGATTTGTTGCTCGCGCGCGGGTTCCAGGCGCCTAAAGCTCGACCTCTAGGCCGTTCCTGTCGATTTGTGCTCAGCTACGTAGCCCTGGCTCTTATACGCTTAACGGCTGAATCGGATCTTTAGGGCCCAACCAAGGCCGCTGTTCCGGAGACTATTGGTGAGTGTCTATCGGGTTTAGATCGCTTGGCAGGCAGCATTGACCTGTGCCCCTGCGCAGAGCCCTGTCGGCCGGCCCGACCGCTGATTTACCGTCCGCAGCTCATGTGAGCGTCGACCGCAGCCAATCCCTAAATCCGTTAGATCGATACGTCGTCGTGCCCTTGTTTGAGCCGCAAAGCAAAACTTTACCGCAGCCCTTGACGGTATTTTGAAACGGTGATCTAGTTGGAACGGGCTTCCACTTTGGGCACGGTAGCTCCATACCGGTAGCGTGCGCTCGGGGCCATCTAATGGCTGCCAGGCATACGAAAATAGGAAGGACGTTCATTCGTTTTGTCGGCGGCCTGTGTGCCCCAGGCCCGTAACAGAGTTCGGCAATTCACATCTTATCCACGCCTAAATGCTGGATAGACCGACTGAGAAACTACTTATCACTGCTAAGAAACGACAGGGGAAGAGTAATGAAAAACGATGAGTTCAGTCATGTCGCAGAAATTGCCGGAGAAGCCGGGTATAGCCGTCGGGGCTTCCTCCAACGGACCATGGCTCTAGGTCTCGCCGCGGCCGCCGCAAATAGCATGTTCGGCACCGGCGCAAACGCGGCCGCGCCAAACAAAGGTGGTACCCTGACAATGGGGCTCGGGGGCGGAGGTACAACAGACTCCCTGGACCCTGCACTGGCTTCCAACGGCGTCGCCCTCGTTTACCTCCACACCTTGGGTGAGACCCTGGTCCAAGTCTCACCAAAGGGCGAAGCGGTACCCGCCCTTGCCGAAAGCTGGGAAAGTTCGGTCGATGCCGCCACTTGGACATTCAAAATTCGCAAGGGCGTCGAGTTTCACAATGGTAAGACGATGTCGCCGGACGACATCGTGAAGACAATTCAGCGCCATTCCGACAAGAATTCCAAGTCGGGCGCCTTCGGCATCCTTCAGCAAATCGCGGACGTGAAGGTGGATGGCAGCAATGTCGTCATTTCGCTTAAATCCCCCAACGCAGATCTGCCCTATTTAATGTCCGATTGGCATTTGCTGATCCAGCCTGGTGGGGGAATAGACAAGCCGGACGCAGGGATATTCAGCGGCGCCTACAAGCTGAATAGCTTCGAGCCGGGCGCACGCATCCAGATGGAAAAGTTTAAGAATTACTGGGATCCGACCGTCGGTCATTTCGACGCGGTCAATATCCTAGTGATAAACGATTCGACCGCGAGGAATTCGGCGCTTCAGTCTGCCCAAGTGGACATGGTCAACCTGGTCGAACCACGCGTTGCCGGGCTTCTCAAGCAGGCACCGAAGGTCATCGTTGAGTCAGCAGTTGGCCGCGCATACAACTGCTTCAACATGTTCTGTGACACTACTCCCTTTGACAACTACGACCTCCGGATGGCGCTGAAGCTGGCGATCGACCGTGAGGAAATGCTGAACAAAATTCTTGCCGGTTACGGGTCGATCGGCAACGATTCCCCCATCAATGCATCCTATCCGCTGTTTGACGACTCCATCCCGCAGCGCGCCTATGACCCGGATAAAGCCAAGTTCCACTATAAGAAGTCCGGCCATGACGGCTCGATCCTGCTGAGGACCTCCGACGTCGCCTTCGCCGGGGCCGTCGACGCGGCCCAGTTGTTCCAACAAAGCGCAGCTAAGGCAGGCATTAACATCGAACTCAAGCGCGAGCCGAGCGACGGCTATATGACCAAGTCTGGAACAAGGAGCCCTTTTCGGCCGGAGAGTGGAGCGGTCGGCCTACGCAGGATCAGATATACTCAACCGTCTATTTCTCCTCGGCGAATTGGAACGATACCCGTTTCAAGGATCCAAAGTTCGACGCGTTGATCTTGAAAGCGCGAGGCGAACTCGACAAGACCAAGCGCAAGGATATTTATCGCGAAGCGAACCTGATCCTGCGAGACCAGGGGGGACTGATCACCCCGATGTTCAAGAGCTTCATTAAGGCCTACCGCAGCGACCGTGTCGCTGGATGGGAGGAAAACCCCAATATGGACATGATGAACGGTAAGGCCGCCGTCCTGTGCTGGCAGGCCTAAGAGGTGAGTCTCGTCTTAAGACTGGTGGCCCAGCGCATTGCGCTGGGCTTCCTCCTTTTGTTGGCCGTTTCGGTCCTGATCTTCGCCGGCACCCAGATCCTGCCCGGCGACGTCGCGCAAGCCATTCTCGGACAATCGGCAACACCGGAGTCGCTCGCCAATCTGCGCGAGCAGCTCGGCCTCAACGATCCCGCCTATATCAGGTATTTCCACTGGCTCGGCGGCGTCCTGACCGGCGATCTCGGCACGGCGATGTCGAGCGGCCAGGATATTGCGACGTCGATCAAGGGACGATTGTGGAACACGCTGTTCCTCGCCTTCTGGGCGGCGATCGTCGCCGTGCCGCTGGCGATCATCCTCGGCCTGATCGCGGTGCGCTACCGCAATGGCTGGGTCGACAAGCTGATCTCCGGACTCGCGCTCGCCTCGACATCGTTTCCCGAATTCTTCATCGGCTACGTGCTCGTCTATTTCTTTGCGGTGAAATATCAATGGTTCCCAGCCATTTCGACCGTCTATGACGGCATGCCGTTCGGCGAGCGCATGCAGGCGATCGCGTTGCCGGCGACGGCGCTGACGCTGGTGGTGCTCGCCCACATGATGCGCATGACGCGTGCGGCGATCCTCAATGTCATGCAGTCGGCCTATGTCGAGACGGCGGAGCTCAAGGGGCTTTCGGCATTCAACGTCATCCGCAAGCATGCCTTTCCGAACGCCATCGCGCCGATTATCAACGTCGTCATGCTCAACCTCGCCTATCTCATTGTCGGCGTCGTCGTGGTCGAAGTGATCTTCGTCTATCCGGGCATGGGGCAATATCTCGTCGACCACGTCACCAAGCGCGACGTGCCGGTGGTGCAGGCGGTCGGCCTGATCTTCGCCGCCGTCTACATCAGCCTGAACATCATTGCGGACATTGCGGCGATCATCGCCAATCCGCGTCTCAGACATCCGAAGTAGGGGGCGGGTATGCTCGATATCAAACGCATCCCCATCCCGGCGCTGATCGGCATCGTGCTGACGGCATTGTTCGTGCTGGCGGCGATCTTCGCACCGTTCATCGCGCCGCACGGCAATGGCGAGATCGTAGGCGATGTCTGGGAACCGATGTCGGCGACCCATTGGCTGGGCACCGACAATCTTGGCCGCGATCTGTTGTCGCGCATGATCTACGGCGCCCGCATCACCTTGTTCATCGCGGTGCTTGCCACCGCGCTGTCCTTCTCGCTCGGCGCCATCCTCGGTTTCTCAGCCGCGGTTTTCGGTGGATGGTTCGACACGCTGCTGTCGCGTCTTGTCGATCTCTTGATGTCGATCCCCACGCTGATCATGGGCCTCGTCGTGCTCTCCGTGCTGCCAACCAATCTGGTGACGCTGATCCTGGTCATGGGCATACTCGACTCGACCCGCGTCTATCGTCTGTCGCGGGCGGTCGCGGTCGACATCAACGTCATGGACTATGTCGAGGCGGCCAAGCTGCGCGGCGAAGGCAGCGCCTGGATCATCTTCCGAGAAATCCTGCCCAACGCGCTGTCGCCGCTGGTTTCGGAACTCGGCCTGCGCTTCATCTATGCCGTGCTGTTCCTGTCGACACTGTCCTTCCTCGGCCTTGGCGTGCAGCCGCCGGACGCCGACTGGGGCGGCATGGTCAAGGAAAACAAGGACGGCATCGTCTTCGGCATAGCGGCGGCCCTCATCCCGGCGGCGGCGATCGCGATGCTGGCGATCTCGGTCAACCTGGTCGCCGACTGGGTGCTCAACCGCACGACAAGCCTGAAGGGAGGACGCGGGTAATGGCCGACAAGCAACCGAAACCCGGGCAACCGAAATCCGGCTTGCTGCTCGACATCCGCAATCTGCGCATCGAGGCCACCGTCTTCCCGCCGGGCGAAGCGCCGAAGAACATCGTGCTGGTGCACGACGTCTCGCTGACGCTGGAAAAGGGCAAGGTGCTTGGCCTGATCGGCGAATCCGGCGCCGGCAAGTCGACCATCGGCCTGTCGTCGATGGGCTATGGCCGCGGCGGCGTGCGCATCACTGGCGGGGAAGTCATCCTCAACGGCCGCGATATCCTGAAGGGTGGCAAGGAAGGCTTCCGCAAGCTGCGCGGCCGCGAGGTCTGCTATGTCGCGCAGTCCGCCGCAGCTGCCTTCAACCCGGCGCACAGGCTGATGGACCAGGTGGTCGAGGCAACGCTGCTGCACGGCACGGCGACTCGGGCAGAGGCCGAAAAGCGCGCCATGGCCCTGTTCAAGAAGCTCAGCCTGCCCAATCCCGAAACCATCGGCCAGCGTTTCCCGCATCAGGTCTCGGGCGGCCAGCTGCAGCGCGTGATGACGGCGATGGCGCTGTGCTCGGAGCCGGACCTGATCGTCTTTGACGAACCAACCACGGCGCTCGACGTGACAACGCAGATCGGCGTGCTGGCGGCAATCAAGGATGCCATCCGCGACACCCATGTGGCGGCGCTCTACATCACCCACGACCTCGCCGTCGTCGCCCAAGTCTCCGATGAGATCATGGTGCTGCGCCACGGCCGGATGGTCGAATGCGGCGGCACCCACCAGATCATCAAGGAGCCGCGCCAGGAATACACCAAAGCGCTGGTCTCCGTTCACGATATCGAACATGCCGAGCAGAAGCCGGGCGCCACCCCGTTACTATCGGTAAGAAACGTCACGGCCGCCTATGGCGGCGGCCACGTCAAGGTGCTGAAGAACGTCTCGGTCGATATCTACCCCGGGCAGACGCTGGCGGTGGTCGGCGAGTCCGGCTCTGGCAAGTCGACGCTGGCGCGGGCCATCACCGGGCTTTTGCCGCCGAAGCAAGGCAGCGTTACCTTCGACGGGCGGCCGCTCGCCAACCGGCTTTCCGACCGGCCGAAGGAGGATTTGCGCCAGTTGCAGATGATCTATCAGATGGCTGACGTGGCGATGAACCCGCGCCAGACCGTCGGCACCATTATCGGCCGGCCGCTGGAGTTCTATTTCGGCATGCGCGGCAGGGAACGCGACAAACGCGTTGCCGAACTGCTCGACGAGATCGAGATGGGCAAGGGGTTTGTCGACCGCTACCCCGCCGAGCTTTCCGGCGGCCAGAAGCAGCGCGTCTGCATCGCCCGCTCGCTCGCCGCCAAGCCGAAGCTGATCATCTGCGACGAGGTGACATCGGCCCTCGATCCGCTGGTGGCCAACGGCATCCTCAAGCTGCTCTTGAATTTGCAACAGCACGAGAAGGTCACATACCTCTTCATCACCCACGACTTTGCAACCGTGAAATCCATCGCCGATTCGATCGCGGTGATGTATCGCGGCGAGGTTGTGCGCTACGGTGCCAAGAGCAAAGTGCTGATGCCGCCCTTTGATCCCTATACCGACTTGCTGCTGTCGTCAGTGCCAGAGATGCGACCTGGTTGGCTGGATGAGGTTCGCGACGCGGTAACAACCGACTTCGCGAAAATGGCGGAGATGTCGGATTAGCGTACGTCTCGCATCAGGACGTTAGAGATGGCACCGAAAAGTTACAAATGAAAACCGGAGATACCAGACAGCTCCGGTTTCATATTTCTCATCGACATAACTTTCGTAGGTGGGCTCGTCCGGCTAATCCAGATTATGTAGTGATGCTCTCCAACGGTGACCATACCGCAATGGCCAGCGGCCGCGGCGACGCAACGCCATCGGGAACAGTAATCGTTCCCGATGGCGCCGATAGCGACTACAACCCTCTACCTAGCGTCTACGCCGCCTTTGCGCCTACCTCTTCCAAGCCTATCGCTATAGCCTCACTTAGCAATCCCGAGATTGTCTCGACATTTTCCGGAGTCGCGATCAGAGGTGGGCAAATAACGACGTGGTCTCCGACATGGCCGTCAACGGTTCCACTCTGCGCATGTGTGATCAGACCCTTAGCTTGTGCGCTTTGATAGATCTTCGAGCTCAAGCCGAGCGCCGCCGCGAACGGAGCCTTCGTTTCCCTATTTTCGACGAGTTCCAACGTCATGAGCATACCTCGACCTCGTATGTCGCCGACATGCGGATGTTGAGCAAACCGGTCTTTAAGCTGAGCGGCTAGCACATTTCCTGTTGCCTTTACGTGGTCAAGAAAGCCAGGAGCACGCAGAATCTTTTGCACCGCAACTGCTGCCGCACATGCCGTGGCGTGCCCGGAATAGGTGTATCCGCCCTTGAAAGTTCCTGAGCCGCCTACAATGGCGTCGTAAATCTTCTGATTCACCATGGTCGCGCCAATTGGCTGGTAGCCAGCTGCAATGCCTTTTGCAAAGGTCAGAAAGTCGGGAGCCACGCCATCCTGCTCGCAAGCATGGAGAGTACCGGTTCGGCCCAAGCCACAGAAAACCTCATCCAAGATGAGTAGGACACCATATTTGTCACAGATCTCACGAATACGCTTGAAGTAACCCGGAACAGGCGGAGTCGCACCGCTCGTAGTACCGGTCACAGTTTCTGCGACGAAAGCCATTACGCTTTCGGGCCCGAGCCCAAGAATTGCCTGCTCCAATTCATTGGCTGTGCGCAGACCGTATTGTTCCGGCGTCTCGCCTTCCAATCGGCCTCGGTATTCATAGCAAGGCGAAATGTGAAAGACGCTTGGGGATATGTCTTCAAATGGTGTTCGACGTGCCACCTGGTATCCAACGCTTAGCCCCGTTAAGCCGGCTCCGTGGTAACTGCTCCGGCGTCCAATTACTTTTTTCCGCCTAGGATCGCCGATCTCCACAAAATATTGCCGAGCCATCATGATGGCTGTTTCCACCGCTTCTGACCCACTGTTTGTGAAAAAAACACGAGTTAGGCCTTCCGGAGCATCAGTCGTCAAAATGGATGCAAGTTCCTCGAGCGGTTCCGAGGTAAACATCCCGGCGTGGAAGAAAGCCATTTCACCGACTTGATGCCTAATGGCGTCAATTACCTCTTGTTGACTATGGCCGAGGCATGAGACGCAAGCGCCGCCGGCGTAGCCGTCGATGTATCGCTTGCCATCTCGGTCGAAAATGTACATGCCGTCACCCTTGACGGCGACAGGAAGATGCCGCTTAGGAATTCGGTGGAACACGCTGCTCATATCAGCTCTCCTTGATTGGTTCTCATTCGAAACGGGGGCCGGATACTAAGACTTTAGGTCGAGAGGCGGATTGTTCGCCCCCCCTCAGCCGCTGATATGTAGGCGGCTTCGACAAGCTCCAGCACGCCAGCCGCGTCCTGGAAATTTGCTATTGCGGCGCTGCCTGCCTTCAAAGCATCAAGCACATGTTCGACGAATTTGGAGTAACAGGGCTCGAGTTCGAAATCGGCAGCCACAAATTCATGTTCGACACCCGCTCTTATGTCTTTGATGACTTCGATGCCCTTATCAACGGACCGCAAGAACCGGTCGCTGGACCGAATAGAGAACGAAAAGTCACGTTGCATGCCAGGGGCACTGGGGAATGTGTATCCACATTCGATTGTGCCGATAGCCCCGGATTCGTTTTGAAGCGTGACGGCAATGAAATCTTCGATGGACAACTCGTTGATGTGTGATGTGGCAAAAGCCGATACCGCGACGATCCTGCTTTCACTTAAGGAGTGGAAAAGGTCGACCATATGCACACCAACGTTGATTAGTGGCCCACCGCCGGCGATATCGCGCTCCAGCATCCAAAGATTGCCCGCCTGCCTATAACGGCTTGGCGGTCCAGCAATGAACCGAAAGCTGGCGTGGTCAATTTTTACAGGAACTCCTCCACTGCGAATGACCCTCATCGTGTCACTCAAGCGGAAGATAAAAGGAACTGCTACAAATGCCTGCTTCTGGGCCGCTTTCTCGGCGAGCTGTCGAACATCAACAGATCTTATCCCACACGGCTTTTCGATCGCGAAGGGAATGTCGTGATCCAACAACAGGTTAGCTGAAATAGGCATGTCGATGTGCCGGCCAAAGACAAATGCCAGATCTGGCCTCACCTGGGCGATAAGCTCCTCGCAACTTGCAAAGCACTTTGTCTTTAATTTTTGAGCGAGGGCGGGTCCGGTCGTTCCTGTGGGATCGGAGATGCCTACAAATTCGACGTCGGCTTTGAGCAGGGCGTCGAGGTAGAGCGGAACGTGCCAATGGGCCGTATCGATCAATGCAACTTTTATCAAGGGAGCATCTCCTTTGCGGCAAGCCATAGTGAAAGTGCTTCGACTCCTTTTCGGTACCGCAAGGGCCGTGCCGGATCTTGAGCCGCTCATAATCCTTGGCGCCAAGTGCGTCGCGGCACCGGTCCCCGTCGAGGGTATCAGGTCCGAAGGCTACCCACGGAGGACGACGGTTTGCCTTTGCCGGCCGAGCCCACTGGCCCCCAATTCCACCACATCGCCCGGCTGTAAAAATACCGGGGGTTTCATTCCGAGTCCGACACCATGGGGCGTACCGGTGGTAATGACGTCCCCCGGCTCAAGCGCCATGAACTGCGAGATGTATGAGATCAGATATTTGAATGAAAAGATCATTTTGGCGGTCGATCCTGACTGCCTCATGTCCCCATTAACCGTGAGCCAGAGATCCAGGCTTTGAGGGTCGGGAACCTCATCTGCCGTCACAAGCCAAGGCCCAAGGGGGCCAAAGCTCGGCGAGGATTTCCCTTTGATCCACTGTCCTGAACGATGGATCTGAAATTCGCGCTCGGAAACATCGTGGCAGACAAGATAGCCCGCCACAACCGACAACGCATCTTCTTCTGCCAGCTCAAAAGCATGCTCTCCAATGACGACGGCGACTTCCGCTTCCCAATCCAACATGCGGGATTTTGGTGGCATCAGGACGTCATCGTTCGGTCCAACAATGCACGACGGCGCCTTTGAAAAGACAACTGGCTCCTCAGGGATCGGAGTATTGGTTTCGATTGCATGATCGGTGTAGTTCAGGCCGACAGCGATAAAATGTCGAACATCGGCCACCGGAGGTCCTAAACGAACATTGCTGTCAATAGCGGGCAACGACGACGTATCTACTGAACGCAGCATCTCCAGGCCGGTGGGTGAGAGCGTTTTTGCGCCAATATCCGGAATCACACCACCGAGGTCACGGATAGTTCCATCATTGTCCAGCAACCCCGGCCTCTCAGACCCGGGTGCTCCAAATCGTAATAGTTTCATGACTTTTCCCTTAACCTACCCGGCCGCCGAATCGGTCTTCAAACGGGTGTACTCGAGTGAATAACGGCCGACCTGCGCCTGCCGTACCATTGGATGTTGGAGGACAGCCTGCACCGGTGCTTCCAGAGACTCCACGGTGCAAGCTTCCAAAAGCATGAACCAATTGGGCGGCGCATCAAAGTCCGTCCGCCCCTCACTCTCGGCAGTGCGCACCTCCGTAGCTTCTTCATCAGATTTGCATAAGTGCGCACCGGTTATGAGTGGTGCCTGCATAAGCTGGGATGCAAGCGATGAGAGTTCGCCGGCTACCTGCTCGTCGTTGACTGTCAAAGGATGGAAGCGCACTGTCGCAAGGACGCCGCCCGGTCCAGGTCCCTCCGACGACAAGACCCGCGCCAAACCACGAGACGTATTGAGAAAATGCGATGCCGCGCGTTTTGTCCAAGGCGTCGGGGCATTCAGGCGCTTGGCATATTCCTCGCCCTTTATGACGTCGAATTGCTCAACTTCGTAGAGCGTAAAGAACTCAGGATGGGTTTCCGTATCAGTTGCCCGATAGCGTCGCCCCCTTAAAAACCCAGAGATGCCGGTTCTCTCCGGCATGTGCTCGTGTATGTGCCACTGATAGAAGTCCTGGCGCCCGTCCTCGGATATTCCGTTCCAGATAGCAACCACGCCTTTGCCGCAGAGCATAAATCTCTCCCCAATTCTCAAAGCTGTTGAAATGCTACCGAGACTGGCGAGAACCCGTCAAACTCGGCTACTATCTCTTCACCGGATCTTGCTGTGTGAAAACCTGTGTAGCTTCCCGTCGTCACAATCTCACCGGGCCTCAAGACGAGCCCTCTTTCACGAAGATCGTTTGCGAACATGGTGAGGAGCCCAATAAGGTCTCCGTTTGGGTGCCCGCCCGAGCTTTGGCAGACGGTGATTCCGTTAATGCCGAGGCGAGCCTGGAGGGTGTTAAATGCCACATCTCTCCAGTTTTTGTTCATCGCACCAACGACCAGCGCGCCGTTCGAGAGCAGGTCCGCGATCATTGCGTTGCGAGGAGTCGAGAAGGCCGTCGTCCAGCGGCTGTCTACGATCTCGATTGCTGCGCAGGCCCCGTCGATTGCCTCAATAATTTGCTCTCTCGCGAAACGACCTTTGCCCGGAACTGGCTCGCGCGCGAAACGAAATGCAATTTCGCATTCCACACCACCGAGTCCGTAAGTCGTTTGAGAAACGGAGGCCGGACTATGAAGGAGGCGGCTCGTAATGATGGGGGCAGATATTAGGTCTCCATCGGGCAAGGCAGCCACCTTCCAACCCACGATGGGGACTGACAATGTGCTGACGACCTCATGTTGGATACTTAGAGCTTGAGCGCGGCTCAGAGCCTCAAGTGTGGATAAGTCGGCCCCGACGCGCTGGCCACCTTGGTGGGCAGCGACGAGACTTTGTGCGAGGGCACTCGAGGTTGCGGATGTTGTGTTTGACATGGCATATCATCTGGAATGGCGTTTCATTATTGTCATTACGCTTTTCCATTGACGAGGTCAACCGCGTCGGTCATGCCTTTCGCTGGTCGGCGGCTGGAACGTTAGAGTGCCAAATTATCGGTGGGCGGGAACGCGGGGGGTCGGACCAGGGACCCTCGCCCGGCCTCGGCCGGATTGATACCGGGCCGGGGGCGCATTGACAAAAAGAAGCGGGGGCATCACTGTCAGCTCAATTGACACCAGTGCCCCTATTATACGGCGAGCGACAGCCTCTTTCCTGCCATATCAGGCGCCTGCAACGCTGCCGAAGCCATCGCTTGTGGTCCAATTCCTTCCCTGCCTAAACGACCGCGTCTACTTTTGTTGCCCGCTCTATCGCTTCGCGGCATCCTCGCGGCCGCCGGCATCGCGCGTCACGCCCGCGATGTCGGCCTTCGACAGGCGCAAGAGGAACGAAGCTTCCGGTGCCATCATGCCAAGTTCGCCCATGAGGTTCAGGTCTCCGCACTGCATCACCTTCACGGTCTTGGCGAGAAGGTGCGGATTCACGCCGGTTCTTCAACGCCATCGTCGGGAAATGCGGAGACAAGGTCGCCCGCCAGCAGCTTCTCCTTCGACAGAAGCCCGGCATCCTCAAGGGCTTCAATGTCGGGAAGATCGCGCAGTGTGTCGAAGCCGAACTCCAGCAGGAATACTTTCGTCGTCACATAGGTATAGGGCGCGCCCGGTGTCGGGCTGCGTGGACCGGAGGCGATCAGGCCGGCGCCGCGCAAATTGCCGATCAGATCGCGAGAAATCTCCTTGCCGAAGAAGGAGGACAGTTCGGCGCGGGTGATTGGCTGGAAATAGGCGATGCACATCAGCACCAGCACCTCCGACTGCGAGAGGTTTTTTTGCTCCTGCTCGTTCGTGCCGATCGCAGCGCGAATGGCGTCGCCGTAGGCCGGCCGGGTCAGGTGCCGAAAACCGCCGGCGACGGCGACCAGATCGTAGGGCCGGTCACGCAGTTCCTCCCGGATGTCGTCAATCAAAAGATCGATGCTGCAGCTCTTGCCGACAATGCGCGCCAGCATTTCGCAGCTGACCGGTTCGCTGGCCGCGAAGATCGTCGCCTCGACGCGGTTCATCCATTCGCGCCAGCGCACCTCCGGCGGCAGATGATCCAACTCCCGGTCAAACAAATGGTCATTTGAACGACCGTCGCGTGGCCGACCTTCGCCTCTTCTTCCCTTGCTCTTCGCGCCCGGCGCCGCCTCCGACATCGCCTAAAGCCCGTAGATGCGGAACGTCAGGCGGCCGGACAGCTCGCGCACGGCCCCAAGATCGACCAGCCGGTCGAACAGGCGCCGCAGGCCACGGTCGCTCATCGCGGCCTTTTTGTCCCCGCGCGACGCGACGAGCGCGTCGTCGGATAGCAGCTGTTGGACAATAGCGTCCGCACCCTTTGCCCTCAACTTCGGCGCGATGGCGAGCAGGCGGTCGGCGCGGCGCTCCAGCTCGACCGACAGATCGATCGCCCGCAGTGCCGCGCGAGCCTGGGCGGCGAGCAGACCTTTTGCACGTCCACTGTCCGGCTCGCTGGCCGCTATGCCTGACGCCGCGCGGCGCGGGCGAGCCGCGCCTGTTCCAAAAACCTGCTCGGCGCCGAGCAGCGGCACGGCATGTACCCAGCCCAGCCGTTGGGCGAGCAGGGCGTCGGCCAGCCATGCTCCGACGCCGCTCCCGAAGCCATGACGCAAGGCGGCCGCGACCGCACCGGTCAGCATTTCGACCGTCCCGGCGCTGGCGCCGAGTTGGCGAAACTCGTCCACCAGACTGCTGACCACCTCCTCGTCGTGGGCATGGCCAAATTCATCCAGCACCGCGGCGAGTGTCTTCTTCGTCAGAAGACCCTCTGCGGGCCGACCGGCGAGCCGGCGCCAGGCGACCAGCCAAAGACCGGCGGGACCGAGGGTCGTCGACCCTGACAAAATATCGCCGGGGCGGGCGAACAGCACGGCGTCGCGTAAGGCAGCCTCATCCTCGACGCGCCCCGTCTGCCGTGCGGTCACCGCCGCCGCGGACAGCGCCAGCCGCTGCCGCCATACGCCGGCCCACCGCTCCTGCCGGCGCACCACAGCGTCCAACGCGCCGATCGCGGCTCCGGCGGCGATTGCAGCATCTTCAACGGTTCGCGCCGAGTCGACCGCCCGGCGCAGCCAGCTTGGTACCGGCGTCGCGGGAGCGGACAGCCGGAGCCCGGGAGACTGGGCATGGTGGCGCGGGGAGGGTTCGGGGCGAAGAATCATGCCCGACAGGATGAATCGACGCGGCGCTTTTTGCAAGGCGTGACGGCCAAAACCGCCGCGCCTGTCGGCAGGCTTTCATGTCCGGTAATGCCTTATCGGACATAAAGCGATAGCCTGCCAAACCATGCAAGATTCCCGGCAAAAGCCCGCCAAAATCGACGCAACGGCTGACAACGGTCCCGATGGTGACCTGCCCGACATCGTCGATCTGGTGCTGGAAATGGGCGCCCCGCGGGCGCCAACGCGTCTGGAATCCCTCGTCGAGACTGCGACAGCTTACGCGAAGGCCGCCAGTTCCGAGAACACGCAAAATGCCTACGCCAAGGACTGGCGGCACTTTTCCTCCTGGTGCCGCCGCGAAGGGTTCGAGCCGCTGCCGCCCTCCAGCCAGGTCATCGGGCTCTATATCGGCGCCTGTGCGTCAGGCACCGCTGCCGGCGATCCGAAGCGCCGGATCCCTCCCCTCTCCGTCGCAACGATCGAGCGACGTCTCTCCGGTCTCTCTTGGAATTTCACCCAGCGTGGCCAGCCGATGGATCGCGCCGATCGGCATATCTCGACCGTGCTCGCCGGCATTCGCCGCAAGCATGCAAAGCCGCCGCGGCAGAAAGAAGCTGTGCTCGGCGACGACATCAAGGCGATGGTCGCCACGCTCGGCCACGATCTGCGGGGCCTGCGCGACCGGGCTATTTTGCTCCTGGGCTTCGCCGGCGGACTGCGCCGCTCGGAAATCGTCGGCCTCGACGTCGTTCGCGACGACCACAGCGACGGCGCCGGCTGGATCGAGATTTTTCCTGACCAGGGTGTCCTGGTGACGCTGCGCGGCAAAACCGGCTGGCGCGAGGTCGAGGTCGGCCGCGGCGCCTCCGACCAAACCTGCCCCGTCGCCGCGCTTGAGACTTGGATCCGTTTTGGCCGCATCGCGAGTGGCCCGCTCTTCCGGCGTATCTTCAAGGACAACAAGACCGTCGACCTCGAGCGGCTCTCCGACAAGCATGTCGCCCGCCTGGTCAAGCAGACCGCGCTCGCCGCCGGCGTCCGGTCCGATCTTCCGGAAGGGGAACGTGAGCTGCTGTTCTCAGGGCACTCGCTGCGCGCCGGCCTCGCCTCCTCGGCCGACATCGAGGAGCGTTACGTGCAAAAACAGCTCGGCCACGCCTCGGCCGAGATGACCCGCAGATATCAGCGCCGTCGCGATCGGTTCCGGACCAACCTCACCAAGGCATCCGGGCTTTGAAAAGCCCCTCCCCTGCTCAGTGCGCGGCTGCAGGAGTTTTGTTGTTGCGGTTGGCCTCGGCATCATTGGGCGATAGAGCACGCAGCACCGCCTCAGGCTCGCGGTCCATGACGCGAAGCAGAGTTCGGGCAGCGCCACTTGGCTGGCGCTTGCCCTGCTCCCACTTCTTGTAGCCGGACGGGCTTGTTCCCAGCACGGTCGCCATCTCATCCTGTGTCAGGTCGAGCTTCTTGCGAATGGCTTTGGCGTCGACCGCGCCAACATCGACGCTGTGTAACTTAACACCGGCAACGTCCTTGCCCTGCGCGTGCGCCAGAGCTTCCGACATAGACTGGATCAGATCAGCGCCGAATTTTGTCATCTCGCTCATGTCCTGCTCCTGTTCGCTGCCTTGATCGCTTTGGCGAATGCAGCAACCGCCTTGGCTTCGTCGGGTTTCAGGTCAACCTTTTCATTCTTGCCGTACGCCAACAGCGCGTAGATCGGTGACACCATTGTTCATCAAGCAGGCGGCGGAGCTGTTTAGCGAGGATGAGCGGAAGGAACTGATCGACTTTCTCGCTGCAAATCCGCAGGCGGGTGATGCGATTCCAGGTGCCGGGGGCGTTCGAAAGATGCGATTCGGCGGTCTCGGCGACGGTCTGCATACGCTTCCTATAACCCAATGGGTTATATATGACCCATCGGTGGGCAGAGTCAATGGCCGATCCACCGAGACACAGCTTCCGGGTTTGTACAAACCGCCTTTTTCGAAATTGAGAGACGCAGCAAATGGCTACCGAGGTCCGAAATCAACGTTCTGCTCGACCACAGGGCCGGAAAAATTGCAATGCGCGCGTTTCAACGGACGAACGAGCGACGGAAGCGCAACAAATAGAACTCCTCGCAGCCGGCTGCGAGGAAATTGTGCGGGAGCACGGATCCGGTGCATCAGACCTCGGCCAGCTTCGATGGCCAAGAACTCGCGCGATCGAGCCTGATTGAGACACGCGCAGCAGCCCGAAATCGTGGTCTCCACACATTCATCCCGCCATCCTTACCGTCGCCCCATTCGCCTTCAACGCAGCCATCAGCATCGGGCCGACCGAAAACTCCCCTTCCCTCGCCTTGTCCGTCAACGCCCGCAAGTATCCGCCAGCCGAGTTGATGTGCTGCGCTCTCTGCAGGATGCACGCGATCACGATCGCGGCGGTTTCTTGACCCATCGTATGGCAGGCATCCTCATAGGCAGACGGCGAAACGCCAAGATATCCGCGCACTTGGGCCGTCGTTATCATGAAATCGCGCCAGTTGCCGATCCCGTCGACTGCATAGTCAGCAATTTCCGGGCAAGCTTTCAGGACTAGCCCAAGCGGATACCCTCTCGGCTTCTCGGCCTCTCGTCGTTCTGACTCGACCGCCGCCCTGCTTTGTTCGAAAGCCGGTTCAAATTCAAAAATAGAGTCGGTATTTGAATCAGATTGCTGCCGCTCGCTTTGAGAGGCATTGCCGATCGGATTCGTAGATTTCATATGGATTTCCAGCAGGTTATCCACTTCGTCACGCAACGAGGCCAGATCGGCCACGATAGCTTCCAGGCCTGCAATGCAAGCTCGGCGCGGAATTCCCTCCACAACGCCGCGGAAACGCTTCCACAGGCCTCCCCAGTCGCCCGGCACATCTTCCTCAACGGCCGCCTCGATCAGCTTGTGGATGTCACGGCGGTGCAAGGTGATCCGCTCGCGCATAAGCCTGAGCGCCCTGTTGTCGGCGCGAACATGCTCAGCCGCCGCCTCGAACTCGTTAGCACGAGCCAGCAGCGGTGCCAGGGAGAAGCCAAATGCTTCCTCAATCTCCCCTCCCCTGCCCTTCCGCGCATAACGCTTGCCGTTCGGGCTGTCCCGACGGATGATTAAACCGCTGCCCACAAGGGCCGCCATGTGCCGCCTGACTGTGGGTTCGGGCATCCCATGAGCTCTAAGGGACAGCTGTGCATTCGAGGGAAACACGATGAGGCTGTTTTCCTCACTCAGTTCGCTGTCAGGATAGAATGATAGCAACGCATTCAGGACGGCCAGAGCGCGATCGCCGATGCCGACGATGCTCTTGCCCTCGCAGAGGTTGCGGTAGACCTGCCATTTGTCGACGACACTGCCCTTGGGAATCTCACGTGACTCGTTTTGGGCTGCCAGCATGGCAAGCGACATCGGCCGCCGCCCAAAGGGCGTCGTTGCAATACCCGTCTCCATTTCTTCCTTCGCCTTCAATTAGGCAAAAGAAATCCGTCCGCCGAACCGACGCTTAAAACTCTTGACACTGATTCGCGGAAATGAGATTCTCGGCTTGCTAGAACACGAGAAGGGCTTCCGCGACGGTTTCGTTCGGGGGCCTTTTTCTTTTGCGGTCTCTATTCTCCTGGTGCTTCCATGTTGGACTTCCGGAAGGCCTTATAAAGGTCGTCCAGTTGCCCGGTGATGAACTCGGCGAAAAGCGGGCCGTCAGCCGATTCCAACGTGACAGTGGCCTTTTTCGCCGTCTTCTTCAGGGTGACGCTAATTGTTTTGTCATCAGGAACCCAGGACTTGGTCGACGCCTTTTGAGCAAGCGTCGTCTCTTTGCCCGCGCTCTTTGCTGACAGATGTCGAGCCAATATCTCCAGCCTGTCATCGCTGGTAGCAGCCTTGAAATCGGGAGAGCTAATGAGCTCCCTGACAGACACACCACCTACCCTGATTTTCTTGGCGAGGTCATACCAACGGTCTCGGCCGCTATTCTTGGCAGCTCCGACAGCTTTGATGATTTCGTCCGGAATGTCCTTGGTGACCGATATCATCTTCGAGACAACGGTCTTGTCGACAGACAGCGCTGCCATGATGACGTCGCGATCGTACCTATTGCGCTCCAGGTTGCTGGCAAAGACGGCCTTCTCAATAAACGAGAGATCCGCCCTCGCGCTGTTCTCCTGACCCTGTGCGATTACATGATCTTTGTCGCTAAGATCCTTGACGACGGCCCTCACTGGTCTTCCGAGAAATTCGGCCGCTCGTGTACGCCGATGGCCGAAAACAGTCATGTAACGGCCGTTCACTCCGGGATGCGGTCGCACTAGGATTGGGCTGTCCTGCCCCCGCTGGCGGATGGCTTCTACCAGTTCTTCGAAGCCTTCCTTGTCGTCGTCCATACGGTCGGCGACGAACGAGACATCGATTGTGTCGGGATCGAGATCGACAACGGTCTCGCCTTCGAGAAGCCGGGCTTCGAATTCTTTGGCTGTCTGCGCCTTCTCAGCCAACTCGTCGATCGACCTTGTGATGGCCCCGAAGGCTCCCCGGCTCCGGTTTCGCTCAAGCGCTGGTGACATTGCTGTGAGGGAATTTTCCACGACGGGAGCCGAGTTGACTGCAGTCAACTTTCGGTCCGTCAGCGAGCTCAGCAGATTCTTTCTGGACATTATCGACCCCATGCCCTGTGGATCAGGCCCGTGATCTCGGTATTCACCCGATGCAGGGATTCCATTGCACGGTCATAGGTTGAACGGGTGAATTGGGCCCGTTCGACCTCGTAAAGTGATTGCTTTGTGATCCCGGCATCGGAAATAGCAGTGCTCTTGAGCATCTCATTTACGAGTACATGCTGTTTGAAAAGCGAACGCATGAAGGCGACCATCTGGCTCTGAGGTCCGTCTGTCGGCTCGTAGCGGGTCACCAGGTACCGCAGCCAATCAAGCCGCATATTCGCACCCGCCCGCTTCAGGGTCCCCATGACCTCGCCCATCATCAAAAGGAACTGACACATCGACATCACATCAAGCATTTGCGGATGCACGGTGATCAGAATGCCTGTCGACGAAGAAAGCGCCGTCAGCGTCAGGTAGCCGAGCTGTGGAGGGCAATCGATGATGACAACATCATAGTTTTCTGCCACGTCAGCCAATGCGTCGTCGAGCCGCCCAAAGAAGATCCGTCCCATCGACCCATCTTTCTGCGACAGGGCGAGGGGGGTGTCATATTCGAACTCCTGGAGCTCGAGGTTCGCAGGAACGATATCCAGACCTGGGAAATTCGTCTTTTGAACAAGCTCTGATAGCGGCTTACGTTCGGCATCGTAGCGGAGGGATTCGTAGAGGGATTCGTTGTGATCGATTTCGGGTTGAAAACCGTGCAGGGCAGAGAGCGAGGCTTGAGGATCGAGGTCGATGGCGAGCACGCGATGTCCCGTGAGCGCCAGATGTTGCGACAGGTGGGCGGCCGTCGTGGTTTTGGCAGAGCCGCCTTTGAAATTTACTACCGCAATGATCTGCAAGTGTTCGATCCCGCGTCGGTGGGGAACATATTTCGCCATCGTGCGACTGTTTTTGTCGAGGAAATGCCTCATCTCCAGTAGCTGATCGGCGGTGTAGGAGCGACGGCCTGACGGTGTTACTATCGGCTGTGGTCCTTTGCCTTCGAGTGACAAATTTTTCAGATACCCGCTTGTTACGCCGAGATATTGAGCGGCCTCCGACAACTGGAGTGGCCGGAGAGTTTTCTGGGCGTTTGGTGGGAACATTTCCAGCCGATGCTCGTGAAGCATGGCAGACAACTCACGAGCCTGCTCGGTCAACAGCACATCGACCTCTGCGATCTCCTCACGGTGCGACGGCTTCATATTCATCGAAATATCCCGCACATGCGATTTGAAGCCCACTCCGGCCCACTAACCGCATGTAGCTCCGATTCTTTCGATCCGGCAAGAATTTTAATGTTAACGAAAGGTTAACGAGGTCCAGTTCTCGGCAAGTTGACTGCAGTCAACTTAGCCGCCTCAACTCGACTCACGCGAAACCCACCCGCTAGTCGCCTCTAATCCCACTCATAGGCGGGAGCAGGCGGTCAGACCAATCCTATGTGCGGTCTGGGCGTCGAGAAAAATAAGCCATGCGAGGACCTCGTGTAACTTGCCGACTTTTGTCGGCATATCTCCATAAACAATTTCCGCCTGCGAAATGCTCCCAAGTTCAAGCATGCCTTCGTTGCGATGTTCGCCGGCTATGCCGGATTATCGGCGCCCCGCTTCGCCAAAACGTGGAGTAGAACTCGACGATGTCGTTGCGGGCTATTGAGCGGCGCAGCGCAGCGAACGATTGGCGGCCCGGGTACTCCGTCGCGTCACCCACGAGTCAATGGTATGGCGCAGGAGATCGGAACCTTGCTGGTTATAATTGCGGACGGCACGTGCGTGAAGGCGATGCTCGTTCACCTCACGCGTACACTGCACATCCGGTATCTGACGACTGCTTCTTCGAGCCGGCCATACCGCATTGCTTTGGTCGGTCAGCGGACTCGCAAGCCAGCCCATTCTGTCGAACTGCGCCTCTGATCGCTCCCAGTTCCTGCACCGCACGTCGTCATCCAGCAGGCTACGATCCGGCGGGATCGGGACCGAATGCGCAAGCTAATCTCGCCGCTCCTCGAGGAATGGTCTTGACCCGGTCAGCACGACGACCGAGCAAGCACACCCTGCGAAGCGCGGCTTGTCTTTAGGGAACGCAACACGGGCGGGCGGGCGCTCGCCTGACGCCACCGCTGACCGGCGCGGTCCCTCGCCGCCAGAAAGCTGCCGGGAACGCCGCCCCGCACCCAAAGGGGTTCAACTGTTCAGTCGGTATCTCCAGTCCCCAATCGGATGCATTTCAAGATAGGCGATGCGGCCTGCGAGCGTCTCGCCAGTCTACCGGTGAGATCGATGGAAGCGGAACAAAGCACCAGAAAGCGCCTGGCCTTCTTGTCTCTGCGGCGCCGGCGGTCGGCCAAACCACGAAGATTCTGGAAGAGGTTGGGAAGCCGATGGACCTCATCCTGGATTGCCAACTCGTCCTCATACTCGCAAGGTACAGCTCCAGGCTCCACCCAACTTGGTTCTGTCCGCATCGGATTCGAGATTGAGATCGATCGACGGCCGTGTCTCGGCAATTTCGAACCCAACGGTAGTCTTGCCGACTTGGCGCGCCCATAACGCCACTGCCGGCTTGGTGTCTATCAGTTCGGCGAGTTGCGTTTCGATGCCCGGGCTTGATCATCCTCGCAATTACGGAGTGCAATTCCTGATTTGCAAGGACGGACTGGCAAGATCGGTCGGCGTTGAACTATCGGCACGGAACCCCGAATTGGGAGAGGTATGCCAGGATGGCAGGGAGGGGACTTCTTCCTCTATAATCCCGACGCCTTGGTTAGGTTGATCCGAAACCGGTCGCGCCGCCGCTGATATCTGCGGGTCATCTCAGCGCTGGTGTGGCCGAGCTGTTTCTGCACATAGCGTTCATCGACCTCGGCCGAGGAGGCGAGGCCAGCGCGCAGCGAATGGCCGGAAAACTTTTGGCCGCGTTCGCCTTCCGACAAGTCACCGCGCACGCCGGCAGCGAGCGCCGCGCGCTTGACCAGCCGCGCCACCTCCTGGTCGTTCAATCGCTCGGCGCCGACAGCCTTGCCTTGTCCGGTGACCCGCCGAAACAGCGGTCCATGCCCGATCCTTGCAAATTTCAACCAAGTCTGCAGGGCAACGACAGGGCAGGTCGCATCAGATGAGCCGCGGCCGACCTCCACTTCACGCCACCCGGTCTTGCCGCGCAGCGTAACCAGCACCCCTTTGTCCGGGAAAAACTCGATCCAGCCGCGGCCGTCCTCGGTTTGATCGCGCGCAACGTCGAGGCCGACGATTTCGGAGCGGCGCAAGCCGCCGGCGAAGCCCAGAAGCAACATGGCGCGATCGCGCAGGCCACGCAGCGTGCCACGGTCGAGCGTCTCCAGCATGGCGATGAGATCGTCGCGCAGGACGGCTTCCTTTTGTCGGGGAGGGGAGGCGTGGCTGTTGCGGATGCCGGCGAGCACGGTGGCAATGTGGCGGTCTTTCCTATCCAACGGCTGGCCACGCTGCGTATAATTCCAGGTCAAGGAAGAAAGACGACGCTCGATCGTCGCCACCGTTTTTTTGGCCCCTCCAGCCCCTGAAGCCTGCGCGGTGATGTAGAGACCGACGATCTGCGGATCCGGCGGCAACGGGTCAAAAGACTGGCGCCGGCACCAGGCGCAAAAATGCTTCCAGTCGGAGGCATAGGCGCGGCGGGTGTTGGAGGAGCTTGCCGCTTCCGCATAATCGCGAGCTCGATCGGCGAGCTTCTCCAGATGCGCCGGCAGGGGCGGGCCGCCATTCGCATGAGGTGCGACTACCGGCACGGTAGGGGAGGGGGCGTCCGTGTCCTCGCTCACCCCATCAAGTCCCATGGCACGGACGACCTCAATAACGTCCGGTAGATCGTCGTCCTGCGCGGAGCCTTTGGACCTGTCGGCGCCTGTCACTCTTCCTAGATGAGTGGACGGTATGTCTTTGTTTTGTAACATTCATCACTCATCCTAATCGAGTGGATTCGTCCCGGTT
>NZ_JAMYSP010000014.1:0-160320 GCF_040322015.1 Mesorhizobium sp. M0208 | reverse complement strand
GTGGGGAGGGTGGCCCGCAGAGCCGGGTGGGGTCCGCGGCGACGCGCTCCATCTTTTTCAGTCAGAGGTCGAGGCAGTTGAGGTGGGCCCCCCCCCGGGGGGGGGGGGGGGGGGCGCGCGCCCCCCCCGCGGGGCCGCGGGCGCGGGGGGGGGGCGGCGGCGAGGTTGCTCCGACCCCACCCCGCGTCACAAAATGCCGCCGCGCGGCAATTTGCTCCGCGACCCTCCCCTCAAGGGGGAGGGTTAGGAGCTCACCCCTGCGATGGCGTGAACCTTGCCACGAGAGTGTGGTTCTCTGCCGCATAGGTGAACCGGACATGGGTGACGGGGTGCTCGGCGCTCCATGTCCGCCGCTCGATCACCAGGCAGGGCGCGCCGGTCTCGATGTCGAGCGCCGCCGCGATGTGCTTTTCGGCGGCAACCGCGCGAATGCGATGCTCGGCGGCACTCCACGGCACGCGCCCGATCAGCCACGGACCGGGAGCGGTCTCGAAAAACGCCTCTTCGGCGGCTTCCGGCACGGCAGCCAGGTTGATCAGCCGCTGCTCGTGGGCAAACGGCCGCTTGCCGGCGAAATGCAGGCATTCCAGCGCCAGCACCGGCCCGGCGACGTCGAGTTCCAGCAGGGCTCGGTCGTCGGCGCTGCTGCGCCTTCCGCTTCGCGCCATGCGCTCATAGCGGTAGGGCAAGCCAAGTGCCTCGACCTCGATCCGGATGTCGTGGATTTCGAGAACGGCCGCCTGCGATTGCGGCCGGCGGACAAAGCTGCCCGAACGACGCCGGCGCTCGATCAGCCCGGCCTTGGCCAGTTGCGACAGCGCCTTGTTCACTGTCATGCGCGAACAATTGTATTCGGCCGTCAGTTCATGCTCGAACGGAATGCGGTGGCCGGGCGCCCAGGCACCCGACAGGATCCGTTCGCTGATGTCCGACAGGATGCGCTGGTGCAGCGAAAGAACCTCGCCGCCGTCCGCGCTTCCAGAATCCGCGCTTATTGTCGCGATCATACTCATGCCGAAAGCGCCGTCATCACCTTGCGGAACCGCTCGGCGATAGCATCGCGCCTGGCATGCATGCCGCCGCTGACCAGTTTCTTGCCATGCACCCAGACGCAATCGATCTTGGTGCCGTTGGCAAAAATCCAGGCGTCAAGGATTGTATCGCCCGTCTTGCCGGCCAGCGATGGATGCTTGCCGTCGAGCGAGACGAAATCGGCCGGGGCACCTGCTGCGATCTGCGAGGGGCCGGCGCCCAACGCGGCACTGCCACCATCGAGCGCTGCATCGAACAAAGCACGGCCGGTCGAGCCACCGGCCACCGCCAGCACGTTGCGGGCGCGGTGGGCGAGGCGCTGCGAATATTCGAGCTGCCGCAACTCGTCCGGCAGGCCGATCAGGACGTTTGAATCCGAGCCGATGCCAAAGCGGCCGCCATGCTGCATGAACAAGGACGCGGCAAAGGTGCCGTCGCCGAGATTGGCCTCGGTGATCGGACAAAGGCCGGCAACGGCGCCGCTTTTCGCCATTTGCACCGTCTCTGTGTCGGTCATGTGGGTGGCGTGGATGAGACACCAGCGCCGGTCGACCTTGGCATTGGCAAGCAGCCACTCGACCGGCCGCGCCCCGGACCAGGCAAGGCAGTCCTCGACCTCCTTCATCTGCTCGGCGACGTGGATGTGGATGGGCCCCTCCGGCGCCATCACCGTGATGTTTTCCAGTTCCTCCGGTGTCACGGCACGCAGGCTGTGCGGGGCGACGCCGACAACGCCTTGATTCAAGCTGCGAACGGATTCGCGGCATTTCTCAACAAGCCGCGAGAACTGGTTCACATTGTTGATGAACCGCCGCTGGCCTTCATTTGGCGCAGCGCCGCCGAAAGAGGAATGCGCGTAGAACACCGGCAACAGCGTCAGCCCGATGCCGGTCTCGGACGCTGCGGCAATGATGCGCTCCGCCATCTCGGCGATGTTGGCATAGGGCCGGCCGTCGCGGTCGTGGTGTAAATAGTGAAACTCGCCGACACGCGAGAACCCGGCCTCCAGCATCTCGACATAGAGCTGGGCCGCGACCGCCTCGACCTGGTCCGGCGTCATCGACAGCGCGAAACGGTACATCACCTCGCGCCAGCTCCAGAAACTGTCGGCGGAAGGCCCGCGCAATTCGGCAAGCCCGGCCATGCCGCGCTGGAAGGCGTGGCTGTGCAGGTTCGGCATGCCGGATAGAAGGATGGCCTGGCGCTCGTCGCCAGGCAGGAGCGAGGTATTCGCCTCGACCGTGGCGATCCTGCCGTCGGAGATGACGATCCGTACATTGCTGTGCCAGCCGTCGGGCAGAAGTGCCTGTTCCGCAAAGATTGCCGTCACGTTTTTCTCCAAATCCCGGCCTGCCATGCGATGATAGCGCTTGCAGTGCCTTTTGATATGTATATACATAATGACTCCCGATTGAAACGGAAAAGATGATGGCTGCAGAGAACAAAAGCCGGGCAGGGGAGGTTCGCCTCTGGCGCAATGCGCGCCTCGCGACCATGGCCGATAGCAGCGCCGGGTCAGGCGTCGTCGAGCACGGTGCAATCGCCGTGCGCAATGGCCGGATTGTCTATGCCGGGCCAGAAGCCGACATGCCGGCAGCGCTCCGCGAAAACGCCGAGGCGATCGACTGCGACGGTCGCTGGATAACGCCTGGCCTGATCGACTGCCACACTCATCTGGTCCATGCCGGCAACCGTGCCAATGAATTCGAGATGCGGCTGGCCGGCGCCACCTATGAGGAGGTTGCCAAGGCCGGCGGCGGCATCGTTTCCTCGGTTAAGGCACTGCGCGCGGCCAGCGAGGACGAGCTGGTCGCCCAGTCGCTGCCGCGCCTCGATGCGCTGATCGCCGAAGGCGTCACCACAGTCGAGATCAAATCCGGCTACGGTCTCGACCTCGAAAACGAGAAGAAGTCGTTGCGCGCCGCGCGACGGCTGGGCGGTGAGCGGCCGGTGACGGTCAGGACCACTTTCCTCGGCGCCCATGCGCTGCCGCCCGAAGCAAAAGGCGACAAGGATGCCTTTATCGATCTTGTCGCCAACGAGATTTTGCCGGCCATCGCTGCCGAGGGCCTGGCCGATGCCGTCGACGGTTTTTGCGAAGGCATTGCATTTTGGCCGGAGCAGATCGCCCGCGTGTTCGATGCCGCGAAGACGGCGGGCCTGCCGGTCAAGCTCCATGCGGACCAGCTATCCAATCTGCACGGCGCGGAACTTGCGGCGCGCTATGGTGCGCTGTCGGCCGACCACCTCGAATATACCGACGAGGCCGGTGCGGCGGCGATGGCGAAGGCAGGATCCGTGGCGACCATCCTGCCCGGCGCCTACTACTTCATCCGCGAGACCAAGAAGCCGCCGATCGTCCTGTTTCGCCAGCATGGCGTCAGGATGGCCGTTGCCACCGATAACAATCCCGGCACGTCGCCGCTGACCTCGCTGCTGCTGACCATGAACATGGCGGCGACGTTGTTCGGCCTGACGGTCGATGAATGCCTTGCCGGCGTCACGCGCGAGGCTGCCCGCGCGCTCGGGCTGCTTGGACAGACCGGTACGCTGGAGGCCGGAAAATCCGCCGATCTGGCGATCTGGGACGTCGAACGCCCGGCCGAACTCGTCTACCGCATGGGCTTCAACCCGCTGCATGCCCGCATCTGGAGGGGACAATGACCGAACTCAAGCTAAGGCCAGGCAATGCCACGCTGGCCGATTGGCGCGCCATCTATCGCGGCGCCGCACTGAGGCTCGACGATGCCTGCCGGCCGAAGATCAAGGCCAGCGCCGAGGCCGTCGCCAGGATCGTTGCCAAAGGCGAGCCGGTCTATGGCATCAACACCGGCTTCGGCAAGCTGGCCAGTGTTCGCATCCCCGCCGCCGACCTCGAGACGCTGCAGCGAAACATCGTATTGTCGCATGCCGCCGGCGTCGGCGAGCCGATGCCCATCGCAATTTGCCGGCTGATGATGGCGCTGAAGCTGGCCAGCCTGGCACAGGGCGCCTCCGGCGTGCGGCCGCGAACCATCGAACTGCTTGAGGCGATGCTGGCCAACGATGTTATTCCCGTGGTGCCGGCGCAAGGCTCGGTTGGCGCTTCCGGCGACCTTGCGCCGCTATCGCACATGACCGCGGTGATGATCGGCGTCGGCGAGTGCTTTACCCCGCATGGCCGCTTTCCCGCCAAGGTCGCCTTCGTTTCGCACGGCCTGGAGCCGGTGATACTGGGCGCCAAGGAAGGCCTGGCGCTGCTCAACGGCACCCAGTTCTCGACCGCGTATGCGCTTGCCGCTTTGTTCGAAGCGGAGGTGCTCTACCAGTCGGCACTGGTCGCCGGCGCGCTGTCGACCGATGCCGCCAAAGGCTCCGACGCTCCGTTCGATCCACGCATCCATCTGCTCCGGAAACATCGCGGCCAGATCGAGACGGCCGAGGCGTTGCGCAATTTGATGGCCGGCAGCGCCATCCGTGAATCGCACCGCGTCGGCGACGAGCGCGTGCAGGATCCGTATTGCCTGCGCTGCCAGCCGCAGGTGATGGGCGCAGCACTCGACGTGCTCCGCAAGGCCGCGGACACGCTCGCCACCGAGGCCAACGGCGTCACCGACAATCCGCTGATCTTTGCCGAGGACGACTCCGCACTTTCGGGTGGCAATTTCCACGCCGAGCCCGTGGCCTTCGCCGCCGACATGATCGCGCTCGCCGTCTGCGAAATCGGCTCGCTGTCGGAGCGGCGCATCGCCATGCTGGTCGACCCGGCGCTGTCGGGCATGCCGGCTTTTCTCACGCCCAAGCCGGGTTTGAATTCCGGTTTCATGATCCCTCAGGTCACCGCCGCGGCACTGGTTTCTGAAAACAAGCAAAAAGCCTATCCGGCCAGCGTCGATTCGATCCCGACCTCGGCCAATCAGGAAGACCATGTCTCGATGGCGGCGCATGGGGCGCGCCGGCTCATCGGCATGGTCGAGAATGCGACGGCCGTCATCGGCATCGAATTGCTGGCCGCCGCACAGGGCTGCGATTTCCATGCGCCTCTGGCCTCGAGCGCGGCACTGGAGGCGGTGCGCCGGCTGGTCAGGGCAGAGGTGCCGCATCTCGACAACGACCGCCATTTCCACCCGGACATGGAGAAGGCCATCGCCATGGTACGCAGCGGCGCGGCGGTGGAAGCGGCAAGCGCGGTGAAGCTGCCGGGCGTGACGTCGTGAAGCCGTCGTCGCTGCGTTACGCCGGCATGGGTCGTGTTCCGTCGCGCCCCCCTCTGTCCTGCCGGACATCTCCCCCTCCAGGGGGGAGATTGGCAGCTTCGGGGACTGCGCCCTTTCTGCACCCTACGAGATTGGCGAAAGTAGAGATGATAGCCAATCTCCCCCCTGGAGGGGGAGATGTCCGGCAGGACAGAGGGGGGCGCTGTCCCGCCAACCTCAGCCCGGCAACACCGAAACTTTCAAGGCCAGAAACAAAAAACCCGCCTCGAGGGCGGGTCGTCGGGCTGAATCAGCACCATAGGCAAATTAGTAGCATAGCTGCCGGCACAAAGCAAGAACAAAATACGTCGCAACCGACAAAAAGCGAGATCGGTGTTCAAAGACGGTCGCAAAGTTGCGTTCTGTCGCGTGGAGACTTCCGATGACTTCACCCTCCTGGCTCACGGTCACCCAAGGCACGGCACCCTTGCTGGTTTCGATCCCGCATACCGGCATCGATCTCGCCGGCCTCGACAGCCGGCTAATCTCGCCCTGGCTCGGCCGCCGTGACGCCGACTGGTGGATCGACAAGCTTTATGACTTCGCAGAAGACCTCGGCGCGACCGTTGTGCATACGGCGATTTCTCGCACCGTCATCGACGTCAACCGCGATCCGTCCGGCGCCTCGCTCTATCCCGGCCAGACGACGACTGGGCTCTGTCCGACCGAGACCTTTGACGGCGATCCACTCTACCGCAAAGGTGAAGAGCCGGGACCGTCTGAGATCGACGGTCGCCGCGAGAAGTTCTTCCTGCCCTATCATGCCGCGCTGCAGGCCGAGGTCGACAGGCTGCACGCTTTGCATGGGAAGATCGTCGTCTATGACTGCCATTCGATCCGTTCGGTGCTGCCGCGCCTATTCGAAGGCAAATTACCGGTCTTCAATCTCGGCACCAACGACGGCAAGAGCGCCGATCCGACGCTGCAGGAGAAAGTCAGGCAGATTCTGGGCGAAACCGGCGAGAGCTTCGTCGTCAATGGCCGCTTCAAGGGCGGCTGGATCACGCGCCATTTCGGCCAGCCGCAAAACGGCGTCCACGCGCTGCAGATGGAGCTGTCCAACCGCGGCTATCTGCGCGAGCCCGAAGGCAAGGGCATGCCCGGCAATTGGCCGGTGCCTTACGATGCCGAATTCGCGGCGCCAATCCGCGTCACGCTGAGAAAGATCCTGGAAACCGCGATCGCCTGGGCCGAGCGCTGACGCGCGGCGCGCTTCATTCGAAAGGGACAATCATGACCGATCCTCGCCACAACATCCGTGAAGTGCGCAGCCCGCGCGGCAGCGAGCTCAACGCCCGCACCTGGCTGACGGAAGCGCCGTTGCGCATGCTGATGAACAATCTCGACCCAGAGGTCGCCGAAAACCCCAACGAGTTGGTCGTCTATGGCGGCATCGGCCGGGCGGCGCGCACCTGGAACGATTTCGACCGCATCGTTGCCTCGCTGAAGACGCTCGGCGACGACGAGACGCTGTTGGTGCAATCCGGCAAGCCGGTCGGCGTGTTCCGCACTCATCCTGACGCCCCGCGCGTGCTGATCGCCAATTCCAACCTGGTGCCGCACTGGGCGACATGGGAGAAATTCAACGAGCTCGATAGAAAGGGCCTGATGATGTACGGCCAGATGACGGCCGGCTCGTGGATCTACATCGGCACGCAGGGCATCGTGCAGGGCACCTATGAGACCTTCGTCGAGGCCGGCCGCCAGCACTATGGCGGCAATCTCAGGGGCAAGTGGATACTGACCGGCGGCCTTGGCGGCATGGGCGGTGCCCAGCCGCTCGCCGCGGTCATGGCCGGCGCCTGCTGCCTGGCCGTCGAATGCGATCCCGACCGCATCGATTTCCGGCTGCGCACCCGTTACGTCGACGAACGCGCCGACACGCTCGACGAGGCTCTGGAAAAGATCGAGCGCTGGACCAAAGCCGGTGAGGCGAAATCGGTCGGCCTCGTCGGCAACACCGCCGACATCCTGCCGGAACTGGTGCGGCGCGGCGTGCGCCCCGACATCGTCACCGACCAGACCTCGGCGCATGACCCGCTCAACGGCTATCTGCCCAAGGGCTGGTCGCTGGCCGAGTGGCGCGAGAAGCGCAGCAGCGACCCGAAGGCCGTCGAAAGAGCTGCCCGCGCGTCGATGCGCGAGCACGTCGAGGCGATGGTGGCGTTCTGGAACGCCGGCGTGCCGACGCTCGATTACGGCAACAACATCCGCCAGGTGGCGAAGGAGGAGGGCTTCGAGAATGCTTTTGCCTTCCCAGGTTTCGTGCCGGCCTATATCCGTCCGCTGTTTTGCCGCGGCATCGGCCCGTTCCGCTGGGCAGCGCTTTCCGGCGACCCCGCGGATATCTACAAGACCGACGCCAAAGTGAGCGAACTCACGCCCGGCAACACCCATCTGCACAATTGGCTCGACATGGCGCGCGAGCGCATCGCCTTCCAGGGCCTGCCGGCGCGCATTTGCTGGGTTGGGCTCGGCGATCGCCATCGGCTCGGCCTCGCCTTCAACGAGATGGTCGCCAGGGGCGAACTGAAGGCACCGGTGGTCATCGGCCGCGATCACCTCGATTCCGGCTCGGTCGCCTCGCCGAACCGCGAGACGGAGGCAATGAAGGACGGCTCGGATGCCGTCTCCGACTGGCCGCTGCTCAACGCCCTGCTCAACACCGCGTCCGGCGCCACCTGGGTGTCGCTGCACCATGGCGGCGGCGTCGGCATGGGCTTTTCGCAGCATGCCGGCATGGTCATCGTCGCCGATGGCACGCCCGAGGCGGCGAAGCGCCTGGAGCGGGTTCTGTGGAACGACCCGGCGACCGGCGTGATGCGCCACGCCGATGCCGGCTATGACATCGCGATCGAGTGCGCCAGGGAGAACCAGCTCAACCTGCCCGGCATTTTGGACTGAGCCGCGCCTTGCGCATCCTTCGGGCAGCCGAATACCGGTCGATGCCGTGGAAGAACGGCGGCGGGGTGACGACGGAGATTGTCGTGTCGCCGCCAGGTGCCGGGCTCGACGATTTCGACTGGCGTGTCTCGATGGCGCTGGTCGAGGGCAGCGGCCCGTTCTCCGGCTTCGATGGCGTCGACCGGACCTTGGCCTTGCTGGAAGGCGAGGGCATGGTCCTCGATATCGCCGGCCGGCCGCCGGTCGAAATCACCAAGGCTTCCGCACCGCTTGCCTTTCCGGGCGACGTGCCGACGCAAGCTACGCTGATCGCCGGCCCGATCATCGACCTCAACGTCATGACCCGCCGCGCCTGGGCGACCCACACGGTCGAGCGCCTGCTGATTTCGGCTCCGACGGAGATCCAGGCCGAGGCCGATGAAACACTTATTCTGTGCGTCGACGGCGAACTCAGCGTGGCCGGCGCGGCGCCCATGCAACTTGGGCCGCTCGACGCGCTGTTGCTCGGGGCGCAAGCGCCGGAACTGCGCCTGGATGCGGTCCGGCCGGCGATGCTGTTCGTGATCCGCATCGACCGCACTGCCGGCAACGATTAACGTCTGTTTCCAAACATGATCGTGACGCCGGCCAAATATCGCGTAAGCTGGTCGCTGCATCACGAAAAAGCCTGAATCTTCCGCCGATCAGAAGCCGAAACGATGCTCATAGTGCTCGCCTGGAAGTTGTCGAGAGACGGCATCTTGTCGTGGTGCGGAAACAAACTTTCGGCCAAGTGTTGCGATGCAACCAATTGCATTTGGACCGGTTTTAGGGACATTGCCGTGGCGGTGACGCCGCACCGCGTCCCCAACACGGAACCTTAGATGAATATCCAGACCAATCTCGCACAGATCGAAAAGACGAGCGCCAGCTTCCCGGCTGTCACCGACGAGCCGATACGCTCCCATTTCCTGCCGGAAGATCGGCTCCGAGCGTTGGGCGCAGCCCTTGCCAATGGCGATGCCAAGGATTTGTTCGGTCTGACGCCTTTCGATTTTCAGGCGCGCATCCGCGACAGCGCCAGGAAGATTCTCGATGTCTACCGTTCCACCAACGCTGCCCAGGCGAGGGGCGAAACGATCACGCCCGCGGCGCAGTGGCTGCTCGACAACAACTACCTGGTCGAGGAGACCATTTTTCAGGTCAAGCGCGACCTGCCGCGCCGCTTCTATCGCCAGTTGCCGACGCTGAAACTGTCGGATGGATCCAGCGTGCCGCGCGCCCTGGCGGTCGCGTGGACCTATGTCGCGCATTCCGACAGTTCCGTCTCGTCGGCCATGTTCAAGGCGATCGTCGAAGGCTTCCAGTCCGTCGAGCCGCTGAAGATTGGCGAATTATGGGCGCTGCCGTCGCTGCTGCGCTTCGTCCTGATCGAGAACCTTCGCCGGATCGCGGTCCGCGTCAATCGCACGCGGGAACTGCGCCAGATCGCCAACGAGGTCGCCGACCGTGTGCTGGCGACGGACGACAGCGCCGACCGGCAGGCGATACTTTCCCACTACAGCGCCCATGCGCAGGACACCACCTTCGCCACCCAGTTGCTCTACCGGCTGCGTGACGGCTCGCAAAATGCCGGCAGGGCGCTGGAATGGCTGGAGGGTGAGCTGGAAAGGACCGGCTCCGACGCCGAGGAGATCATCCTCAGCGAGCACCACACGCTGTCCAGCGGCAACGTGACCACCGGCAACATCATCCGCGGCCTGCGCCTGATCAACGACGTCGACTGGACGGTGTGGTTCGAGGGCGTCAGCCGCATCGACACCTTGCTGCGCGAACGCACCGATTTCGCCGCGCTCGATTTCTTTTCGCGCGACCAATACCGGACTGCGATCGAGGAGCTGGCGCGCCGTTCCGATCTCTCCGAATTTCGCGTTGCCGAAAGGGCGATCGAGCTCGCCGGCCATGCTGCCGATGCACCGGGCTCCGAAAGCGGCCCGATCGCTCACACCGACGTCGGCTTCTTTCTGGTCGGCCCGCGCCGGCAGGAGCTCGAGCGATCGATCGGCTACCGGCCGACCATCGGTAAGACGCTGAACCGGACGTTCCGCAAGACCGGATGGCTGGGCATCGTCGTGCCGGTGTTTGCGCTGACGGTCCTGCTTCTGGTCGTTTCCGGCAATGCGCTTGCCAATCTCGGCCTGTCGGTGCCGTCGATCGTCCTGATGCTGGCCCTGTTCGCGGTGCCGGCCAGCGAAGGCGCGCTCGCATTCTTCAATACCGTCGTCTCGCTGTTTTTGAAACCGACGCGTCTCGTCGGCTATGATTTCAGGCACGGTGTGCCGCCCGAGGCGCGCACGCTGGTGGTGGTGCCGTCGCTGATCGGCTCGCGCGACGATGTCGAGGAGAACATCCGCAACATCGAGGTGCATCACCTCGCCAACACGGCGGGTGAGGTCTATTTCGCGCTGCTTTCCGACTGGCCGGACTCGAAGACCGAGATCGATACGGCGGATGTCGAAATCCTCGAATTCGCACGTGCCGAAATCGCCAGGCTGAACGCCCGCTATCCCTCGGAAGGCGCACCGCGCTTTTATCTGCTGCATCGGCGCCGGCTCTACAACGCGTCGCAAGGCGTCTGGATGGGCTGGGAGCGCAAGCGCGGCAAGCTGCACGAATTGAACCTTCTGCTGCGCGGCGACAGCGACACCACCTTCCTGCCGTTGGAAGTGCCACTGCCGGAGAGCGTCGTCCACGTCATGACCCTGGACGCCGACACCCGCACCACCCGCGACGCCGTCGCCGCGCTGGCCGGCAAGCTTTGCCACCCGCTCAACCGTCCGCATTTCGATGTCGCACGGCGCGAGGTTACTGCAGGTTATTCCATCCTGCAGCCGCGCATCACCGCGTCGCTGACCAGCGGCGACGAGGCATCGTTCTTTCAGCGTGTCTTTTCCGCCAATCGCGGGCTCGATCCGTACGTCTTTGCCGTGTCGGACCTCTACCAGGACATCTTCGGCGACGGTTCCTTCACCGGCAAGGGTCTCTACCATGTCGACGCCTTCGAGGCGGCGCTGAAGGGCCGCATCGAGGAAAACACCATCCTCAGCCATGATCTGCTCGAAGGCGCCCTGGCGCGCTCGGCCTTGGTCACCGACGTCGAACTGGTCGAGGACTATCCGACCCGCTATTCGGTCGATGCGTCGCGCCACCATCGCTGGGCACGCGGCGACTGGCAGCTTCTGGGCTTCATCCTCGGCCCGCGCTCAAACGTGCCGGCGCTGTCGCGCTGGAAGATGGTGGACAATCTGCGCCGCTCGGTGACGCCGATCTTCTGGGTGATGGCCGCGATCGCCGGCTGGACGCTGCTGCCCTTCACGCAGGCGGCGCAATGGCAGGCGCTGCTGATCCTCACGCTGTTCATGGCGCCCACTTTCGACATCGTCAACGCCATCCTGCCGAAGAGCGGCGATCAGACGCCGCGCGGCCATTTCTCGGCACTGGCACGCGACGTTGCCTTCGGTACCGCCCTGGTGGCGCTGAAGATCGTCCTGATGGCGCACCTTGCGTGGATGATGGGCGACGCAATCATCCGCACGCTTTACCGCCTGTTCGTCAGCCGCCAGAACCTGCTCGAATGGCGCACCGCCTCGCAGGCACACAAGGGCAGCGACAACGATCTCGGCTCCTACTACAGCATCATGTACGGCGCCGTGATCATCGGCGTCGTCGGCCTCGCCGTCCCGGTGCTGGCCGATTCCACCGGCGCCTTCGTCGCCTTCTTCTTTGCCTTGTTCTGGATCGGCTCGCCCGCCATCGCCTGCTGGATCAGCCGTTCGGCCGAAACCGAGGACCGCCTGCGCATATCGGCCGCCGACATCCACGCGCTGCGCACCGTGGCGCGGCGTACATGGCACTATTTCGAGACCTTCGTGACGGCCGAGCATCACCATCTGCCGCCGGATAATTTCCAGGAAAGCCCGGCCCCCGTGGTGGCGCCCCGCACCTCGCCGACCAATATCGGCGTCTACCTGCTGTCGGTGATTTCGGCACGCGACTTCGGCTGGATCAGCCTCTCCGACGCCGTCAACCGCATCGACGCGACCATGTCGACCATCGAGAGCATGCCGCGCGATCGCGGTCATCTCTTCAACTGGTACGACACCACGACGTTGAAGCCGCTCTATCCGCTTTACATTTCTGCAGTCGACAGCGGCAATCTCGCCGGCCATCTGGTGGCTGTGGCCGCAGCCTGCGCCGAATGGGCCGAAGCGCCGTCGGTGCATGTGCAGGGCGACTTCGAAGGCATCCTCGATACTGTCACCATCCTCGACGAAAGCCTTGAGGAACTGCCCGACGACCGGCGTCAATTGCGGCCCTTGCGCCAGCGGCTCGCCGACCGTCTCGACGGCATGCGGCGGGCGGTCGAATTGATCAAGGCGCAGCCGGAGATGGCGTCCATCCGTACCATCAACCTGGCCGTCCTGGCCGGCGAGATACGCAAGCTCGCGACAGCCATCCACACCGAGGCCGCGTCGACCCAGAGCGACACCATCGCCGATTGGGCGGCCAGGCTCGAAGCCACCTGCGAGGCGCATGTGCACGACGCGCACAGCGACGAAAACGCCGTCGCGGCGTTGCGGGCCAAGCTTCTGACGTTGCGCGAGCGCACGCGCCGTTTCGCCTTCGAGATGGATTTCTCGTTCCTGATGCGGCCCGAACGCAAGCTCCTGTCGATCGGTTACCGGGTCGAGGAGCATCAGCTCGACGAAAGCTGCTACGATCTTTTGGCCTCCGAGGCGCGGCTGACCAGCCTGTTCGCCATCGCCAAGGGCGATTTGCCGACCGAGCACTGGTTCCGGCTCGGCCGGCCGATCGTCGAGATCGGCTTCCAGGGCGCACTGATGTCCTGGTCCGGCTCGATGTTCGAATATCTGATGCCGCCCCTGGTGATGAAGGAGCCGCAAGGCAGCATTCTCAACCAGACCAGCAAGCTCATCATCAAGCGCCAGATCCAGTATGGCCGTTCGAAGAACGTTCCCTGGGGGATTTCGGAAGCGGCCTACAACGCCCGCGACCGTGAACTGACCTATCAGTACACCAATTTCGGCGTGCCCGGGCTCGGCCTGAAGCGCGGCCTTGGCCAAAATACGGTAATCGCGCCTTACGCGACCGTGCTGGCAGCGCAGTTCACGCCGCATGAATCCGTGCAGAACCTGGCCAGGCTGAGGCGGTTGGGCGCGCTGGGCCGGCACGGTTTCTACGACGCGGTGGATTTCACGCCGCAACGCGTCCCCGAGGGCACCGACCACGCCGTCGTGCTCAACTACATGGCCCACCACTCCGGCATGTCGATTGCCGCAGTTGCCGATGCGATCTTCGAAGGGCGCCTGCGCGACCGCTTCCACAGCGATCCGGTGATCGAGTCGGCCGAATTGCTGCTGCAGGAAAGGGCGCCGCGCGACATCCCGACTGCGACCGTCAGGACCGAGGCCGACGAGCGCTCGAAGGACGAGACCGAGCTGGAAAGCCCGGACACCCGCATCGTGCTCGATCCGCTCAGGGCGCTGCGCTCGACCAGTGTCATGTCCAATGGCCGCTACTCGGTCATGGTCACCGCCACCGGCTCCGGCTACAGCCGCTGGGGTGACCTTGCCGTCACGCGCTGGCAGCCGGATCCGACCGAGGACCGCCTTGGTTCCTATATTTTCCTGCGCGACGCCAGCAACGGCGACTGGTGGTCGGCCACCGCCGAGCCGAAGCGCGCCGCCGGCGAGCGGGCGCAGACGCTGTTTTCTGACGACAAGGCGAGCTTCGTCAAATCGGTTGGATCGCTGCGTTCGGAAGTCGAGTGCATCGTCATCTCGGAAGGCAATGGTGAGGGCCGACGGGTGACGCTCCACAATGATGGCCCCGCCGACCGGCATATCGAAGTAACCTCGTTTGCCGAACTGGTGCTGGGCTCCGAGCCCTCCGATAATGCCCATCCGGCTTTTTCGAAGATGTTCGTGGAAACCGAGATCGCGCCGAACAACGGCGCGATCTTCGCCACCAGGCGCAAGCGCGAAAAGGATGAACCCGACGTCACCATGGTGCACTTCGTCACCGACCCGTCTGGATCGGCGCGCGACGCCGAGGCGGAAACCGACAGGCGCGCCTTCATCGGCCGTGGCCGCACTATCACCGAGGCGGCTGCCTTTGATCCCAGCGCCAAGCTTGGCGGCCATTCCGGCTTCACCCTGGATCCGATCGCCTCGCTTCGCCGGCAGGTGCGCGTGCCGGCCAACAAGAAGATTTCGCTGACCTTCTGGACCGTCGTCGGTACCCATCGCGCCGAATTGGATGCCGCCATCGCCCGGCTCGACCATCCCGAAAGCTTCGCCCGCCAGGCGATGCTCGCCTGGACGCGCTCGCAGGTTCAGACCCGGCACCTTGGCCTCAGCCTGTCCGACGCCGCCAATGTGCAGAAGCTGGCGCGCTATCTGATCTATCCCGACCCGTTCCTGCGCCTTCCCGGCGAATCCATCGTCTCCGGGCTCGGCAGGCAGTCCAGCCTGTGGCCGACCAGCATATCCGGCGATTTTCCGATTTTCCTGGTCAGGATCGCCGATGTCGCCGATCTGGAGATCGTCGCCCAGGCGCTTCGCTTCCAGGAATACATGCGCGCTCGCGGCATGATGATCGATTTTGTCGTCGTCAACGAGCAGGCGTCATCCTACGTGCAGGACCTGCAGCGCGCGGTGGAGACGCTGTGCGAAAACAGCCGGTTGCGCGGCAAGGAACTCGGACCCCGCCAGCACATCTTCGCGGTGCGACGCGATCTGATGGAGGAAACGACCTACAGGACCTTGCTCGCCGTCGCTCGGGTGGTGCTGCATACGCGCAACGGCACCATCTTCGACCAGATCGAGCGCGCCGAGGCCGCGGCACTGCAGGCGCGGGACGCCGCCCTCCAGCCGGCAGACCTTGCAGCGCTTCGCGAGCCGTCCTTGCCGGTGCCGACGTCGCAAGCATCTGCCGCCCAGGCACTGATCGAGGGCCGCGTCGACGGCAGCGGGCTCGACCAATGGAACGGTTTCGGCGGCTTCGACGGCGACGGACGCCACTACGTCGTGCGTCTTGCCGGCCGGCGCACGACGCCGCAGCCGTGGATCAACGTCATCTCCAACCCATCGTTCGGGTTCCACATTTCGGCTGAAGGCGCTGCCTTCACCTGGAGCCGCAACAGCCGCGACTATCAGTTGACGCCATGGTCGAACGATCCGGTCACCAACCGGCCGGGCGAGGGCATCTATATCTACGATCATGCCAGTGGCAGGGCGTTCTCGCCAATGGCTGCCGTGGTGCGTGATCCGACAATGACCTACGAAACCTGGCACGGGCAGGGTTTTTCGACGTTCCGCTCACAACGCGGGCCGCTGACGATGGACCTGACCCATGTCGTCGATCCCGTCGATCCGGTGAAGATATCGCGGCTGCGCATCCAGAATTCGGGTTCGGTGCCGATGCGGCTGCGCGTCTACGCCTATGCGGAATGGGTTCTTGGCGGCCATCGCTCGCGCACCGCTGCAAGCATCGTTCCGTCGAGGGATGCCGCAACCGGCGCATTGCTGGCGCAAAATCCCTATGGACTCGATTTCGGCGAGCGAATCGCCTTTCTGGCCGCCGACGGTGCGGTGCATTCCGTCACCGCCGACCGCGGCGAATTCATCGGCAGGCAAGGCACGAGCGAGTTTCCGCATGCGGTGCTGAGCGGCGCCGACCTGTCGGGCCGCGTAGAGGCCGGCGACGATCCCTGCGCGGCCATCGCACGCGACATCGACATTGCTGCCGGTGGCGATGTCACGCTGCTCTGGCTGCTCGGCGACGCGGCCTCGCCCAACGAGGCCAGCGCGCTGGTGCAGACCCATCGCTCCAGGGATTTCGATCAGCGGCTGGCCGACAACGAGCGCACATGGCGCGGTTTTCTCGACACCATCCAGGTCGAGACGCCGGACAAAGCCCTCGACGCCATGGTCAATCACTGGCTGCCCTATCAGAGCCTGGCCTGCCGCATCCGTGCCCGCTCTGCGTTCTATCAGGCGAGCGGTGCCTTCGGCTTCCGCGATCAGTTGCAGGACACCTTGGCCTTGCTGGCGCACGACCCCAAGCTGGCGCGCGATCAGATCCTCAACGCGGCGCGGCGGCAATTTCCCGAAGGCGACGTGCAGCATTGGTGGCTGCCGCGCACCGAGGCCGGCGTCCGCACCATGATCTCTGACGACGTGGTCTGGCTGGCCCACGCTACCGCGCGCTACCTGCTGGTGACCGGTGACACCGCGATCCTGAAGGAGCAACTGCCCTTCATCGAGGGGCAGGCGCTGGGCGAAGGCGAGCACGATGCGTTCTTCATCCCGGAAATCTCGAAGAAGACAGCCTCGCTCTACGACCACTGCGCGCGGGCGCTCGATCTTGCTGTCAAGCGCAGCAGCCCGGCCGGGCTGCCGCTGATCCTCGGCGGCGACTGGAACGACGGCATGAACCGCGTCGGCGAGCACGGCAAGGGCGAGAGCGTATGGCTGGGCTGGTTCCTGCTGAAGACGCTGGGCGAATTTGCCGCTGTCGCCAAGGCAGAGCGCGATGCCAAGCGCGTGCAAGCCTGGACGAAGCACGCCGAGGTGCTGAAGCGGGCGCTGGAAAGCACCGCCTGGGATGGCGAGTGGTATCGGCGCGGCAGCTTCGACGACGGCACGCCGCTCGGCTCGCGCAAATCGGACGAGTGCAAGATCGACTCGATCGCCCAGTCCTGGAGCGTGCTTTCGGGCGAGGGCGACCCGGCGCGGTCGACCACGGCAATGGGGCAGGCGATGAAAGCGCTCGTCGACGACGAGCTCAAGATCGTAAAACTGTTCACTCCGCCCTTCTCGAAGACGGAAAAGGACCCGGGCTACATCAAGAGCTATCCGCCGGGGGTCCGTGAAAACGGGGGCCAATACACGCACGCCGCGACATGGTTCGTTATTGCGCTCGCCGAGATGGGTCGCACCGACGATGCCTACCGCTGCCTTTCGATGCTAAATCCGGTCAACCATGCGCGCGATGAAGCCGCGGCAGAGCGCTACCGCGTGGAACCTTATGTCGTCGCGGCCGATGTTTATTCCGGGCAAGACAAGGGCGGCCGCGGCGGCTGGACCTGGTATACCGGGTCGGCGGGCTGGCTTTATCGTGCTGCGGTCGAGAGCATTCTCGGCATAGAGCGCCGCGGACAGCGCATTCAATTCACGCCGAGACTTCCCAGCCATTGGGGCGGCTATTCGGCAACCCTGAAGATGCTGGGCGCCGAGATCAAGGTACGCGTCGTCCGCGACAAAAAGGCCCGGGCCATCTCACTTGAAGTGAATGGCACGAAGACCAAATCTTCGTCCTTCGAGCCAAAAGCCGGCGACAATGCCGAGGTGGTCGTTAGAATACCGACCTAGATTCAAGGACTTGGAGCGTCGCTCAGGGTTCCCCAGGGCACGCGCGGGCGCTCCAAGTGCCTCTACCGGTTATATTTGCGTTTGACCTTGCTGAATGCCTGCACACGACTTTAGACGTCGTGCCTGGGGTCTTGCTGATTAAAAATGTGGCAGTGCTTTCCAGTTGCCATGATTTTGCCGCAACGCTGACATTTCACCTTTTATCTCAAACTGTTAGACGATCACGGCAAATTTCGAAGCGTCGTCATCTTTTGTTCGCGGAATGGGAACGGAAGAGGTAGACGAGCATTGTTTTGCGACGCGTCAACCGATACGAGTCAAAAAATGACGCACTGCACCATAAATAATTGGCGGAGTAGCTGAAGTGTCACTTCTGCAAATCTACTGGCGAGCCCTTGGTTATCTCGCTGCCGACAGGAAACGCGTTGCGTTTATCTGCGGGGCGAATGTCGCGCTTGCCATTATCGCCATTCTCGAGCCGATTATGTTCGGCCGGGTGATCGATGCCATTTCGGACCGCGGCTCGGTATTCGCGACACTCGCAATGTGGGCCGGCCTCGGCGCGTTCAATATCATCGCCTTCGTTCTGGTAGCGCGCGGCGCCGACCGCTTTGCCCACCAGCGGCGCAGCGAGGTTCTCTGCCAGTCGTTCGAGCGCGTGATCACCATGCCGCTTGCCTGGCATCATCAGCGCGGCACCTCCAATTCCCTGCACACGCTCCTGCGCGCGGTCGAGACCCTGTTCAGCCTCTGGCTCGAATTCATGCGGCAGCATCTGTCGACCGCGGTTGCGCTGGTTCTGCTGGTGCCCACCGCGCTCAGCATGGATATCCGCATGTCGATGGTGCTGCTGGCGCTTGGCGCGCTCTATGTCGGCATCGGACGGCTGGTGATGCGGCGCACCAAGGAAGGCCAGGCGGCCGTAGAGCGGCACTACCACAAGGTGTTTGCGCATGTGACGGACTCGGTCAGCAACGTCGCCGTCCTGCAGAGCTACAACCGCATCGGCCATGAGACCGAGGCGCTGAAGCGCTACGTCAAGAACCTGCTCGACGCACAGAATCCGGTGCTCGACTGGTGGGCGATGGCCAACGCGCTGCACCGCCTGTCGTCGACGATTTCGATGATGGTGGTGCTCTTGATTGGCGCCTATCTGGTGACGCACGGCCAGTTGCGGATCGGCGACGTCATCGCCTTTACCGGCTTTGCCACGCTGCTGATTGCCCGGCTCGACCAGATGTCGGCGTTCGCCAACCAGATTTCCGAGGCGCGCGCCAAGCTCGAGGAATTCTATCATCTCGAGGACTCTGCATCCGACGCCGCCGAACCCGATGGGCTGCGCGAGCTCGTCAACGTCACGGGGCACGTCCGTTTCGAGAATGTCTGCTTCGAGTTCGGCAACTCCGGGCAGGGCGTCGACGACGCGTCGTTCGAGGTCCAGGCCGGCCAGACTGTCGCTATCGTCGGCCCCACGGGCGCCGGCAAGACAACGCTCATCAATCTTCTGCAGCGCGTCTTTACCCCGTCCAGCGGCCGTATCCTGATCGACGGCATCGACACCCGCACGGTGACCCGCAAGTCGCTGCGCCATTCGATCGCCACCGTGTTCCAGGATGCCGGCCTGCTCAACCGCTCGATCGAGGACAACATCCGCGTCGGCCGTGCGGAGGCGACCTATGACGAGGTCCATGCCGCGGCCAATGCCGCCGCCGCGCAGGATTTCATCCTGTCGAAGAGCGAGGGCTACGACACGGTCGTCGGCGAACGCGGCGGACAGCTGTCCGGTGGCGAGCGCCAGCGCATCGCGATCGCCCGCGCCGTGCTGAAGGACGCGCCCATCCTGGTTCTCGACGAGGCGACCAGCGCGCTCGACGTCGAGACGGAAGATCGCGTCAAGGACGCCATCGACGAGTTGCGGCGCGGCCGCACCACCTTCATCATCGCTCACCGCCTGACCACCGTTCGCGATGCCGATCTGGTCGTGTTCATGGACAAGGGCCGGGTGGTCGAGATGGGCGGGTTCACCGAACTGTCGCTGCGCAACGGTCGCTTCGCCAGCCTGCTGCGCGCCGGCGGCCTGCTCAACGACGAGGAGGTTCGCCGCCTCAGCCGCCCGGTGAACGAAGCCGCCTGAGCAGCGCGGCCTGCCTTCTCCCCTTGCTTGCGGGAGAAGGTGGCCTCGCGAAGCGAGGTCGGATGAGGGGATGCTCCGGCTTGGCTCAAATCTCATCCAAAATCCAGACTTCGGCGCACGGCGATCATTGGCGCCTTACTCGTCCAGCACCTCTCGTCCGGCTCGACGCTACGTGCCGATCCGCCTTCTCACGCAAGGGGAGAAGAGACGACGTACCGCCGCTGTGGTTGCCGCAACTCCGCCGGCGGTCTATGTAAGGCCGCATGAGCGACACGACTTCACGCCCCTCCGGCTGGATGGATATTGCCAACCCGACGCGGTTCGTCGGGCTTGCCGACAAGGTTGTGCCGTGGCTGGCGAGCGTCGCCGCCGTCGTCCTCGCTGTCGGTCTCTATATGAGCTTCACGGCGCCTGAGGACTTCCAGCAGGGCATCACCGTTCGCATCATGTATATCCACGTGCCTTTCGCCTGGCTTGCCATGATGTGCTACACGCTGATGGCGGTCTCGGCACTGGGCACGCTGGTCTGGCGCCATCCGCTGGCCGACGTGGCGCTGAAATCGGCGGCACCCATCGGCGCCGTCTTCACCGCCCTTGCGCTGATCACCGGGTCGATCTGGGGCAAGCCGATGTGGGGCACCTGGTGGGTGTGGGACGCGCGGCTGACCTCGGTTTTCATCCTGTTCCTGATGTATCTCGGCATCATCGCGCTGACCCGCGCGCTAGACGATGCCGGGCGCGCCGCCTGGGCAGCGGCCATCATAACCCTGGTAGGCTTCATTAACATCCCGATCATCAAATTTTCGGTCGACTGGTGGAACACGTTGCATCAGCCGGCGTCGGTGTTCCGTCTTGGTGGGCCGACGATAGATCCAAGCCTGTTGTGGCCCTTGCTGGTGATGGCACTCGGCTTCACCGTGCTTTTCTTCGCGCTGCACCTGACGGCGATGCGCACCGAGATCCGGCGCCGCCGGGTCATTTCGATGCGCCGGGTTGCCGCGAGGCAGGCTGAACGGTAACCAACCGATAGTATCAAGCCATACGCCCGCGTGCTGCCACCGGCAGCGTCTTGATCACCTTGTCCCCTTCGATCAGATGCACCTCGTCGAACAGGTTGGTGACGACGCAGCAATGGTCGGGTACGACGCGCACGCGCTCGCCGATGCGAAGCTTGGCGCCGCCTGACAGCGTGACGTTGCCGTGCTCTTCGCTGAGGCTGGTCACCCTTGCGCCTGAAATGCCCAGCAGCTCGCCGAAATCGGCGAGCCCCAGCGTATCGCTGGAGAGCGCCTTGCTGCCGGCGTCGAGGATGGCGCGTGTCGGCGTTGGGTGGCTGACCACCGTCGACAGCACCGTCAGTGCGCAATCGTCGAGGCTGCCGACGCCTTTGGCGACCTGGTAGCGGTCGAGATAGATGTAGGTGCCGGGCCGGTATTCGGTAACGACGCTATGCTCGCCGGAACGCCACATATCGGGTGTGCCGCCGCTGGAGATGCGCTCGCAAGCAAGGCCGGCTGCGGCAAGTGCTTGCTGCGCATCGGCGAGCCACGCCTCGGTTTCGGCGGCGCGGCCCGCCCCCGGGTAGGTCATCAGGCCGCTGAAGACGAGCCCCCGGACCTTGTCGATCTCGCTCGCCAGCGCGACTGCCTCGCCGGCCGACTGCACACCGCAGCGGCCCATGCCGGTGTCGCATTCGACCAGCACCGGCAGGCGGTGGCCGGGATCGGTAAAGGTGGCGGCAAGCCCCATCAGCGTGTCCATGCTGTCCGTTGTCACCGACAGCGTTACGCGGCCGTGCAGCGCCTTGAGGCGTTCCAGCTTGGCCCGCCCGAGGATATTGTAGGGCAGAAAGATGTCGGTCAGTCCGGCATCGGCCATGATTTCGGCCTCGCCGATCTTCTGGCAGGTGATGCCGATGGCCCCGGCCGCGACCTGCTTTTTCGCCCAGTAGGGCAGCTTATGGGTCTTGATGTGCGGCCGGAGCTTCAGCCCGTGCCGGTCGGCATGGGCCTGCGCCCGCGCGATGTTGGCTTCTGCGCGGCGGGCGTCGATCAGGATCGCCGGCGTATCGAGGTCGTCTATGCTGCGCATGGAATGTCACCTTTGGGAATTTGTCGGGACTTATGGCCCTGATCGTCGCCGATGTCATGAGGCCAGAATGCGGTTTACGTCGACACCGGATCGGTGTTCGGTTATGCGCTGTAGGCACCGCCTGAAGAAGGGATCATGATCATGAAACGCTCCGCCATCAACAACATCATCCGCGACGCCGACGCCTTCATCCGTTCGTTCGGCTACATCATGCCGCCCTTCGCCTACTGGACCCCGGACGAGATGAAGGCGCACCGGCAGGATTCGGCGGCCATCTTCTCGTCGCGGCTTGGCTGGGACATCACCGATTACGGCCAGGGCAAGTTCGACGAGCTCGGCCTGTTCCTGTTCACTGTTCGCAACGGCCGCTACGAGGACATGAAGAAGGGCATGGGCATGCTCTATGCCGAAAAGATCATGATCTCGCGCAAGGATCAGCTGTCGCCGATGCACCGCCACAACATCAAGGCCGAGGACATCATCAACCGTGGCGGCGGCAAACTGGTGCTGGAGCTGTTCATGCATGATCGCGATGGCGGCATCGATCCGAAGGCCGAAGTATCGGTGCCTGTCGACGGAACCATCCACAGACTGCCTGCGGGTGGATTGCTGAAGCTCGACCCAGGCCAGAGCGTGACGCTGCTGCCGGGCGTCTGGCACGCCTTCTGGGCCGAGGGCAAGGACGTGCTGATCGGCGAGGTCTCGACCGTCAATGACGATCTCACCGACAACGTTTTTCGCGAGCCGATCGGCCGCTTCGCGGACATCGACGAAGACACAGCACCGCTGCATCTGCTGGTGTCCGATTATGAGAAGTGGGTGGGCTAGGGCAGGGTGGCGAGGAACACTTATGCTTGAGAGTGAAGGTCCTCGGCAATCAGCCGCTTCTGTCGCAAGTCGACCCGAGTCGTTGTGCACAGCTGATCCAGCGGCATTTTGACGTGGGCTTCGTCAAGCGGGATTAGCGCGTAGTAATTGCCCTCGCCGGGCTGTGGGATTGGCGTCGGGGCCGACTTGTCATCGTCGGGATCGACTCGTGAGGCGGCAATGATGACGCCTCGGGAATCGTATACCGCGTGAAGCGCTATTGGCATGTCTTGGCTCCTCAGGGAGAACTTATCGCCGCGAATCTTATTTGCATATCGTCCGATACGTTCGTCTGGATTACCTCGGTCTGGCCTGTCTCGTCGATGTAGGTATACAGGCTTTCCCAGCGCAAAGTGGCCGTGCGAAGGACGACCGCCGCACGTACCGAGTACCCCCAGTAGGCATCGCCTGTTCCGAGCTTCCAAAACCACACCATTTGGCTGCCAGCTCGTTGGAAAGTGGATTGAGTGACGAAAGTGGCCAAGGAAGTCTCCTTGAGGCTTGATTTCCGTAGAACCTGGAACTCTCGAGGAGTCTTCTTGCAACATCCGCTTGCGACTGCCAGAGGATAGGGAACACGAGCACCCTCGGACGGATAGGCATTTCAACCCCGCGAGACTGAATTTGCGGGAGAAGATGGCACTGGTCAAGCGTCAATCTTCGGTGGCAATGGGCGGCTGCGCACGCTTTTCGTGCATTTCCACTCCTGGTCTAACGCGCATGCTTGTCGGCCCTGCGGTTGCCCAGCAGAAGCTTGCGTTCGAGATGCGCCCGCAACTCCCCGTAATACGCCGTCAGGAATGGGCGCGCGTCATGGGCTTGTGGCGCTGCGCCGATCTTGCGTCCGATCGTTTCGGCCACCGTCCGCAGGGCGAAATAGTCGTCGCGGCGCAGCACCTCCTCCAGCTTGTGGAGTTCGGCAATCCCGTAGGCATCGAGCTGGGCGTGGCTGAACCGGAAGGCGCCGGCCGTCGGATCCTGCCGTGTCGACAGGTCTTCAAGCAAGGCGCGCTTCGGCGCCTCGACCACCCAGGTCCCCGCCAACAGGTCGCCGATCCGCATGCGGTCTCGATTGAACAGCGGGAACAAGGCAAACAGCAGCGTCCACACCAGTCCGAACACCGTCGTCAGCGTGTCGGCGAGGTCGGTCCCGCTGCGTCCGGCGATGATCGACAGTGGCAGGAACACCTCGATCTCGCGCATCAGGTTGCGGGCAATGACCTGGTCGATCGACAGGCCGTCGCCACTGCGCGACGCGACCCGGATGCCGACGATCCGCTTGCCTGGCGTAGCCGCGCGCCGGCCTGCTTCGAAGACGATGAAGTAGGCGTTGCGCAGAAAGAAGATCAGGATGATCCAGACGACGAAGAGCGGCTGAAACCCCTCGCTGCCAAGGCCTCCCACTCCGAACAGCCCGACGATCGTGATCACGATTGCAGCCACGGCGATGAACACGACGTCGAGAAGGAAGGCGGAGGCCCGTGTGCCGGCGTCGGCGAGCCTAATCCGGAGATCGACGCCTTCGGGCGTGATCAGCGGCCGTATGGCCGCGAAGGCGGCGCGCCTACCGATCGCCATGCCGCACCGCCCGGAACAGGTAGAAATATCCGAGCCACAGCGCCAGCATGCCACCGCCAATGGCGTAGCGCGTGACGTCGCTGGTGATGGTCTGCCTGCCAATGCCCTCGAGCAGCCCGGCAAACAGCAGCATGACCGAGACCCCGACCATGGCGTTCGCGGCGATGCGACCGGCGCGAGCCGCTGCCGCCATGCGTGTCAATTCGCCGGGAAAGGCGATGCTGGTGCCGATGCGCATGCCGGCCGCGCCGGCCAAAGCGATCGCGAACAATTCGGTGGTGCCGTGGATGGCCAGCCAACCGCCGAGCTCCATGCTAAGTCCCTTGGACCAGTAGACTTGGAACAACGCCCCGATCATACAGCCGTTGAACAGCATCAGCAGCACTGTCGGCACCGCGAAGGCGAAGCCAAGGGCGAAGGCCAGGATTGCGACCTGGACGTTGTGCGTGAACAGATAGGCGGCAAAGCCTGAGAGAAAGCCATTGTCGCCATCATAAAGCATGTTGCGCAGCAGTTCGGCCGAGGTGTCGGGGCCGCGGCCTCCTGCCAGGCCGGGCGGGATGATCGCGTCGAACCAGCTCTTGTCGGATGCCACCAGCCAGGCGCCTGCACCAATGCCGATCACCATCAGCGCGACCGACGCCAATGTCTCGCGCCACAGGTCGCGAATGGCCCCGGGCCAGTCGTGCAGGAAGAAATCGGCCAGGCGCTGCCGCAGCCCGCGACGCGCGCCGTAGAGATAGAAATAACCGCGCAGCGACAGCGCTTCGAGATAGCCGACCAACGCATTGTCGAGCGAGGTTGCGCGCGCCACCGACAGGGAAGACAACGCCGATCTATAGAGCAGGGGCAGCGACAGCAGCTCCTCTTCGGAAAGCGTCCGCGGCGCACGCTTCTCGACACGCGCCAGCAGCGCCTCGAATGCCTTCCAGTCGGCCTCGCGCTCGCGGCGGAAGCTGGCCAGCGACTGGCGTACCGCGTCGCCACGTGCAGCATTGTCGACGACTGGCGCCGTCACAGCAAGTCCTCCTGCTTGAACTGCAGATAGCGCTCGACCAGCGCGGGACCCAGCCGATCGTGGTCGGCTTCAATCACATGCGCCCCGAGCAGGCGCAGCCGGCCGATGACGACCTGCCTTTCGCGCAAAAGCCCTCCGGCGACGACCGCGCGGGCAACGTCCTCGCCGGAGCGTGGCGGCATATCGGCCAGGCCCTCCAGTTCGGTGTCCTTCATCAGCATGAACAGCACGAGATGCCGTTCGGTGAGCCGGCCCACGGTGCGCAGCATCAATTCCGCGCTGATCGGATCGACAAAATCGGTGAAGATGATGACGAGCGAGCGGCGGTCGAGCCGCGCCGCGAGCGTCGTCAGCGCCAGCGTGAAATTGGTCTCCTCGCTGGAATAGTCGATCTCCGCCGCTCGTTTCTGGATCATCGCAAAGTTGGCGGGGCCGCGTACCGCGCCGCTCGAAACGCGCGGCCTTGCATCGAAGCCAAACAGGCTGACCATATCGCCGCCCTTCAGCGCGATGAACGCCGACAGCAAGGCGGCCGTCACGGCGCGGTCCACCTTAGGCACACCGTCGACCGGCTCGCACATCAGGCGTCCGCTATCGATGGCCAGCACGATGTTATTGTTCTCCTCGATGCGGAACTCGCGCGCCAACAGCTTGCCGTGGCGGGCGCTGCGCTTCCAGTCGATCATCCGCCGGCCCATGCCCGGCTGGTAATCCTTGAGCGCGTCGAACTCGCGGCCTTGACCGGCGCGGCGCTGCGCATGGCCTTCGGCAAGCGCCGCATGTTGCAGAAGCGTGATCGCTTCGCCGCGAGCGCTGCTGACGTCGGGCAGCACCGCAATCTTGCTTTCCACCGGCAGCACGACCTGGTTCCAGACCAGCCCAAACGGCCCGCGCCAGCGCACCCAGAGACGGTCGAAGCTGGCGATGCCGCGCCGCAGCGCCTGGAAGCGGAGGTTGAGCGACCCGCCTCTGGCGGTCGGCTGCAAGGCCCCGCCGCTGCCGCTCACCGGCGCCAGACGCGCATCGTGGCCGACGCGAGCCTCGGCGGCGCGCGGCCCCGAGTGACGAGCGGTGATTTGCACGCCGAATTCCCCACCGACACCGACCAGCTGCGGCGCATCGATGCTGGCATTCAGCGATGCCCGTCCGCGTCCCGCCGCGGCATCCACCGCCAGGAAGGCAAGCAGCAGGCAACTCCACAGCAATCCCAGATACCAGAAGGACGGCAATGCCAGCGCGACCAGGAAGGCCGGCACCGCGCCGGCAGCAGCTGCCCACACCGCTCGGCCGCTGGGATAGATCAACGTGGTGCTTCCGTCCGGTCGACCAGGTCGGAGACGATCTGCTCGACCAGGCGGCCGTCGATCTGGGCGGCAGGCGAAAGGATGACGCGATGGCGCAGTGCCGGCACCGCCAGCGCCTTGACGTCGTCGGGGATCACATAGGCGCGTCCGTCCAGCGCCGCCCGGGCACGCGCCGCCCGCGCCAGCATGGCGCCGGCGCGCGGGCTCGCTCCGACTTCCAGATCGGCATTTTCGCGCGTAGCCCGAACCAGCGCCGCTATGTAGCCGACGACATCGTCGACAAGGGTGACGGAGCCGACGACTTCAAGGGCCTCCTGCAGCGTCTCGCGGTCTGTCTGCGCCGTGATGCCGTATTGCGCGATCTCGTGCGAGGCGGAGCCGCCGCCGTGATGGACGATGATGGCCCGTTCTTCTTCGGGGCCGGGATAGCTGACGCGGTGCTTGAACAGGAAGCGGTCGAGCTGCGCCTCCGGCAGCGGATAGACACCCTGGTGCTCGATTGGATTCTGGGTCGCGACGACCATGAAGTTGCGGCCGAGCGAATGCGTGGTGCCGTCGAAGGTGACCGCATGTTCCTGCATCGCCTCGAGCAGTGCGGCCTGCGTCTTGGGCGGCGTGCGGTTGATCTCGTCGGCAAGCAGGAGATCGCAGAAGATCGGGCCGCGCGTCAGCGTGAACTGCCCGGTCTGGAAGTTGTAGATGTTCGACCCGACGATATCGCCGGGCATCAGGTCCGGCGTGAACTGGATCCGCCCGTAGGCGATCCCAAGCGCCTGGGCGAAGCAGCGCGCGGTCATGGTCTTGGCCGTGCCGGGAGGACCTTCGAGCAGGATATGCCCGCCCGCAAACAAGGCGGTCAGCATCAGGTCGACTGTATCGTGCTGCCCGGTAATCGCCTTGGCAACTTCTTCCCTGATCCGTGTCGCCAGGGCCTTCACATCATCGACGTTCACCGAGCCTCCTTGCCGTCCAGTCGTGCAGCCGCTCTGCTGCCTGTTGCATCTGCGTCAGGTTCTTCGCCTCGCCGGCGGCTTGCGAACGCGTCGTAAAGCCGCCAGCTTGCCCCTTATCGCGAGAGTCGAGCCAGCGGTCGAGCGCTTTGCCTTGCAGTCCGTGCGGTGCCCCGAGCAGCGCGCCGGCGCGCACCCGCATCAAGGCCGCATAGCGGCCTCCCAGCTCGTCCAGCCGGCCGGCACGCCGCATGAGCATCGCCGTGGTATCGACCAGCGCACGCTTGCCGAAGGCAATCGCACGCTGGTCGGCGCGCGCCGGGCCGAACCGGCCAAGGCCATGCAGGAACGCCAGGGCCGCCGCGATCAGGATCGTCAGTGTCAGGGCCAGGAACGGCGGCTCGACCAGAAGCTTGGCCAGATCATACTTCCGCCCCGCGCCGTGCAGCGTCAGATCGAACATCACCGGACCGTCGTCGGGCTGGAGCAAGGCAATCAGCCCGAGCGCGGCTGCTGCCTTTTCGGGATCCTTGAGGGCGGCGTTGTTGATCAGGTCGGGGTCAGTCAGGATATAGAACGGCTTGTCGTCTAGTTCGGTAAGCACGGCCTTGTCATTGCCGGCTGCGATGAGAGGGTACTTGTCGGCCACCCACTGCAATTCTTCGGGTGCGGCAACCATGTTGCCTTCGATGTCGAGTTGCTTTGCCGTGCTCTGGCCGGCACCGATCTTCGCATCGGCGATGCGGCCAAGCCATTCGTTCACCACCGAACCGGGCAATCGCCCGAATTTCATGTTCCAGCCTTCATGCCCCTGCAGCGGCAGGATCTGCCATTTGGGCAGCACGAAGAGCGTGTTCTGGTCCTGGCGAAGATTGAGGATGCGGTCGAGCGCCTCCTGGTCGCTGTCGGGCGAGATGGTGACGATCAGCAGTATATCTCTGGCAAGATCATCTTCGGTCCGCGCCATCAAGGGCGCTTCACCGGTGAGCCGCAGCCATTCCACCAGACCGGCGTAGCCGACGCCGCTCTTCGACAGCGGCGTGGCGCCGCCATTGCGGGGTTGCCGGAAATCGGGAGCATAGGTGGACAGCAGGAAGAAACCGGCCGCCGCAAGCAGGCTGGCGAAAATCCCCCAAAACAGTGTCTTTCGATTGAACGGCTCCTGCGCCTCGACCGCCGGTGCGCTCACGTCCAGGCATCCCGGAAGGCGAAACGTTCATAGGCGCCGCGTGCTTGCCGCCAGCCTTCCGCGCCAACCGGCCGGCGCGCGAACAGCGCCGCCTCGACGATGCGGGCGATCTCGGTAAACGCATGGCGTGCCCTTCCCGGCAGGGAAGGGGCATTGGCGATGTCGCGCGCGGTGAGCGACGGGCGCAGGAAGTCCGGCAGCCGGCCGGCAATATCGGCGACGCTGCGCCGAAGCAAAAGGTGAACCGCCTCGTCATAGTCGCCGCGTGCGGCCAACGCATCCGCTTGCAACAACAGGATCTGCGCGGCGCCGGCGTCGGGGCGCCAGGCTTCTTCGTCTTCGACTTCGGGCCGCGCGCGCTGCCACGGCAGCCGCCAGGCGATGCCTTTCACCTCGAGGAAGACCAAAAGCAGGATGATTGCGACGCCCGATATCACCGCCCCCCAGAACAGATAGATCATGTAGGGGCCGAGCCACGACAAAAAATCCTGCAGCGGCTTCAGCCACTCGGGTGGCTTTGGCGGCATATAGGCCGGCAGGTCGAACTGGATCGACTCATCGGCGATCAGCTGCTTGTGAAGATTGGTCAGCCGTTCGGCTTCCGCTGTGCCTGGCTGTGCCACCGCCACCCGCTCCCCTGCAACCTGTGGTTCCCAGCCGACACTGACAATGCAGCACAAGAATTGCAAGTGGGCTGGACGGCGACCGTCAATCTTGGCAGAATTACTGTTAGGGCGCCGTGATACTGTTACGGCGAAACACGGGGGGAAATCATGGCTTCAACGACACTGGAACGGCCTGAGAAATTCGAGATCGGCAGGGTGTTCAACAACAGCTTCGCCGTAATCGGCCGCAACATCGGCTTGTGCGTTGGGCTCGCGCTGCTGTTTTCAGGCTTGCCGGCGATTATTCTTCGGCTGTGGAGCCAACCGCAAATAGATGCGGTTCTGCATGGCGACCCCGGCGCCGCGGCCGATCCCTCTATGGTGTTTCAGAATTCATGGATTACGGTTATTACGGGATTGCTATCGTTCGTTTTCGCGCTGCTGCTCCAGTCGGCGCTGGTGCGGGCGACGATCGAGGACTTGAATGGCAAGCGGCCGACGTTTGGCGACTGCATTCAGATAGCCATCCGCAATTTGCTGCCGACCCTTGGTATTGGCCTGCTCGTCGGCCTGGGTGTAGGCCTGGCGTCGATAGCCTTGCTGGTTCCCGGCATCATCTTATGGCTCGGATGGTGCGTGGCGGTGCCGGTTCTGATCCAGGAGCGGCTTGGCGTGTTCGGTTCGATGTCGCGCAGCCGCGTCCTGACCAAGGGCAACCGCTGGCCGCTATTTGGCCTCTTCTTGATCCTGATGGTCATCGCAATGGTCATCCAGTGGGTAATGCTTGCAGTCATCGTCATGTTTGGCGGGATCATTGCAGATGTGTTGGCAGCCTTGGTGTCGACCGTACTGTCGATGGTGCTGTCGGTGGCCACGGCGGTCAGCTATGTCGAACTGCGTCAGGTCAAGGAAGGCACCAGCGTCGAAGAACTGTCGCAAATCTTCTCCTAAGGAACTTCGCCAAGCTTTTCACCAGCGCCTGGGTTCACGCGTTACGCTTACGCAGCCGAGTCTGTTCACGAAGCTTGCCTCTGCCGCGCCGGCAACGCTGCGGCCAGGCGCTTCGCCCATTCCTCGATGCCGGTGCGGCTCGCCAGCAGGTCCTGCCTGATCTCGATGAGGACGGCGGGAATGCCGCGATCCTCGCCATGGACCGGTATGGCGTAGTCGCCGTCGCGGCTGATCACGTAGGGCTCGTTTGCCGCGACATTGAGCGCACCGTCGATGTTCAGGCCGGCAAGCACTGCCTGGCCGAACTCGATTGCCTGGTCGTAAAGGACGCCGGCGTGCCAGGGCCTGCCAACACCGAGGAAGACCGGGGTGAAGGAATGAATCGTCGCGATCCGCGTCGCTCTGCCCTGCTTCGCCTGCTCGTCGAGATGGGCGGCCACGCGGTCATGAAACGGCGCGAACATGATTTCGGCACGCCGGCTTCGTTCCTCCGGATCGAGGCCGACATTGCCGGGGATGTCCGTGTCCTCCGATTGCACCGGAATGCTGCCGCTGGAACCAAGCGGCCGTCCTCGGTCAGGCTCTGGATGATGGTGTGGATCACCTCGACGCCATTGGCCCGCGCCGCCAGCAGGCGCTCCTGGTTGGGGATCGTTTGCGACGCCGCCTGCCGGTAGAAATAGTGATCGGGCCCGCGCTCCAGATGCGCCGGATCAGCACCCGGCTCGAGCCAGACCCGCCGCATGTCGACCAAGAGCAGCGCGGTTTCGCCGGCCCGGAACGGCTCGTTTCGTTTCGGCAATGCTGGCGTCATGCTTGGGTCCTGTCAGTTGGTGATCACAATCCGGCTGATTTAGCTGATTTTGGTCCACGCGTCCTGCGTGGCGGACACACTTATTGGGAGTATTCGAAGTTGCTAATTTGAGTTAAACTTTGTTTTCGGGCGTGGAGACGGGGGTCTCTGTGATGATCGATTCAGACGTGTTCGACTTTGTCGAACGCTGCAGGAAACATACAGCCACCGGGCCGCTGCTGAGCGACCTTCTCGATACCGTGAGGAATCTCGGCTTCGAACATCTTATCCTGAGCGGTGTGCCGCTCAGTGGCCAGAAACTTGCGCCGATGGTTGAACTGAATGGCTGGCCGGCGGGCTGGTTCGAACGCTATGTCGAGGCCGAGCATGCCGCGGTTGATGGTGTTTGCATCTACTCGGCAAAGACCCTGAAGCCGTTCCTCTGGTCCGAAGTTCCGGCAAAGTGGTCGGATACGGAAGGTTCCCGACGCGTCGCCGGCGAGGCGACGGAGTTCGGCATCTGGAGCGGCTTCGCTGTGCCGATGCTCAGCATTCACCACTGGCAATCCGTGCTGTCGTTCGCCTCCTCCGCGAAGTGCTGCACCCTCTCGCCGCGCCATCAGGTGCAACTGGTGACCATGGCGGTCTACGCGGGCATGTCGATCCAGGCCTTGGCCAATGACGATGACGACCATGAGGGCGTGCTGACCGACCGCGAAAAAGAAGTGCTCTTGTGGGCCGCGGCCGGCAAGACCTCGTCGGAAACCTCGCAGATCCTTGGCCTGACCGAGCGCACGGTCAAATGGCACTCGACACGGGCTCGCGAGGCTTTTGGCGTCGCAACGACCACGCAGGCGGTCGTCGAAGCGGTGCGCCGGCGCCTGATCCATCCCTAAGCGCGTCAACTGTCCCATCGGACAGGTGACGTATATTAGCGCGACTGCGAGTATCCCTTTGAGAACGATCGGGGGATCGCGCCATGATAACGGCCCACGTAGTCAATGCGCATAACAAGCATCTCTATGAAAACGAATTCGACGAGTTTCTGCGCCGCCGGCACGATTTCTTCGTGCACCAGAAACATTGGCGCCCTCCGAGCCCGGACGGTCGCGAGCTAGACCAATTCGATACCGACGCGGCGACTTACCTGCTGGGTATCGAAGATGGTCGCGTGGTGACTTCGGCTCGATTGATCCCAACGAGCGAGCCGCATATGGTCTCGGAGGTTTTTTCTCACATGTGCGAAAAATCGGGCGTCCCGAGGCGTCCCGATTGGGCCGAATGGACGCGCACATTCGTCGTTCCCGACAAGCGCATCGCAGGGCTGCGCGGCACGCTCACACAACTGTGCTGCGCGGTGATGGAATACGCTCTCGACGAGGGCCTCGGCGCCGTCGGCGGCATCCAGGAAACCTACTTCATGCCACACCATGGCGCGCTCAAATGGCGGGCCGAGCCGTTGGGCATGGCCAGGGAAGAAAACGGCGAGTGGTACATCGTCGCGTATATCGATGTGAACGAGGCGGCACTCGCGAGTGTGCGGAAGATCTTGGGGATTGGGCGTTCGTTGCTGGTTCGGCGTGGGAGGCAGGTGCCGTTTATCGATCACAAAAGAAGCCTGTGGCAGGCAGCTTCATGAGCAGGGTATTCTTGAGTTCCTCAAAAGGAGCATCAGCATGTTAAATCGCGCAACGTTTCTGAGTAGTGTTTTCCTTATGGTTACGCCTTATGCTCACGCGCAAAACCCGTCATATTGCAGCGTGGCCTTGACAGAAAAAGCCTACGATAAAATTTCGTCAAACATAAATTCCACGCTTGCGTTTTCTACAAGAGATGATTTGTGTAGCAGAGAATACAGCAATGTGGGAGAGGCGCAGTCTACAGCAAGAAATAGTGGTTTTAGCTTGGGATACAAGCTACTTTCAATTGATGCCTCGGACGCAAAACAGTCGTCAACTGGTCGTTGGAACATATCAGAGACTACGTTCTGCAAGTCTACAGCATCTGATCTAAAATCGGCATTTTCTGGGGACTATGAGTCAGTTGTAGCGAGCATTGCTGTTAAGTCTTGGCTCGAATGCGTGCGCCAGTCTTCTGAAAATGCGTTATATATTGAATACACTGTATCTAAGGATGGACAAGATTTTGCAGGAACGCTACGTGTGACAGCAAATACGGGTTCTTTGAATAGGCAAATTACCGGTATTTCGGTTGTCGGAAGAGCAAAAAATTCAGTTAAATGCAATATTGGTGGAATAGTTTATGAGCCTGGTGACCCTCCGTCGAACCCCATAAATGTTGAAACTGCCGGGACCGCTATAGCTTGCGAGAAAGCGGGCGACGAAGGTGTACGAATAGCGTTACAGACCTCTGGTGGCTCAACTCCCTTCATCACACTGCCAAGCGTCAGCGATCTGAAATTTAGTGAGTCGGAAAAACTGATGCAGGAAACGGTGAGAATCGGTGAAGCAGTAGTTAGAACTGAAATCCGAATTCAGTCACTAGAAGGATTTACAACAAGCTTGTCAAAGATACAGTTGTATAAGTGCCCGAAGGCGACAAATCATTATGCGCCTGGTGGTTGGGCGACATTTGGGTGTGTTGGTCAAATTAGTTCAGAGAATATTTGTACAAGCTACACTTATGTCAGCGGTAGAGGTCATGTTGCAGATGAAAAACCATGTGCTCCAATAACGTTGATGTCTCAGTAAAAATTTAGTGAGCGGTGCTATTGCAGTAAGCCTAGCCAAGCACTGCCTTTTTCGGATGGCTCTGAACCCTCCGTTGCAATCCCCTTCATCCGCATTCCGGTGACAGTGCACTATTTTCTTTCCGCTGCCTGCCTCGTTTTCCCGGTTTCACGGCTTTGCCGATTTGCCCGGGGATGCTCGGCCCACGCGTGCATCGAAAACCGCGACATCGGCGACGCAGCAATACTCGATGAGCAGTTCTTGCGGAACTTATAGTCTTCGGACGTGAAAACACTTTGGCTCACTCATACGGTGCTGGGGAGCCGGCAGGCCGGGAACGCCGACAAGGTGCACCATGCCGCGGGGCGACGTGGTAAAAAGTGCACTCACCGCAATTCTGATCTATACTCCGGATACCAGCCCGAACGCCTACGGCAAGGGCGGATGAAGCGCTTGATACAGTTCTCTTTTTAGTCATGTGGCGATGTTATGATGTTAGCCTCCGACCTGACGAAATTTATCGAGCAGGATCATCTGGCTCTGGATGCCTTCGTAAAGGGCGATCCCGAGCCCTTGAAAAACCTCTACTCGCGACAGGACGACGTCATTATTGCCAATCCCTTTGGCCCGCCGGCGAAGGGATGGAGAAAGGCCGCTGAGATCATGGAACGGGCCGCCACCAATTACCGGCACGGCAAGGCCACCGGCTTTGAGCGCATCTCGGAGTATGCGACAGCCGACTTGGGATACATCATCGAGGTCGAGCGGTTCCAATCCAAGGTCGGTGGTGGCAACAAACTGGTGCCGATTGCGCTTCGAGTCACCACCATATTCCGGCGCGAGGAAGGCGCGTGGAGGATCGTCCTTCGTCATGCCGATCCGATAACCTCGGCACGCCCGCCGACGTCCATTGTCGGGGAGTAGAAGGGTTGCCGGAGAGGTTCTAGGAATTACGGTGACTGTGCACTAATTTCCTTTCGCCTGCCTCGTTTTCCGGGTTTCGCGGCTTTGCCGATTTGCCCGGCGATGCTCGCGGCCCACGGGCGCATCGAAAACCGCGACATCGGCGACGCGGCAATACTCGATGAGCAGTTCTTGCAGGACACATAGTCTTCTGACGTGAAGACACTTTGGCTCGTCCGTACGGTGCTGGGGGAGGCGGCAGACCGGGAACGCGGGCAGGGTGCACCATGCGGTCAATCTAGACACAACGGCGAGGGCGACCTGGTAAAAAGTGCACTGTCACCGTAATTCGTTCACCCGGTTGACGGTTGCCCGGCGTCAAAGTTGGAACGTGTTCCAACTTTGCAGATCCGCAAGGCTTGCGTATTCGCCCCCTGTGCCGATCACGCCGGGAGAGGCCATTCGGAATGCAAACTTTGAGCCGCCATCTTGCGGCCAATCACAATCAGGATACCCTATAGGCATGAACGTAAGGCAGGCTGGCGACGGGACGATTCTTTTTGGTGTGGGGTCGTACTCCGCCCAGGAAGCGGCGTTGCTTATCAAGACGTCTGCCAGGAACGTTAACCGGTGGCTGAAGGGCTATTCATATCGCCGGAACGATGTCGTCCATGACATCGAACCGCTCTGGCAATCTCAGGTTCCGGTTGAGAATGATGACCATCTCGAAATCGGGTTCCGGGATCTCATCGAACTACGGTTCGTCAAAGCCTTTATCCAAGCCGGCGTCGGTCTTCTAGCCATCCGAAATTGTATTGAATACGCCAGGGAATGCGTCGAAGACGACCGGCCATTTTCGACACGGCGTTTCCAGACCGATGGGCGCACCATTTTCCTTGATAGCATCGAACGGAGCGGGAAGGCCGAGTTGCTCGACCTGCGGAAGAAACAGTATGTCTTTCGGCAGGTGATCGACCGCACATTCAAGGATCTCGACATCGAGAACGATGCCGTTGCACGGTGGCGGCCATATCACGGCCGGGCGTCAATCGTGATCGATCCAGAACGGTCGTTTGGCCAGCCTATCGCGGCGAAATCCGGGGTGCCTACCGTGGCGCTGGCAGACGCAGTCGAGGCCGAAGGATCGATCGAGCGCGTCGCCCGGCTCTATGAAGTTCCGCCAGCGGTCGTCCGCGATGCGGTGAGTTTCGAACACGCCCTGAAAGCGGCGTGAAAGTCCTCATCGATGAGAACCTTTCACCGGCGCTGGCCAAATCCCTGAATGCATTGTTTGTAGGTCTTTATGACGTCATCCATATTCGGGAAAAATACGGTCCGGGTGTGAAGGACATCGACTGGATTCAATCCAGCAGCGCCGAGGGGCGATGGGTAGTAATTTCAGGCGACCGGCGTATCACCAGGAACGCTCTGGAATACAATGCCTTTCGAAACTCTCGGCTGGTTGGCTTCTTCCTCTCAAAGGGCCTCTACAAGGCCCCGGTGACGAAGCAGATGGAACGGCTTCTGGCCCTCTGGATCACCATTGAAAAGCAGGCAGAGATCGTAAAAGGCGGCGCCATGTTTGAACTGCAGATGAAGAGCAATCGGATTGCGCAATTAAAGTAAGAACGCTGCTCAAGTAAGGCGGCTACGAGGGTTCCATTCCATGCCGGCCCTGATCGTCACCTGGGGAAGCCACATGCTTACCAAGTCTCACCTGCTCACGCTTGATCCTGACCTTAGAGCGTTCACGCTGGTTGGCGCATTCATGGGGTACTTTGCTCTGCTCGAAGTCGGCATCAATGCAGCAATTGGGCAGGTGATGGGAATCGAGGGCGCGCGTCTTACGATCGTTGGTCGAAACATGGGTTTCGATGAAAAGATCAAGACGCTGAGGGCGCTGGTAGACTTCTTCATCGTTGGCAAGGAGCAGGCTCAGAAATTTGACGCATTGGCGACGCGTGCCCGAAAATGCGGCGAACTTCGGAATCGCATAGCTCATACGCCGTTCCGACAGAGTCCCAAGTCGGATGGCGTCGAGTTTTTCCTCGTATCAGCGGCTAAGAAACTGGAATTCCCCGCCATGGACTTGTCGATTGAGGATTTCCTTGCGCACATCGATGATATCAATCAAATCGACAATGATTTGAGGTCACTTGAGAACAAGACGTCCCTCCAGCGCGTCGCTGAGGCGTTGATGACGGCAACGGGAGCTAAGGACTCAGTCACAGACACCGCGTCAATTTTCGGAGGGCTCTTCGGCCTGGGTTCCGCATTTCTTGATGAAGAGACGAAGCCGTAGCCAGGGGCGCCGACTCCGCCCACGCCGTCTTGGGGGAAATCTCTTGTGAACAGCATCTGGACAACCAAGGAAATAATCACAGCCATCATTGCGACCGGCATCATATCCGCCGTTGCTTCCTGGTGCGTAGAGATCTTCAAGGGTTGGTACGGCAGGAAGCAAGCGGCTCGTTACGGCGCAATGCGCTGCGCAACAGAACTGGAGCGCTATGCGGTCGACTGCTGGCACACTTTCATCATGGGTAAAGGCGAATTTCAGTATTCTGAGCGGGTGAGTTCCACGCGCCTTCCTACCCCACCGGAAATTGCGGCCGACGTGGATTGGAAAGCGTTGTCGCCTATGATCGCCGATGAGGTATTGTCGTTCTCAAATGTTACAAAAGTGTCCGAGTCCTACGCGAATTACGCTTCGACCTGGGAGCAAAACCCATTCGACTACCATGCCGCCGCCAAAGAGCGAGGGTTGGAGGCGGTGCGGTTGGCGGCGCGAATAAGGCTTGCGTACGGTCTTCAATCTGTCGCGGGCCTCGATCCGATCGTAAAGGAACTTGCCGAGTAGGCAGTCGTTCGCATGGTCCACTCAAATGGATTCCTGGAATGCTGAGAGGGCCAGATGTCGAAAAGCTATTTCTCGGAAGAGTCGATCGAACAGCTTAAAGGAGGATTGAGCCCTGTTTTGCGTGGTCTCCGTGACCTCCAGGCGCGGGCGTTGAGTCACGGTTTTGCATCTGACGTTGCTAGAGAGTACGCGTATCAAGGTTTTGGGCGACGGCTTGATACGTGTAGGCGCTGTGTGAGCCGAGTTTTCGACTTGATCCCGGTAGACCTGGAAGGGGTGCCGAACGATGACGCCAGGAAGGACGCGGAACTCCACATCCACGCCTTCCTCCTGGCCGTATACGGCGCGCTCGACAACCTTGCATTGGTTTGGGTGAAAGAACGAGAGATTATCAAACCAAATGGCAATCCGCTGAATTCCTCATACATTGGATTCAGGCCCGGCAATTCCATCGTGCGGGAATCTCTCCCGGACGCATTGCAAAAGAAGTTGGCCGGTTATGATGGCTGGTTCGGTCAGCACGAAGACTATCGGCATGCGCTCGCACACCGCATCGCGCCGTATATTCCGCCCTATGCCGTCGATCCCGAAAAGGCCGGGCTCGAAGCTGACCTCGGCAGGCAGAGTTTGGAGGCCTTGTTTCACGGAGATATACCGAAGCATCAAGAATTGGAAAGAGAGCAGCTTGCCTTACGCCGGTTCCTTCCGTTCATCCAACATTCCTGGGGCCAGCCGGCAACTCCCGTTGTCTTCCACGCAATGCTGCTGGCGGATTCAAACACGTTGATAGAAATTGGAGCAGATGTCCTCGACCTCCTTGCCGCCTAGCTCGAAACCCGAAGACCGGCTCGCTCATCGATAGACAGGCCGCCCCGGCGACGCCGGTGTCCCGTGTAAAGCCCATCCACCATGGCGGCCTCTGCCGGATACAGAATGTGGCTATAGCTCAAGCCGGCCATCATCCCCATGAGTTCTCGGGCATGGTCGGGATTGTCGGTAAGGCACTTCTGGACCGTGGCATCCAGGATCGGTTTCCAATTCCTGACATCGAGCGCAACCGCGTCGCTGGCCTCGCGCCGCAACCGGGCGAAGATCGTTCTGATATCAAGCTCCCGCATCGAATCCGAATAACTTAGCCCGCGCCGGCCGGCGTCTGTCATGTAGCGTTCGAAATCGGATTGGCCGGGGGGTATCGAAGATGACGTCGATGAGATCGGGGCAACTTTGCCAAGCCCATGGCGCCGACGCCAAGGATACCAGGGGCGAAAAGAAGAAGGTCAGACCAGACCATGACGATGTCCTTTCATGTCGCGTCCATGTCGCGTCGAGTTGCCGGGAATGATTTGGAACCGTTGCAAATCAAGGGGAACGTGTCGCAACGTGTCGCGGCACGAAATCGCGGAAAATGAAAACACCGAGCGGTCTAAGTTTCTGAATTCATTTGAAAAAGTGTTGGCTGGGGAACCTGGATTCGAACCAGGACTAACGGAGTCAGAGTCCGTGGGTCTACCGTTAACCTATTCCCCAGCAGGCGCGGCTGTTGAAAACCACGCGGCAGGGCGGCGATGTCGCCGCGCGTGCCTTGTAGCCGCCGCCGGAAAATAGTCAACCCTGCCGTAGGCATTTCAATCGGCACACGATTGCTTCAGGTTTTTAAGTTGCCTCCCATCCGTACACATTTCGTGGCGAGACAGTGAAATCATTGGATCGCTGCGCGCTTCGGCTACTGTAACGGCATGGATCCTAGGGTCTCCGCGACGTCGCTTCGCTCCTGCTCCGCCCTAGGATGACGAACGGAGTGTTATTTCGGCCAATCTCCAGGATTGTGATTTGCGCCAGTTTCCAGACATTTGCGACTGTCCCAGTGCCAATTTCCAACAGCTGCGATTAGCCAAAAGCCAACACGCCCTCGTCATCCTAGGGCGGAGCAGGAGCGAAGCGACGTAGCGGAGACCCTAGGATCCATGCCGTGACCTTCGAGCTTCGCAGCTTTGAAACAGCAGGCCGCGCCTGGCCTTGCGACCCTCTGCCCATTCTTCACGCGCAGTCTGGAGCGCTTGCCCCCTGATGTCTCAACTCTCGCTGCGGCTGTATTGCGAGTGCTCGAAAAGCAGCACCACGCCGAGCGCGATCAGCAGCGGGATGATCAGATAGAACAGCCGGAACACCAGCAGCGCCGCCAGCACGCCGACCTGGTCCATATGCGACAAGCCGGCAAGGAACACCACCTCAAAGACGCCGAGCCCGCCCGGCGCATGCGAGATCTGCGCGATCGAGAACGACACCAGGAAGACGCCGAGCACGACGAAATAGCCGGGATTGCCGGCGGCGGGCAGGGCAAAGAAGATGATCGCCGCCGCTGCCAGCAGCTCGATCGGGCCGACCAGCAATTGCCGCGCCACGATCGGCAGCGCCGGGTAGTGCAGCTGAAAGCTGCCGATCCTGAGTGGTCTCAGATGCAGCCAACTGCCGAATATGTAGGCCGCCACCACGAGCAGCATGGCGAGCCCTGCTGCTTGCGACAGCCGGTGATGCGGTATGCCGGAAAACCGGTCGATCACCTCGGGCTCGAGCAGCAGGACGATGCTTGAGACGAACAGCGTCGACAGCACGAAGGTGATCCAGCAGATCGCCACCAGAATGCCGACATCCTGCCCGGTCAGGCCCCTGGTGCCGTAGGCGCGGTAGCGGATCACCGCACCGGAAAACACCGAGCCGCCGATATTGTGCGACAGTGCGTAGGTGGTGAACGAGCAGAAGGTGACGAACAGCCACGATACTTTCTTGCCGATGTGCAGCAGCGCGATGTGGTCGTAGCCGGCGAGCGAGGCATAGGCGATGACCGAACTCAGCGCCGCCAGCACCCAGCCGCGCGCCGGGATGGCGATTATGCCGGCCCAGACATCGTCGAGCGAGATGCCGCGCAATTCGTGCAGCAGCAGCCACAGCGAGAACACCACCGCGGCGATGCCGATGACGGGCCAAAAATAGCGCCTCCAGTTCATGGCCTGACGATCATGCGTTGCAGCCCGTACCCGTTTTCCGGTTCGCAGCAGGCAAACCGCCCGCGTTGCCGAATGGTTCATTTCAGAAATGCCTCATTGAAGCCGGCTATTCAACCGGGAAGGCGCGTTGTGGCGCTCGCGCCTTCCCTTCTCCCCTTGTGGAGAAGGTGGATCGGCGCGCAGCGCCGAGCCGGATAAGGGTGCCGGAAGGAGCTCGGCTCGAAAAAATAGGATGATTTGAAGGGGTTACATCTTCAATGCCGCGATCCGTCCAGCACCCCTCATCCGACCGAGCTTCGCTCGGCCACCTTCTCCCACAAGGGGAGAAGGGGTCACCGACGTCGCCGGCTTTCATGCCGCCGGCAAAATTCGCCGCGAGCACTCTTGGTGACCCGGCCGTGCGCTGATAGTCTGGCGGCAACTTGAACATGTAAAAGCGCCTGCTGCGTCCGGTCTCGGTTCGCGCGGCGCCGGAAGGAACGACAGTGGAAGACCACGACGCCGGCGCTGGCGCGCCGGAAGTGGGCGTGTCCAGGGGTTCGCCGCCGCCGTCCGGCCAGGCAAGCCCATCCGCCGGACGCTACGGCCGTCAGGTGCAGCCCCGGTCCGGCAATGGACAGGCTGGCGACACGTCCCACGATCACAAGGGTCAGAACGGCCCGCATCAGAACGGCAAACCCAAGAAGCGGCGCAAGCGCCGGCGCGGGCGCAAGGTTTTCGCACGCGACGAGGCTCGTCCGCTGGCGGCCGGCGCTTCGCTGCCCGCCGCCAACGAGGCCCCGGCCGCGCGTCCGCCCCAGCCAGCGGCTTATGCGCCTCCGCCCTCAGCCCCGGCAAGGCCGGAGCAAGGTGCCCGCACGCCGCCACCGCTGCAGGAATTGCCGGTGTTTGCGGCGCTCGATCTCGGCACCAACAATTGCCGTCTGCTGGTCGCGGTGCCGACGCGTCATGGCCAGTTCCGCGTCATCGATGCGTTCTCGCGCATCGTCAGGCTGGGCGAGGGCCTTACCGCCAATGGTCGGCTTGGCGAGGCCGCGATGGACCGTGCGGTCGAGGCGCTGAAGATCTGCGGTGACAAATTGCGCAACCGCAAGGTCAGGAAGGCCAGGCTGATCGCCACCGAGGCCTGCCGAACCGCCGCCAACGGCGTCGAGTTCCTCGAGCGCGTCGAGCGCGAGGCCGGCCTGAAGCTCGAGATCATCGACCGCCAGACCGAGGCGCGGCTGGCGGTGTCGGGCTGCGGCTCGCTGGTCGAGCGCGACACGCAAGGCGTCGTGCTGTTCGACATCGGCGGCGGCTCGTCCGAAATCGCGCTGATCGACCTCACCGGTCAGCGCTCGCCAAGGCTTGCCAACCATATCGTCTCGTGGACGTCGCTGCCGGTCGGCGTCGTCTCGCTGGCCGAGCGTTTTGGCGGCCGCACGGTGACACGCGAGATCTTTGGCGCCATGGTCGAGGATGTCGCAATGCGGCTGCGCGCCTTCGACGGGCGCGACCGGCTGAGCCACCTCCTGTCCAGCCCGAAATTCCATTTGCTCGGCACATCGGGCACAGTGACGACGCTTGCCGGCGTCCATCTCGATCTCGAACGCTATGACCGCCGCCGCGTCGACGGGCTGTGGATGGATCGCGACAGCGTCGACCGCATGGTCGAAAAGCTGGTCGGCTGGGATTTCCAGCAGCGCGTCGCCAACCCTTGCATCGGCGCCGACCGCGCCGACCTGGTTCTGGCCGGCTGCGCCATATTGGAGGCGATCCGCGCCGTCTGGCCGTCCGAACGGCTGCGTGTCGCCGACCGCGGCCTGCGCGAGGGCATACTGAGCGAGTTGATGGCCGATGACGGCGTCTGGCGCAACAGCGGGCGAGGCAGAGCATGATCCCGAAAAGTGGCTGCCGGTTTTCGGACAAGATCATGCTCAAACAAGTAATCAAGCAATGACCAAAAAACCGGAAAGACCGAGCTCCGCCGGCATTCGCGTGCTGAAGACGAAGATCAAGAAGAAAAGCGGCTTGAAGGAATCGTCGCGCCGTTGGTTGCAGCGCCACATCAACGATCCCTATGTCCAGCGCTCGAAGGCCGACGGCTATCGCTCGCGCGCCGCCTACAAGCTGATCGAGATCGACGACAAGCACCATTTGCTCAAGCCCGGCATGAAGGTGATCGACCTTGGTGCGGCACCCGGCGGCTGGTGCCAGGTCGCCGCCGCACGTACCAAATCTACCGCGGAACACCCGAACGTCGTCGGCATCGATTACCTGGAGATGGACGCGGTGCCGGGCGCGCCGGTGCTGCTGATGGATTTCCTCGATCCGCAGGCGCCTGAGAAGCTGGCCGAGACGCTGGGCGGTCAGCCGGACATCGTGCTCTCCGACATGGCCGCACCCACCACCGGCCACAAGCGGACCGACCACATCCGCACCATGCATCTGTGCGAGGTGGCGGCCGATTTCGCGCTGTCGGTATTGAAGCCGGGCGGACATTTCCTTGCCAAGACGTTTCAGGGCGGCGCCGAGAACGAATTGCTGGCGAGACTCAAGCGGAATTTCCGCTCGGTCCATCACGTCAAGCCGCCGGCCTCGCGCGACGAATCGGTTGAGCTCTATCTCTTGGCGAAAGATTTTAAAGGCGGAAACGGCACGGCGTGAAAAATCGCTCTGTAGCGGTCCTTCGCGCCCCCTCTGTGCTGCCGGACATCTCCCCCACGAGGGGGGAGATTGGCAGCTTCGGCGCGCCGCCTAATCCTGCAACACTGGAGATTGGCGAAAAACGACGTCACGTCCGATCTCCCCCCTCGTGGGGGAGATGGCCGGCAGGCCAGAGGGAGGCGCTGTCCCTCCGGCGTCCGTAAGCACGAGGAAAGGTCAACTCCCCGGCGGGCTCACCGGCTCCAGCGTCTTCGGCGGTGTCAGTCGGCCATGTCCAGACACGGCATTGCCGGCGTCCGGCGCCAGCCGCATGAACGACAGCGAGGCCGCCGCCGACACCGCCGCCACGATGAAGAAGGCGGTGTGAAAGTCGGCCAGCGTCAACGGGCCGCCATGGATCGTGGTCGACACTTCCAGGATGCCGCCGGCCAGCGCCACACCGAGCGCGATCGCCAACTGCTGGAACACCGCCGTGATCGGCGTCGCCTTGCTGGTGTCGGCGGCCGAAATCTCGGCGTAGGCAAGCGCATTGATGCCGGTGAAGAACATCGAGCGGATGAAGCCCCCGGCGAGCAGCATGGCGAGGATCAGCCCATAGGGCGTGTCGGGTGTGAACAGGCCGTTGACGGCGATGGACGCGGCAGCGATGAGCGAGCCTGAAATCAGCACACGGCGGAAGCCGGCGACCCTGAAGATCAGCGCGGTGACGAATTTCATGCCTATGGCGCCGATTGCCGAGACGAAGGTGATCATGCCGGACTGGAACGGCGTCAACCCGAAACCGATCTGGAACATCAGCGGCAAAAGAAACGGTACGGCACCAATGCCGATGCGGAACAGTCCGCCGCCGAGCACCGACGAGCGGAACACCCGATTGCGAAACAGCTCGAGCGCCAGCAGCGGATTCTTGGCGCGCCGCGCGTGCAGCAGATAGAGTACCGCCGACGCCAGACCGACGGCTACGGTGACAAAGCCGGCAACGGGCGGCAGAGCCGGCAGGCTGACCACCGACAGGCCGAACACGATGCCCGATGCCGCCAGTCCGCTAAGCACGAAACCGGTGAAATCGAGCGGCGGCGTCTGCGCGGCGTCGGTCTTTGGCAGGAAACGCATGGCCAGCCAGATCCCGATCAGCCCGATCGGCACGTTGATCAGAAAAATCCAGTGCCAGGAAAAATAGGTCGTGATGAAGCCGCCTATTGGCGGGCCGACCAGCGGGCCGACCAGAGCCGGGACGGTCAGCCACGACATGGCGGCAACGAGTTCGCTTTTCGGCGTCGCGCGTACCAGCACCAGGCGTCCGACCGGCGTCATCATGGCGCCGCCAATGCCTTGCAGGAAGCGTGAGACCACGAAAGCCGGCAGCGAATTGGAAATGGCGCACGCGACCGAACCGACGATGAACACGGCGATCGCGGCACGGAAGACATTCTTGGCGCCGAAGCGGTCGGCCATCCAGCCGCTGATCGGAATGAAGATCGCCAGCGATACCAGATAGGCGGTCAGCGCCAGCTTGAGCGCGATCGGGCTGCTGTGGATGTCGATGGCGATCGCCGGCAACGATGTCGCAATGACGGTCGAATCCATGTTTTCCATGAAGAGAGCGACCGCCAGGATGAGCGGAATGGTGCGGTTCACGATGGATCCGGCCTTGAAATGTGCGTCGCGATTGCTTGCCGGCCTTGGGGGCCAAACCGACAGATAGGGCGGTTATCATGGCTTGGCCCGGATGTCGCATTAATTTGCCGTCACGTTTGTGCGACCGCAAGTCGTGCAGCACCTGCGGCAAATGCAGCTTTGCCACTACACAACCATCGGCTTTTCAACGGCGACGGGACGTGTTACGAGCCAGCGCCAATCCTGAAAGGGAAGAAGACGAGTCGGCGCTGTCCATCAGGGCGAGCGCCTTCCTGCATTCCGAGGGCTGGCCATGGCAAAAATCATCGAGACGTCCACCGGCGCGTTGGCGCTGACCTTTGACGACGTGCTGCTGCAGCCGGGTCATTCCGAGGTCATGCCCGGCGAGACCGACATCCGCACCCGCATCGCCGGCGACATCGACCTCAACGTGCCGATCCTGTCGGCCGCCATGGACACGGTCACCGAGGCGCGACTCGCCATCGCCATGGCCCAGGCCGGCGGCATAGGCGTCATCCACCGCAATTTCTCGCCGGCCGAACAGGCCGAGCAGGTGCGGCAGGTGAAGAAATTCGAATCCGGCATGGTGGTCAACCCTGTCACCATCGGTCCCGAGGCGACGCTTGCCGATGCGCTGGGTCTGATGCGCACCTACAGCATTTCGGGCATTCCGGTGGTCGAGAACGGCGGCACCGGCGGCCACACGGTCGACCGGCTCGTCGGCATCCTGACCAACCGCGACGTCCGCTTCGCGTCCGATCCGGCGCAAAAGGTCTATGAGCTGATGACCCGCGAGAACCTGATCACGGTCAAGGAGAACGTCGATCAGGACGAGGCCAAGCGGCTGCTCCATCAGCACCGCATCGAGAAGCTGGTTGTGGTCGATCGGGACGGCAATTGCGTCGGGCTGATCACGGTCAAGGACATCGAGAAGTCGCAGCTCAACCCGCACGCCACCAAGGATGCGCAGGGGCGCTTGCGCGCCGCCGCCGCCACCAGTGTCGGCGATGACGGTTTCGAGCGGGCCGAGCGCCTCATCGACGCCGGCGTCGACCTTCTGGTGATCGACACCGCGCACGGTCATTCGCAGCGCGTTCTGGATGCCGTGACGCGGGCCAAGAAGCTGTCCAACTCGGTTCGCATCCTGGCCGGCAACGTCGCCACCGCGGAAGGCACCTTGGCGCTGATCGATGCCGGCGCCGACGCGGTCAAGGTCGGCATCGGACCAGGCTCCATCTGCACCACCCGCATCGTCGCCGGCGTCGGCGTGCCGCAGCTCTCGGCAATCATGTCGGCAGTCGAGACGGCGCAGAAATCGGGCGTTTCGGTCATTGCCGATGGCGGCATCAAATATTCGGGCGATCTCGCCAAGGCGCTGGCCGCCGGGGCCAGCGCGGCGATGATTGGCTCGCTGCTGGCCGGCACCGACGAGAGCCCCGGCGAGGTCTATCTGCATCAGGGCCGCTCCTTCAAAGCCTATCGCGGCATGGGTTCGGTCGGCGCGATGGCGCGCGGCTCCGCCGATCGGTATTTCCAGGCCGAGGTGCGCGACACGCTGAAACTGGTCCCCGAAGGCATCGAAGGGCAGGTGCCGTACAAAGGACCTGTGTCTGGCGTGCTGCACCAGCTTGCAGGCGGCCTGAAAGCCGCTATGGGTTATGTCGGTGGCCGCGACCTTGCCGATTTCCGCGAGCGCGCCACTTTTGTGCGGATATCCAATGCCGGACTTCGTGAAAGCCACGCCCATGACGTCACGATTACCCGCGAAAGCCCGAATTATCCTGGCGGAGCCTGATCGCCATGCGTCTTGGCGCAATCTGGCGGCAATGATCCTGCGGCTGTCGCGCCACGCGGCCGCACTCAGTGTCGCCACAGTGGCGGTTTTCATCATCATGACGGCGATGGAGTTCCTCTATTTTCGCCGATTGAGCGGCGGTCTGCCGTCGCTCGACATGCGCTATGCCGGTTTCACCCCGGATGAGGGCATGGCCTGGCTAACGGCTCTCGGCCGGCGCGGCAGCGAGATTATCCTCGTCTGGCATTACCTGACCTTCGACCTGCTGTTTCCGGCGCTGCTGTCGCTGACGATGGTCAGCCTGATCCTGGCCACGGGCCGGCGGCTGAAGAATTTCCATGCACTGCCTGCGCAAACGCAGGCGGCATTTGCAGCTGTGCTGGTGCTGCCGTACACGCTTGCCGACTATGCCCAGAACATCGCCGTGGCTCGTCTTTTGTCCGATTTTCTGTCGGCCAATCCGGATTCGCTATCCTTCGCCTCGGCGCTGATCGTCACCAAATTCGCCCTGCTGGCGATACCAGTGACCGTCATTGCGGCTTTCATTCTGATGGCTCAGAAACGGCCTTGAAGGCTGGGTGACAACGACAGGGGGCGTCTTGAACCAGACCGCGATCTTCTGGCCGATGCTGGCGCAGGTGCTGCTGGTCTATATCGTCTATGTCGTAATGGGCCGGCGCCGCCATGGCGCGGTCAGATCGGGCGAAGCCAAGACCCGCCAGTTCAAGACGCGCTCGACGGAGCCTGGGTCCAGTATCACCGTCGCCAACAATCTGAGCAACCAGTTCGAACTGCCGGTGCTTTTCTACGTCTTATGCTTGACGCTGCACGTGACCAATGGCGTCAATTATCTGACTTTGGCACTGATGTGGATCTTTGTCGTCTCCCGCTATCTTCACGCATCGGTCCACTTGACCAGCAATCGGCTAATCCTGCGCAGCAGGGCATTCTACCTGGGCGCGGTCGTTCTCGCACTTGGCTGGATATGGCTGGCGCTGCATCTGCTCGGCTTAGTCTGAGCAAGCTCAAGGCTACAAATCGAACACCGCGATCTTGCGCTTGTCGAACCTGATGGCGAGTTCGCCGCGCACCAGCTTGAGCGCGGCCTCGCCGAAGACGGCACGCCGCCAGCCTTGCAATGCCGGCACGTCGGCTTCCTCGCCCTCGGCAGCGATGCGGTCGATGTCGTCACTGGAGGCGAGTACCTTGGATGCGACGCCCTCCTTTTCGGCGACGATCCGCAGCAGCACCTTCAGCAACTCCGCAGCGGCGCTCGACCCCTCCGGCGGCTGGAAGCTCTTCGGCAGCTTCGGCATCTCTTCCCTGGGCAGGGCAAGGGCAGCGTTTACCGCGCCTAGCAGTGCCGTCGCCGTCGACGAGCGCTCCCAGCCCTTCGGCGTGGTACGCAGCTTGCTCAGCGCCGCAGCGTCGCGCGGCGCCTGCTGCGCCACTTCATAAATCGCATCGTCCTTGAGCACCCGGCCGCGCGGCACGTCGCGCTCGCGCGCTTCGCGTTCGCGCCAGGCGGCCACCGCCTGCACGATCGCCAGTTCCTGCGGCTTGCGCAGCCGCATCTTGAGCCGCTTCCAGGCATCCTCGGGATGCGGATCGTAGGTCTCGCGCGAGGTTAGCACGTCCATCTCCTCGTTCAGCCAGTGGGCGCGGTTTTCCCGCACCAGCTCGGCGCTGAGATGCTTGTAGACCTCGATCAGGTGGGTGACGTCGGCGAGCGCGTAGTCGAGCTGCTTTTCGGACAGCGGACGGTGGCGCCAATCGGTGAAGCGCGAGGACTTGTCGAGCCGCGCGCCGGTGATGCGCTGCACCAGCTGGTCGTAGGAAACGCTGTCGCCGAAGCCGCAGACCATTGCCGCGACCTGGGTGTCGAACACCGGATGCGGCACAAGATCGCCGAGATGCACGATGATTTCGATGTCCTGCCGCGCCGCGTGGAAGACTTTGACGATCGCCTCGTTGGCCATCAGCCTGAAGAACGGTTTCAGGTCGATGTCGGGCGACAGCGGATCAATCAGCGCCGTCACCCCGGGCGCTGCCATCTGGATCAGGCACAGGATCGGCCAGAAGGTCGTTTCGCGAATGAATTCGGTATCGACGGTGACGAATTCCGCCTTTTCGAAAGCGGCAATAACGGTCTCGAGTTCTTTCTGAGTGGTGATGACGTGCATCAAATCGCTTTTGGCAAGGGATAGGGTCTCTTTCAATTTCAGCCGCGCGCGCTTTCGTCAAGCGCAAGCACCTCTATCCAGGCTTTGCGGGTTCATCGGGATCGGCATTCCGCTTCGCCAACCGGGCAAAAACCGTAGACGTGCGCAACAGCGCCGTAAAACGGCTGCGATGGGTGGCCGGCACGGCGGAGCGCGCCTGCATCCGGTAAAGGATGACGGCCACGAAGATCGCATAGACGGTGGCGCTGAACACGAACAGCGCGCTCGGCCCGAAAAATTGCATCACCGTCGAGGCTGCAAACGGCCCGCCGATGGCGCCGAAGGAATAAAACAGCATCAAGGCAGCGTTGATCAGCACGAACTCGCCCTTGTCGGCGCGGTCGTTGGAATGCGCCGCCGACAGCGAATAGAGCGGCATGGCGAAGCAGCCGAAGATGAAGACGAGCAGGAAGTTGAGGAACGGGCTGCCGCCTGCCACGAATGCCAGGGCCAGTGCCGCCACCATCGCACAGCACGTCGTCATCAGCAGCACCGAGCGCCGGTCCCAGCGGTCGGAGAGATAGCCGAGCGGGTATTGGATTATAGCGCCGCCGAAAATGCCGACGCTGACGAAGGTGACGACGTCGGCGACCGACATGCCGATCTGCTCGGCATAGACCGGCGACAGGGTGCGGAAGGCGCTGTTTGTGACGCCGACGGCGATACAGCCGAAGCAGCCGAGCGGCGAGATCCGCCAGACGCGCGCCAAATCGAGCTTGACGTCGTCCGGCGGCGTCGGATTGGAGCGGTCGCCGAGCGACACCGGCACCAGCGAAACGGTGATCATCATCGACATGATGGCGAAGATGGCAAAGCCGCCGGCGCCGAAGATCGGGATCAGGAACTGGGCGCCCGTCACCGAGCCGATGTCGACCATCCGGTAGATGGCAAGCACCCGCGCCCGGTCGGTGTTGGTGACGCCGGAATTCAGCCAGGCTTCCATTATTGTGAACAAGCCGGCGAAGCAGAACCCGCCGGCAAAGCGCACGGCGCACCACATCACCGGATCGATGACAAGCACCAGAAGCAGCGTCCCCGCCGAGGCGATCGCCGCCAGTGCCGAAAAGGCGCGCACATGGCCGACGGACTTCATGATGCGCGTCACGGCAAGGCAGCCGAGCAAAAAGCCGGCGAAATAGAACGTGCCCATCAAGCCGATCGACGAAGCGGGAAAACCCTCCTGCGCACCACGCAGCGCAATCAACGTGCTCTGCAGGCCGTTGCCGCCGAGCAGGATGCCGGCGGCGATCAGGAGGGGGATCAGCGGGCGGATGGAAGACATGAAGGAAAGCCTGTCGTTGATCCCTTCTTGAACCATCGCCTTCGCCAATACCAGCGGCAATTCCCGGCGGCGTTGGGGCCAGCGGGGGGCTGCCGCGTGGCGCCGGACCCTCCGTGTTGGAACCAAGGCGTATCTTTGTAGTTCAGTGCTGGTGGGGCGAATACGCGTCTTGTGAGCTGGCGGTGTGCGGAGACGGTGTTGGGCATCGATGTGGTTTCTGCTGCCCGGCCTGAAGCTCCAAAGGGAGGTCCGCCGTCATGAAATTTCATCCCGCATTTGCGGCATTTGCCATGGCCGCAGTTCTGGCGGCCGGGCCGGCGCGGGCTGTCGACCTCGCCATGGTATCCGGCGATACCGGCAACGGCCAGAGAATCCTTCGCGAGATCCTCGATCAATACGAGAAGAAGACCGGCAATAAGGTTAGCGTCGTTCCGCTGCCTCCCTCGGCGACGGACCAGTTTGGCCAATACCGGCTCTGGCTCGCCGCCGGAAGCAGCGACGTCGACGTCTATCAAACGGACATCATCTGGGCCCCCCAGCTTGCAAGGCAGTTCATCGACCTGACCGAAGCGACCAAGGATGTCGTTGGCACCCATTTCCCATCGATCATCAAATCGCAGACCGTGGACGGCAAGCTGGTCGCCTTGCCGATATTCACCGACGCTCCGGCGCTCTACTACCGCAAGGATCTCCTCGACAAATACGGCGCCAGGGTCCCGGCCAACTGGGCTGAACTTGCCGATACCGCCAAGCTTGTCATGGACAAGGAGCGCGCGGCCGGCAACAAGGACATGTGGGGTTTCGTTTTCCAGGGCAACGCCTATGAGGGGCTGACCTGCGATGCACTCGAATGGGTGAAGTCGAACGGCGGCGGCCAGATTATCGAGCCGGACGGCACGATCTCCATCAACAATCCGCAAGCAGTTGCGGCGCTGGAAATGGCGAGGAGCTGGGTGGGAACCATCTCGCCGCCCGGCGTTCTGGCCTATCAGGAAGAAGAGTCGCGCGGAGTCTGGCAGACCGGCAACGCCGTCTTCATGCGCAACTGGCCCTATGCCTACGCGCTTGGCAACAGCGAAAGCTCCCCCATCAAAGGCAAGTTCGAGGTGACCACGCTGCCGCCGGGGTCGGGCGAGGGCGCCCGCCCGGCAGCAACGCTTGGCGGCTGGAATCTCGCGGTTTCCAGATATTCGAAGAACCCGGATGCAGCGATCGATCTGGTCAGATGGATCGCCTCGCCGCAGATGCAGAAGTACCGCGCCTTGAAGGGGGCATATCTGCCGACCATCCAGGCACTCTATGACGATGCCGACATCGCCAGCGCCCAGCCGGTGATTCCGCGCTGGAAGGAAGTCGTCCTCAACGCGGTGCCGCGTCCCTCGGCCCAAGCCAAGAGCAGGTACAATGAGGCATCGAGCGAGTTCTGGACCGCCGTCCACAACACCATTTCCGGCGAGGGCACGGCCGCCGACAACCTTGCCGATGTGGAGTTCTCCTTGACCAGGCTCAAAGGCACCGCCTGGTGACCTCGCCGCGCTCAGGCTCGATGCTGGCGCGTCAGCGTGCGCGCTCGGCATGGCTGCTGCTTGCCCCGACGCTCATCGTGCTCGCCGCCGTTGCCGGCTGGCCGTTGATGCGCACGATCTATTTCGGCTTCACCGATGCCTCGCTCGCCGACCTCGAAGCCCGCCGCTGGGTTGGTTTCGCCAACTATTTCTCCGTCGTGCAAATGCCGAGCGGCCGCGTCATCTACGACGGGCTGCTCGCCGATCCGGTCTGGTGGCGCGCCGTCTGGAACACCGTGCGCTTCGCGGTGATTTCGGTGACCTGCGAGACGGTGCTCGGCATGATCGTCGCGCTGGTGCTCAACACGAGGTTTCGCGGCCGCGGCATCGTGCGCGCCGCGATTCTAATCCCTTGGGCCATCCCGACGATCGTCTCGGCGAAAATGTGGCAGTGGATGCTCAACGACCAGTTCGGCATCATCAACGACGTCCTGCTCAAGCTCGGCCTGATCAGTACAAAAATCGCCTGGACCGCCAGCGCCGACACGGCGATGGTCGCCGTCCTCGTTGTCGACATCTGGAAAGCGACCCCGTTCATGGCGCTTCTCATTCTCGCCGGCCTGCAGATGCTTCCACAAGAAATCTACGAGGTCGCCAAGCTCGACGGCGTCGGCGCGTGGAAAGTTTTCTGGAAGATCACCTTGCCGCTCATCCGACCGGCGTTGATGGTGGCCATGATCTTTCGCGGTCTCGATGCCCTGCGCATCTTCGATCTGATCTACGTGCTCACGCCAAACAACATACACACCAAGTCGATGTCGGTGTTTGCCCGCGAGAGCCTGTTTGAGTTCGACAAGTTTGCCTACGGTTCCGCCGCCTCGACGTTGCTCTTCCTTATCCTCGCTCTGCTGACCATGCTCGTTCTTTGGCTCGGCCGGATAAGACTGGACAAGGACTATTGATCATGTGGGACCACTGACCATGTGGATCGTCAAGCGCACGGCTTTCTACCTCCTCGTCGCCGTTATCGTCGTCGTCGCGGTGTTCCCGTTCTACTACGCCATCATCACCAGCCTGAAATCGGGGACCGCGCTCTTCCAGGTCGACTATTGGCCGACGACGATTACCTTCAGCAACTACAGGACCGTATTCACCGAGGGGACTTTCCTGCGCAACCTCGTGAACTCGCTGTTCATCTCGAGCGCCGTCGTCTTCATTTCGCTGTTCCTCGGCGTCACCGCTGCCTATGCACTGGCGCGCATCCGCTTCAGAGGCCGTTCGGCGCTGCTCCTCATCATCCTGTCCGTCTCGATGTTCCCGCAATTGGCGGTGGTTGGCGGGCTTTTCGAGCTAATCCGCATCTTCGGCCTCTACAATTCGCCGTTCGCGCTAATCTTGTCCTACATGATCTTCACCTTGCCGTTCACCGTTTGGGTGCTCACCGCCTTCGTTCGCGACCTGCCGATCGAGCTGGAGGAAGCGGCGATCCTCGACGGCGCCACGCCCCGGATCATCATCAGCCGCGTCTTCCTGCCGCTGATGTGGCCGGCACTGGCGACCACCGGGCTCCTCGCCTTCATCGGTGCTTGGAACGAGTTCCTGTTCGCCCTGACGTTTACCTCCAGCAACGAGCAGCGAACCGTGCCGGTCGCGATCGCGCTGCTCTCCGGCAGCTCGCAGTTCGAGATCCCGTGGGGCAACATCATGGCCGCATCGGTGATCGTCACCGTGCCGCTTGTCGTCCTCGTTCTCATCTTACAGCGCAAGATCGTCTCCGGTCTCACGGCGGGCGGGGTGAAGGGGTGAGTGCATAGTTGAACTGCCGGCACAGAGCAGCGAACTCAGATTGACGCCTCTGGCATAAATTGATGCCGGTGGGATAGGGGCGGGAAGAACGCGAACTCGGCCCAGCCGCCGCTTGCCTTGACAAATGCACCCTCTCATGTGCTTTTCGCGCAAATTTTCAGGCTGGGCCATCATGCCTCGGCCGCAACCCAACATCCGGACTTTAAGAATGACAATGCATCGTTACCGCAGCCATACCTGTGCCCAGTTGAGGAAGGTCGATGTCGGCTCGACCGTTCGCCTGTCGGGTTGGGTGCATCGCGTGCGCGACCATGGCGGACTGCTGTTCATCGATTTGCGCGACCATTACGGTCTGACCCAGATCGTCGCCGATCCGGATTCGCCTGCCTTCAAGATCGCCGAGACCTTGCGCGGCGAATGGGTCGTCCGCGTCGACGGCGAGGTCAAGGCGCGCCTCGCCGACACCGTGAACCCCAATTTGCCGACCGGCGAGATCGAGGTTTTCGCGCGCGAGATCGAAGTGCTGTCGGCGGCCAGGGAATTGCCGCTGCCGGTCTTCGGCGAGCCGGACTATCCGGAGGACATCCGCCTCAAATACCGCTTCCTCGATCTGCGCCGCGACACGCTGCACAAGAATATCCTCGCGCGGACGAAAATCATCGCCGAGATGCGCAAGCTGATGGGCGAGGTCGGCTTCACCGAATTCTCGACGCCGATCCTGACCGCCTCATCGCCGGAAGGCGCGCGCGACTTCCTGGTGCCGTCGCGCATCCACCCCGGCACTTTCTATGCGCTGCCGCAGGCACCGCAGCAGTACAAGCAGCTGATCATGGTGTCCGGCTTCGATCGCTACTTCCAGATTGCGCCGTGCTTCCGCGACGAGGACCCGCGCGCCGACCGTCTGCCGGGTGAATTCTACCAGCTCGACGTGGAGATGAGCTTCGTCGAGCAGGAGGATGTGTTTACCACCATGGAGCCGGTGATGCGGGGGGTGTTCGAGACCTTTGCCGCCGGCAAGCCGGTGACGCAGAAGTTTCCGCGCATCGCCTATGATGTCGCCATGCGCAAATACGGCACCGACAAGCCGGACCTGCGCAACCCGATCGAGATGCAGGCCGTCTCTGATCATTTTCGCGATTCCGGCTTCAAGGTATTTGCCAACATCCTTGCCAACGATCCGAAGGCCGAGGTCTGGGCCATTCCGGCCAAGACCGGCGGGTCTCGCGCCTTTTGCGACCGCATGAACTCATGGGCGCAAGGCGAGGGCCAGCCCGGCCTCGGCTACATCTTCTGGCGCAAGGAGGGCGAGAAGCTCGAAGGCGCCGGGCCGCTGGCCAAGAATATCGGCGAGGAGCGCACCGAGGCGATTCGACAACAACTCGGCCTTGCCGATGGCGATGCCGCCTTCTTCGTCGCCGGCGATCCGAAGAAGTTCGTCTCCTTCGCGGGAGCGGCGCGCAGCCGCGCCGGCGAGGAGCTCAATCTTGTCGACCGTGATCGCTTCGAATTGTGCTGGATCGTCGACTTCCCGTTCTTCGAATGGAACGAGGAGGAGAAGAAGATCGACTTCGCGCACAATCCGTTCTCGATGCCGCAAGGTGGCATCGATGCGCTGAACGGCGAGGATCTGCTCGGAATCAAGGCGTTCCAGTACGACATGGTCTGTAATGGTTTCGAGATCGCCTCAGGCGGCATCCGCAACCATCTGCCCGAAACCATGGTCAAGGCGTTCGAGACGGTCGGGCTTGACCGCGAGACGGTCGAGGAGCGCTTCGGTGGCCTCTACCGCGCCTTCCAGTATGGCGCGCCGCCGCATGGCGGCATGGCGGCAGGCATCGACCGCGTCGTCATGCTTCTGGTCGGCGCGAGGAACCTGCGCGAAGTGACGATGTTCCCGATGAACCAGCAGGCCTATGACCTGTTGATGAACGCGCCGTCGGAGGCCAGCCCGCAGCAGCTTCGCGAATTGTCGCTGCGCGTCGTGGCGACGAAGAAAGAGGTTTAGGAAACGCTCCGAACCGATGCTGTTGATTCATAAAAAAGCCCGGCATCGCTGCCGGGCTTTTGCTTTGGGATCTCGGTCAGTCTTCGTTTGCCGTAACCGTCACGCCAAGCGTTTTCGGCAGGTCGAGCGGGTTGGACATGGCGCCCGCCATGATCAGCGCGAACGGCACCGCCGCCGGCGGCTCGGCCGAGACCTCGATGCTTTGCGGATCGTCGAGGAATTTGTTGACCGCGGCCGAAACCTGCGCCGTCAGTTCCGGATTGTTGAGCTGCGCCATGCCGAAGGGCACGATCGCCTTGGCCTGGTTGGCAATGTCCTTGCCGGACATGCCTTGCTGCTTGCCGGCATAATCGAGCACCTTTTTGGTCAGCGAATCATCATCGAAGCGGATCGAGGCGCTGTTGAACGAAAGCTGCTGCAGCAGCCCGAGCATGGCCATGCCTTGCGCCGAATTGTCGGCGCCTTCGGGCTGCGCCGCCATCTTCTTCTGCATCTCCTGCAGTGATTTGATGACGTTCAGCGTGTAGCCGCCGAGATCGAAGGTCATGCCGAGCGTGCCGGCATTGTCGACCGATATTTCGTATTTCGACAAGTCCATCCTGCCGTCGGTAGGCTGCCAGGTGCCTTCCATCTCAAGATTGCCCGATATGTTCTGGTAGCCGAGCGCGTTGATGACTTCCTTGGACTTCGGATCTTCGACCAGTGTCAGGTCGGCAGTGAATTTTTCCGTGGTGCCGGAAAACGCCAAGGCCTTGCCGTCGGCCGGCGGCGTGATTGCGATGGCAAGCCCGTCCATCGAGAAAGCGGTCTTGTCGGCCACCTTGACGGTCATGTTGTCGAGCTCGGCCGATTTGTAAATCATCAGCGAGCCCAGCGGGCCGCTTGCGCCTTCGGCCGGAACCGTCATGTCGTGGATGACGAAGGGGCTGAGATTGAGCGTGACGCCATCCTCGCTATGTTCGAACGGCGACGTCGACACGGTCGCGATTTGATAGCCACCATTGGCTTCGGTCACCCCTTCGAGCTTGACGTCGCCGATCTTGAGCGCCTCCTTTTCGGCCGCCGGTTTGACCGCCACGCCTTGCAGAACCATGCTGGAGGTGTCGCCGGTTACTCCGGTCCAGGAGAGGTCGACACCCTGGGCGGCGAGGGCAGCCTTCAGCCGGTCGGCGACCGCGGTATCCTGCGCGAATGCCGCATTCAGCGGCAGCGTCAGCAAAAAGGTCGAAAAAGCCAGTCTTTTAATAAGTGTCGAGTGCCTGATCGTCATCGAGAGCTCCCCTGAGAGTGTCCTGAAATTCTTTTCAAATCGTCGCGTCGTCACCATTCGGCGACGAACTGGACCGGAAAAAGGCGGGCCTCGGCACAATGATCGAAAATCGCGGCTAAAGGCAAACCCGATCCATCAGGCTTGCGATAGAAGCAGGATGTAACGGGTTGATGTTGGCCGGCGTCGCGACGCTCCCAATTCCCGTTGCATAATGGATGTCGCGCAAAGTGTGCAGCGGTTTTGCGATGACGACATGCATCAAAACAAGGACCTAAAGCGTCGCATGAGGCCGGTCGAACGCGACGCGCTTTAGGAGGAGGCATACTGGTGCCTCTTGCCGCGAATCACCCGCTCGGCTAGTGCCAGCCCATGGGAAAAAGGCTTTTGCCGCCCGAGAGTGGCGGCGGCGACAATATCGAGCCGGTCGATCTGAAGAAGGCGCTGGAAGAGCGCTATCTCGCCTACGCGCTGTCGACCATCATGCATCGGGCGCTGCCGGACGTGCGCGACGGATTGAAGCCGGTGCATCGTCGCATCATGCATGCTATGCGCTTGTTGCGGCTCAACCCCGACCAGGGTTTTGCCAAATGCGCCCGCATCGTCGGCGAGGTGATGGGCAAATTCCATCCGCATGGCGACCAGTCGATCTACGACGCGTTGGTGCGGTTGGCGCAGGATTTTTCGATGCGCTACCCGCTGGTCGACGGGCAGGGTAATTTTGGCAATATCGACGGCGATAACGCCGCCGCCATGCGCTACACCGAAGCGCGCATGACCGAAGTGTCGACGCTGCTTTTGGAAGGCATCACCGAGGATGCGGTCGATTTCCGCCCGACCTACAACGAGGAAGACGAGGAGCCGGCGGTGCTGCCCGGCGCCTTCCCGAATCTGCTTGCCAACGGCTCGTCCGGCATTGCCGTCGGTATGGCGACCTCGATTCCGCCGCACAATGCGGCCGAGCTTTGCGACGCCGCGCTTCACCTGATCGATCATCCGGATGCGCCCGTCACCAAGCTGATGGACTTCGTCCAGGGGCCGGATTTCCCGACCGGCGGCATCATCGTCGACAGTCGAGCCTCGATCCTCGAAGCCTACGAAACGGGTCGCGGTGGCTTTCGCGTCAGGGCGAAATGGAGCCAGGAGGATCAGGGCAGGGGCACCTGGAACATTGTCGTCACCGAAATTCCCTATGGCGTCCAGAAGGCCAGGCTGATCGAAAAGATCGCCGAGCTCTTGATGGCACGCAAGCTGCCGCTGCTCGAGGATATCCGCGACGAGAGCGCCGAGGACATCCGCGTCGTGCTGGTGCCGAAGAGCCGCTCGGTCGATCCCGGCATCATGATGGAATCGCTGTTCAAGCTGACCGAGCTCGAAAGCCGCTTTCCGCTCAACATGAACGTGTTGTCGCGCGGCAAGGTGCCGAACGTGCTGTCGCTGAAAGGTGTGCTCAAGGAATGGCTGGAGCACCGCCGCGACGTCTTGATCCGCCGCTCCAAGCACCGCCTCGGCGAGATCGAGAGGCGGCTGGAGATCCTCGCCGGCTATTTGATTGCCTACCTCAACATCGACGAGGTGATCAGGATCATCCGCGAGGAGGACGAGCCCAAGCAAGTGATGATGGCCCGCTGGTCACTCACCGACACCCAGGCTGAAGCCATCCTCAACATGCGTCTGAGGGCGCTGCGCAAGCTCGAGGAATTCGAAATCCGCGAGGAATTCAATGGTCTGACCGGCGAGAAGAAGCAGATCGAGGCACTGCTTGCGTCCGACGCCAAGCAGTGGGCGACGATCAAGTGGGAAGTCGCCAATGTTCGCCAGAAATACGGGCCCGAGACCGACATCGGCAAACGCCGCACCGAGTTCGCCGACGCACCCGAGCATGACCTGACCGATATCGCCCATGCCATGATCGAGCGCGAGCCGGTCACTGTGGTCGTTTCGGAAAAGGGCTGGCTGAGGGCCATGAAAGGTCATCTGACCGACCATTCGGCCCTGACCTTCAAGGAAGGCGACAGCCTCAAGCTCGCCTTCCATGCCCAGACCACCGACAAGGTGCTGGTCTTCACCACCGGCGGCAAGTTCTACACGATCGGCGCCGACCGGCTGCCCGGCGGGCGTGGCCATGGTGAGCCGATCCGCATCATCGTCGACATGGACAACGACCAGGATATCGTCACCGCCTTCGTCCATGATCCCAAGCGCAAGCTGCTGCTGGTGTCGCATGACGGCAACGGTTTCATCGTGCCGGAAGAAGAAGTCGTCGCCAACACCCGCAAGGGCAAGCAGGTGATGAACGTCAAGGCGCCCGACGAGGCCCAGCGCTGCGTGAGCGTCGCCGGCGACCATCTCGCCATCGTCGGCGAGAACCGCAAGATGCTGGTGTTCCCGCTGGCCGAGATCCCGGAGATGGGGCGCGGCAAGGGCGTGCGCCTGCAGAAGTACAAGGATGGCGGCGTCCTCGACCTCAAGACCTTCACGCTCGCAAGCGGCCTGTCCTGGCAGGATTCGGCAGACCGCACCTTCATCAAATCGCGTGACGAGCTTGCCGAATGGGTCGGCGCCCGCGCCTCGGCCGGCCGCATGGTGCCGAAGGGGTTCCCGCGCACGGGGAAGTTCGGGTGAAGCGGTATCTCCCCCCTTGAGGGGGAGATGTCGCCGAAGGCGACAGAGGGGGTCGGAACGTCCAGACACGACCCTTATCGCAGACGGAGGGGACTGGCGCCTCACGTATCGCAGACAGAGGAGGCTGGCGTCTCACGCTCGGCGACCCCCCTGGCCTGCCGGCCATCTCCTCCTCAAGCGGGGAGATTAGCAGCTCTACCCAATCATTTGGAATGTCGTCACGATTGCTGCACTATATCAGTGCATAAGCGACGCTATGGGCCAGGGAGAATTGGGAGCTTGAAGGAAGTCAGGATACAGAAGCCGGAGCGGCAGCAGCGCCTGTTTGGCCTGTCGACGCCGCTCAGGGCCGCTGTCATTCCGCCGCTGTCGGCGGCGCGCTGGCTCCTGGTGCTGATCGTTGCCGCTGGCGTTTACTTCTTCCACGGCTTCCTGTTTCCGGTCCTTGCCGCCCTGGTGATCGCCTTCGCCAGCTGGCCGCTCTACCGACGGCTGCTCGCCGGCGTCGGCGGCAACCGCACGATCGCGGCGACGCTTGCGATCTTGTTCATCCTAACCTTCCTGGTGGTGCCGATCGCGCTTGCCGGCACCTACGCCATCAATGAGGTGCGCGAATGGGTCAACTGGTCGATCGAGACCAACCGCTACGGTGCGCCGACGCCGCACTGGATCGCCACCATGCCGGTGGTGGGCGAATGGCTCAATGAACAATGGACGGTTAACGTTGGCCACCCTGGCGGTATCGGCGAACTGATCCAGCTGATCAGCGGCGCCAATATCGGCAGCATCTACCGCGGCGTGCTTGCCGCGGGCGGCAGCGCCTTCGGCCTTTTGCTGACGCTGCTGTTCATGATGATCGCGCTGTTCTTCGCCTATCGCGACGGCGAGCATTTCGCCGGACAGGTCGATCGCCTCGGCGAACGCATCCTGCCGGCCAGATGGGAACGGATCTCACGCGTGGTGCCGGCGACGATCTCCTCGACGGTGACCGGCATGACTGTTATCGCCATCGGCGAAGGGCTGGTGCTGGGTATCGCTTACTGGTTGGCCGGCGTGCCGTCGCCGGTGACGCTCGGCGCGCTGACCGGCATCATGGCGCTGATCCCCGGCGGCGCGCCCCTGTCCTTCACGCTGGTCTCGATCTATCTCGCTGCCAGCGGCTCGCCGATGGCGGGGCTGGCGCTGTTCGTCTGGGGCGCGGTCGAACTCTTCATCGTCGACAAGACATTGCGCCCGAAGCTGGTCGGCGGGCCGATAAAGCTGCCCTTCCTGCCAACCTTTTTCGGCCTGATCGGCGGCGTCAAGACAATGGGCTTTCTCGGCCTGTTCATCGGCCCGGTGCTGATGGCCCTGCTCGTCGCAATCTGGCGCGAATGGCTGCGCGAAGTGGAACTGACCGATGAACTCGCTGCCGCCGAACCGGCGGAGCACGATGACGCGCCGCCGCAGATCGAAATTGTTGCCGAGCGCGCGGCCGCGAAAAAGAATCAGGCCGGGTGACTGACGGCGAACGTGGCGCGGCGTTTGCGCCCCTCGTGCAACTGCCAGAGCGAATGGCCGATCAAAGTCATGATTAGGATCGCGCCGCCGATCAGGCTGTTGCGCGACGGTGTTTCGGCGAAGATCATCCACACCCAGACCGGCGCCAGCACGGTTTCTAACAGGTAGAACATCGCCACTTCCGGCCCGGAGATGTATTTCGGGCCGTTGGCGAGGCAGAAGAAAGAGATCGGCATGATGACGGCACCGTTGAAGACGATCCACCACGGCGCGTTGACGTGGAAACCCACCTTGGAAACCATCAGGGTGGCGACGGCCAGCGGCAGGACCACTCCGATCAGCGCCGTGAAACCCATATCCTTGCCGCTTGCGCGCGAGATAGTGATGGCCGCTGCGATCATGAAAGCCGAGCATAGCGCCATCAGGTCGCCGAAGAGATGTCCGGTTCCAACGGAATCGCCGACAATGATCGTCACGCCGACGATCATCAGTGCCAGCGCTGCAAGCGTCAGGGGCCGTGGCCTCTCCTTCAGGAACAGCCATGACAAAAGGGCCGCGAACATGGTTGTGAACGCCAGGATGAAAACGAGGTTGGCGGTCGAGGTGCTGTAGACGCCGGTGATGAAGGCGATCGAGCCGAGCCCGTAGAGGGCGGCAACGATGAGCCCTGACCAGCCCGGGATAAGCTGCGGCGCCTTTGCGCTCAGCGAGCGCCAGACGGCCCAGATGATGAGCGTGGCGACGAAGGTCGTACCGGTGCGCAACAGCAGGATCGTCCATGCCTCGCCATCGGCGAGCCGGATCAGCGGAATGTCGACCGTCAGCGTCAGCCCGCCGATGGCGGTGATCAGAAGGCCTCTCTGGTGCTCGTTGTGGGAAGACATGCGGCAATTCTCGCGTAGGCTTGGAGGCGCAAAATTGACCTGCCCGGTTTCCAGCCGATCGGCCGGAAGCCCAGCGGGCATCTTCCTCGAAACAATTTAAGACTGAATACCGAAAGCGAAGATCAGCGCGAAACCGCTTCGTGATTGTAGCGTTCCCAACCTTTCGGGCCGAGATGCTCCTGCGGCTGGAAGCGCATCTTATAATTCATCTTGCGCGAGCCGTTGACCCAGTAACCCAGGTAGACATGGGGCAGGCCCATCGCCCTGGCGCGGGCGATGTGGTCGAGGATCATGAAGGTGCCGAGCGAGCGGTCCTCGAAGTCCGGGTTGAAGTAGGAATAGACCATCGACAGGCCATCGGCCATCTTGTCGGTGAGCGCCACGGCGATCAGCTCGCCCTGGCCCTTGCCGGTGATGAAGCTGTCGGGTCCGCGGCGACGGTATTCGATGACCTTGGTGTCGACATGGGTATCCTCTACCATCATGGCGTAGTCGAGCACGGTCATATCGGACATGCCGCCACGGCGATGGCGGGCGTCGAGATAGCTGCGGAACAGCGAATACTGCTCGGTGGAGGGCTCGGCGTCGTGCATGGCGCCGACCAGATCCGAATTATGCTGTATGACCCGTTTCATGTTGCGGCTGGCGGTGAATTCCTGCGCCAGGATGCGCACCGACACACAGGCGCGGCAGGTCTCGCAAGCCGGCCTGTAGGCGATGTTCTGCGACCGCCTGAATCCACCCTGCGTCAACAGATCGTTCATTTCCGGGGCCTTGTCGCCGACCAGGTGTGTGAACACCTTGCGCTCGAACTGGCCCTCGAGATAGGGACATGGCGAGGGCGCGGTCAGAAAGAACTGCGGCGACTGGGTCGGGTGCTGCGTCATCGAGCCTTGGAAACACTCCTGCGAATCGCTCTACCTTTGGCGCGGAAGCCGAAAAATTCAACAGGATTGTGAAAGCCTGGTTGATTGGACGTCTTCACATTTGTGCGCAAAGGCTGCGGCCGCGCTTCAAAAGTCTGCTCAGCGGCCGCTGCGGCTGACGACAGTGCCGAGCAGCAGGTCGTGCAGCGTGCGCTTGCGATCGGAAAACAGGCTCACCAGCAGGACCAGCGGCGAAAGGATGACATTGCCGGCCCAAAACAGCACCGAATGCACGACGGCGGTCAGCCCGTCGATGGGGCTGCCGTCGAGTCGGTCGAGCCGGATGCCCATTATCTTCATGCCGGTGGTGGCCTGGTCTTTACTGCCGAGCGTGTTCCAGATGTAGAGGATGGCGACGGCTGGCACGAGAATGGAAAACAGCATCCAGCCGAGGCCGAGCGTCAACAGCCCGAACAAGAACACCAGGATCGCGAATGGAATGGTGAGCAGCGCCACGATGAAATAATCGATGAAGAAGGCGAGAATGCGCCGCGTGCGTACGCCCTCATAGGCGCTGATATCTTCGAGCCTGCTGGTGATGATTTCGCCGTCGAGAACGCGAGCGTTCATGTCATTTCCTCGTAATCGAACCCGGGTTAATGCACGGGGCCGCTTGTGGATGAAATGGTGAAGGTTCGCGGCGGAATCAAGATCGAGCCGTCCACCATGTAGATGGTGACGGAGCACTTGGCGCCGTCTGTGACTTGTTGAATTTGTGGCGCGGATAGCGTTAGCTTGCTGCGGCGCAACAAAAGCGCCAAGCCGAGGGGACGGGGCGACATGGACTACGACATGCTGGTCATCGGCAGCGGCCCATCCGGGCGCCGCGCCGCGGTGCAGTCGGCCAAGCTCGGCAAGTCGGTGCTGGTGGTCGACAGAGGCCGGCGCCTCGGCGGCGTGTCGGTGCATACCGGCACCATCCCGTCGAAGACGTTGCGCGAGACGGTGCTCAACCTCTCAGGCTGGCGCGAGCGCGGCTTTTACGGTCGCGGCTACCGGGTCAAGCAGGACATTTCGGTTGGCGATCTGGTCGAGCGCCTGCATAAGACGCTCGACCATGAGGTCGAGGTGCTGCAGCACCAGTTCATGCGCAACACGGTCAAGAGCGCACGTGCCGCGGCAAAATTCCTCGGCCCCAACAAGGTCAGCCTGACCACCGACACCGGCGACTACAGCGAGGTTGGCTTCGCCCATGCGCTGATCGCGGTCGGCACCCGGCCGCACCGGCCGCGCGACGTGCCGTTCGACAAGACACGGATCTTCGACAGCGACGAGATGCTGGAGCTCGACCGCCTGCCGCGCACTCTGACGGTGATCGGCGCCGGCGTCATCGGCGTCGAATATGCAACGATCTTTTCGGCGCTCGACGTGTCGGTGACGCTGGTCGAGCCGCGCAATACCATGTTGGATTTCGTCGACCGCGAGATCGTCGACGACTTCATCCATCAGATGCGCGACCGCGGCATGACCATCCGCTTGGGCAGCGCCGTCAAGGAGATCGCCTCGAAACCCGATCATGCCGAGGTGATGCTGGCCGACGGCCGCACCATACGTTCCGAGATGGTGCTTTATGCTGCAGGGCGTACCGGCAATGTCGGCAGCCTGGGCTTGGAAGCGGTCGGCATTGAGGCCGATCCCAGGGGCCGCATCAAGGTCGATCCGCAGACGTTCCAGACAAGCGCGCCCAACATCTATGCCGCCGGCGACGTCATTGGTTTTCCGAGCCTGGCCTCGACTTCGATGGAGCAGGGCAGGGTGGCCGCCTGCCACGCGTTCGGCGTGCCGTTGCCGCCGCCGCCCGAAACCTTTCCCTATGGCATATATGCCGTGCCGGAAATCTCCACTGTCGGCCAGTCCGAGGAGCAGGTGCGCGAGAGTGGTGCAGCCTATGAGGTCGGCGTGGCGCGGTTTCGCGAGACCTCGCGCGGCCACATCATGGGCGTCAACACCGGCTTTCTGAAGCTTCTGTTTTCGATCGAAACACGCCGTCTGCTCGGCGCCCATATTGTCGGCGAGGGCGCGACCGAACTCATCCACATTGGCCAGGCGGTCATCAATCTCGGTGGCACTGTCGACTTCTTCGTCAACAACACCTTCAACTATCCGACGCTGGCCGAAGCCTACAAGATCGCCGGGCTGGACGCCTGGAACCGCATGGGGCGAGGCTAGCTTCGAGGCTTATCGATCTGACGTTGCAACGGCGGCTGCAGGATCTGCCAGCCACCGCCTGACGATCGCGGCGTCCGGATTGCCGATTTCATGGCCGGAGGCGACGGTGTGGGCCTCGACTTTGGCGCCATGCCGGCTGAGCAGTCCGACCAGCGCGAGTGCGAAGGGCCGGTAAATCAGGTCGTCGGCGCCGGATAAGATTACCACCCGTGCGTTGCTGAGATCCGCCGGCGGCACCTCGTCCAGAACCGGCATCGGGCGCAGCAAAGCCGCTTGGACGATCAGCCGCGGATGAAGCAGCATCACGCTTGAAACCAGGTTGGCGCCGTTGGAGTAGCCGATAAAGGAGGCTCGGGCGAGATCGAGGTCGTGGCGTTTCGCGGCCTTGGGGATGAAGTCAGCGAAAGCGTCCGCCTCTTTGCGGATGCTGTCCTGCTCGAATCGTATCGGCGAAATCCGCCTGAACCAGCGGAAACCGTCTTCCTGGGCGATGCGGCCACGCACCGCCACCAAGGTGGCGTGCGGCGAGACTTGGCGCCCCAGCGGCACCAGAGTCGTCTCGTCGACACCCGATCCATGCAGCAGAAAGAGGCACTCTCCGGTTGGTGCTGCGGGCCTGTAAACGCGATAAAAAAATGGCAGGTCGCGCCGCAAAAAGTCATCTTCCGGAGGTTTTTCGGACATAGTTGCATCCTTTTGTTTTCACGATGTTTCATTCATTTGCCGGCTTCAAAACGGAATATTTTCAAGCTCCGCGAAAGTTGATTGAACCGGGCGCATTTCAGTCCGTTTCTTTGCCGATATAATCCCCGCGGGAGGGATTCGAAGCAGTGTGCGCCGGGTGGTCGCCCGGGTGGTCGCATACCGCGCATGAACAACCAGCTTTAAGGCCTTTTATCGATGACCATGCCAGTTTCGCCGGAACGCGATACGCGTATTGACGTGTTCCGGGCACTCGCCCTCCTGACCATATTCATCGACCACGTGCCGGGCACAGTTTTCGAAACCCTGACCTACAAGAATTTCGGGTTTTCGGATGCGGCCGAGGCCTTCGTGCTGATCTCCGGCATGTCCGTCGCTCTTGCCTACGGCACCAGATTCCAGCCGGGAAACCGGTTGGTCGCAACGCTGAAGATGTGGCGCCGCGCCGGCGTGCTCTATGTCACCCACATCGTCACGACGATGGTGGTCATGGCCATCTTCTGCGCAGCGGCGGTGTTTGCGAAACGGCCGGACCTTCTGACGCTGATCAACATCGAGCCGCTCGTCAGGAATCCGCCGCAAGTCCTGGTCGGTGTCGTCACGCTCGGCCATCAGCTCGGTTACAACAACATACTGCCGGTCTATGCGGTGCTGCTGTTGATGGCGCCGGCCTTCCTGCTGTTCATCAGCTACAGGCCACTGGCCGCGCTTGCCGTGTCCGCAGCCCTTTGGCTGGTTGCCGGAATCTACCAGATCGCGCCGCCGAACTACCCGGAGCCCGGGTTCTGGTTCCTCAATCCGCTGTCATGGCAATTGCTGTTCAATATCGGCATGGCCAGCGTGTTGCATGTGCGGCGCGGCGGCACCATCCCGGTCAATCGATGGCTGGTCGGCGCGGCGGCCGCCTATGTGCTGACGGCGCTCGTCTGGGTGCATAGCCCGCTGTGGGGGCATGTGTCATGGCTCGACCTGCCGGTGGTGCTGACCGGTTTCGACAAGACGTTCCTGTCGTTGCCGCGGCTGCTGCACATCCTGGCGATGAGCTATCTGGTCGTCGCCTTGCCTTTCGTCTCGAACCTGTTCCGCACCGGCCGCGACAATCCGCTCGCCATATTGGGCAAACGCTCGCTGCCGGTTTTCATTGCCGGCACGGTGATTGCCATGGCGGCGCAGGTGATGAAGCTGATCAACCCGGGCGGCATTGCCTATGACAGTCTGCTGCTCGCCGCCGGCATCGCCATGCAGTTCGCGCTCGCCTTTTATCTGGAGTGGCTGTCCGCAATCGGCTGGTCCGGCAAGGGCAAGCCGGTCCGCAACGAGGCGCTGCCTGTTCGTCCATCCTTTGGCATCGGTCCCATGGCGGCCAATAGATAAGATTTGGAGCCGATCTGCCCCAGTCAGCCTGTACTTGGCGGTGGTCCGGACGATGCCCTGACGACAAGTTCGACGTCGAGCGTTTCTCGCCGCACCGTGCCGTCGAAGTCGAGGATTCTTCGCGCTGCCCGGCGGCCGATCTCGGCGATCGGCTGGGCGATGGTGGTGAGCGGAGGCTCGCAAGTTGCGGCTTCAGGCACGCCGTCGAAGCCGACGACGGAAACATCGCGGGGAACCGCGATGCCCCGTGCGTTGAGCCATTCCAATGCCACCATTGCGATCCGGTCCGACATCGCCAGGATGGCGGTCGGCGGTTCCGCCGAGGCGAAGATGGTTTCAAGGCCAGCCCTTGTGCTCGCCTTATCGTTTTCGGTCTCGTAGACCGGCACTTTGGTGGTGTCGACACCAAACCGGGAAAGCTCTTCGAAATAGCCGAGGAGGCGATCACGGGTTCCGGTATAGGACGCCGTCCGGACCTGCTCGGGCGAGACAAGACCGGTGCTGTCGTCGGCGAAGGCCAGCGACAACACGGCGAAGCGGCGATGTCCAAGTTCCGCCAGATGGCGCGCCGCGAGCCGGCCGCCGGCAACATTGTCGATACTGATCGCGGAGACCGTGTCGTCCTGCGAGCCGAGCTCGAGCGCGACGAAGGGGAGCTTTCGTTCGCGCGTCAGCTCAACGAGACGCGGACCGCCCTCGATGCAGAACAGGATGAAGCCGTCCACGAGGGCGCTCTGGATATTCCAGGCAAGTTTTTCCTCGTTGCCAGCCGACACGAGGGCTATTCCCGCGCCGGTGGCGTCGCAGGCCTCCGAGATGCCGGCCATCATCACGCGGGCAAACGGGTCGTCGAAGAAATAAGACAGCGGCTCGGTTGTGGCGACGCCGATTGCATTGACCTTGCCGGCGCGCAGCAGGCGGCCCTTGGGATCCGGGCCGGCGTAGCCCAGCGCGTCGGCCGCCGCCTTGACCCGCTCGCGGACCTCCTCGCGCACGATTTCGGGACGGCTGAAGACATTGGAGGCAGTGCCGTGCGATACGCCCGCGGCCTTGGCGATGTCCGCCAGCCGGATGGGCCTCCTGCCGCCTTCGGTGAGTGATGCCATTTGTTTGTCTCCAGGACTCCTGTCCAACAGTATCGCCGATTACCTAACATCTTCCTTGGATCGATTCAAATTTCTGCTTGACATTTATAATGTGACGCGTATTCTTGAATCGATCCAAGAGCGGTTTTTATCCGCAGATTGGATCGATACAAGAGGAGAGCGCCATGCACCCCGTCAATTATCTGTTCGAGGACATTTACCGGAACGACTGGAGCATCCGCTCGGGCGCGGATGTCCGTAAGGGGCGCGACAGGACCGGTCCGTGGATTCGCGACCTGCGTTTCCTCGTAGGGCGCAAGCGGAGCTGATCGGCGGCCTATTATTTGTGCCCGCGCATTGGATCGATTCAAAAAGCTAGAGGACATTAAGCCATGCATCCGATCAAGCATCTGTTCGAAGACATCTATCGCAATTATTGGGGCATCTCGCCGGCCACCGAACGGCTGGAGCGACGGCGTATAGTCAAGACGCCCAAGCGCGACGGCCAAGTCCGGCCCGAACGTCCGCAAGACTGAGCTGGCAAGACAGAGCTCGTGGATCGAGCGCGGCTGGCGAAAAGAGCAGCGGCCGCCATTGGTTGCCGCATCAATGGCGGCGCGGGTGTACCAGCGCCGAGGCGGCCATCACGAGCCAGCCGCCGATGAGCAACGTGCCGCCGATCGGCGCCGACATCGGGAACAGCCGCGAGCCAAGGAAGTCGCGGGCCAAAAGATCTCCCGAGAAAAGCAGAAGCCCGACGAGAAGGATGAGGCTTCCGGTTCGCAGGATTCTATTGCCACCGAGCAGCCCGACGGTAAGGAAGACCGGCGCATGCATGAGCAGGAAGGATGCGGCCGTACCGACGAAAGCGCCGCCGAGATGTGCCGCCGCCGCCGAAAGAGCCACGCCGGTTGCGCCGCATAGGCTGCCGGCAAAAATCAGAATGCGACTGCCCGCCGTCTGTTCAGCCATGCTCATTTCCACGCCTCCGCGATTCCTGGCGACCGCCTGAGATAGTGCGGCGAACCGTGTCAGGATTTGCCGGCTTCCGCCAGCATGGCGCGTTCGCGGCGCGACTGGACCAGCCAGTTATAGGCCGCTCCGCCCGCCATCAGCACCGATGTGCCGAGAAACACCGAGCGCATACCGAAATGGCCGCCGACGAAGCCGCCGAGCAACGGTCCGGCGACCTGCCCGACATATTGCGCCGAGATCGACAAGCCCAGCACATTGCCGCCGACGCCGTCTGGCACATTGTGGCGGATGACGCTGGTGATGCAGGGCACGAGACCGCCAAGCGCCAGGCCCATCAAGAAACGCAGGCCGACGAGTTGCCAGCCCTGCGTAACGAAGGCCTGCGGGATCAGGAGCAGCGCCGAGACGGCGAGTGCGGCAACGATTACGTTCCAATGGCCGATACGGTCGGCGAGCTTGCCGAGCCGCGACGCTGACAGGATGGCGCCGAGCGCTGCCGCGGACATGACGATGCCGGAGATCAGCGTGACCTGGCTCTGATCTTCGATGAGCTGTTGGACATAGACGGTGATGATCGGCTCGATCGACATGGTGGCAAAACTCAACAGCATGCCGGTCGCCAGCATGGCGACGACGGGGCGCTTGTCGGGAATCTGCGACCAGCCGCCTCTCGCTTTTTCTTGTGACGCCGCCTTGACGGCAACCGGGCGAGGGGCCTCCCTGATCAGCAAGGTGGTTGCCAGAAACGCCAGGAAAATGACGCCGCCGGCGAGCAGGAAGGTGGCGCGGATTCCAATCAGCGGCGGCAGCGCGCCGCCGAGCAGCGGACCGACCAGAGCACCGGCGGTTATGCCGGCCGACAGCACGCCCAGCGCCCAGCCAGAGCGATCCTTCGGCGTCTGCATGGCAACCAGGATGGTCGAGCCCGAAGAATAGCCGCCGGCAAAGCCGATCAGCAGGCGCAGGAGCACCAATTGCCAGACGGTCTGCACCATGCCGGTCAGCGACATGCACAGCGCCATGCCGAAACTGGCACGCACCAGCATCAGTTTGCGGCCGTAGCGGTCGCCTAGCCGCCCCCACAAGGGCGCAACCAGCGCGGCAGCAAGGAAGGTGGCGCCGTAGGCAATGCCCGACCACTGGACGATCGCCGCGTGACCCTCGGCGCCCAACTGCTCGACGTACAGCGGCAGGAAGGGCAACAGCAGCGTCATCGCTACAAGCGTGCTGAACGAGCCGGCAAAACACACGGCGAGATTGCGACGCCAGTGGACGTTGTGCGTGCCTTGCGTGGCGAGGGTGGCGTCTTGCGGCATGTCCTGTCCTGTCCCGCCGGCTTGGATGAAAACTTGTTGTGGATCCCATTTTGGTATACCAGATTGGTATCCATCATGGACGCAAGGCTGGTCGCTGTCAATGCGGCCCCTGCAAAGGGATCGGCAACAAATGGCCGGTGAACAGAGAGCCAATGAACCGGCTCCAACAAAAGGAACGCCAATGTCGCAGATGCAAAACGTCGAAAAGCAGCTTCGCGAGATGATCCTCGGGCTCGAGATCGGTCCCGGCGAGCGGCTGACGGAGCGCTGGGTCGAAAGCCGTTTCGGCGCCTCGCGCACGCCGGTCAGGGCGGCATTGCTGCGGCTCGAGACCGAAGGCCTGATCTGCCGCGACGGCCGCGGCTGGACGGTCTCGCCTATTAATCTCGCCGAACTCGAGCAGATCGCCGTCTATCGCGAGGCGGTCGAGGTCGCGGCGCTCAGAATAACTTGCACCTTGCAGGACCGGAGTGCCGTCGAAATCATTGAGGGGATGCTCGATTCTTGCGACGACAAGACGCCGCGCGAGGAATGGCATCGCGTCGGCATGGACTTTCATATCGAGTTGGCGCGTCTGTCCGGCAACGAGTTTCTGTTCAGAGCGGTTCGCGACGCGATGACACGCCTGTCGCGCGCCCGCTGGCTCGAGGTTCGCGACGAGGCAGCACTTGGCCGTGCCTGGGCCGAACACCATGCCATTCTGTCGGCGGTACGGGCCGGCGATGCCGATAGCGCTGCCCGCCTGCTTTCAACCCATATCATCGGCAGCCGCGACCGGCTGGTGACCTCGCTGCGCAACGACCGGCGCGGCCTGCGCGCCCGGGGATTTGCCGTCGTCGCTTGAGTGAGGATCCGCGGCCATTGATGACGAAAAAGGGCAGATGAGCGAAGAATGCTACTTTCGGTCTCGCTTCGCAAATGCCGATGGCGTAAGAGCGGCGATGGAAAACAACCGATTTGACACACCCGTGACCGTCAAGGGCGCGGCAGGAAGCAATCAGCTCTTGCGTACGGCCCGCGAGGCTTCCGACTACCTCCTCAACAATTGGCCCGGCAAGCGCAGCCCCAAGCACCGCGAAGCGCTGCAGGCCTGTCATGATGCGCTGGCCGGCGACAAGCCGGCCATGAACGCAAGACGGGCCTTCATTGCCGCCGCTCGTGAAGTGAACGTCTTCGTCAGCGACAAGGCGCCCGCCTGAGGCATAGCGGGATTTGACCGAGGCCCGGACCGCCTGACAGGCCGGGCGTCATCACTCGGCCGTTTCGGTTTTGGTTTGGGACTCGCTCTCGCCCTCGGGCTTCGATCGCTCCTTGGCTGCGACCTTGGCAGCCTGCTTTTCCGCCTTCTTGGCAGCCTTCTGCCGGTCGCGTTCCTTGCGTTCCTGACCGTAGTTCGGTGCTCGTGCCATATCGGTTCCTTTCATTGTGCTTGGCCTTTGCCTAGGAGCATTGGGCCGCAAACACAACACCGCAAGGCACGATCGGCTCCATATCTCGGCGCAGTCCGGGAACCTGGCTTCAGGCTGTTTTCAGGCGCCGTCGCGGTCGAGGACGAGATCGGCCGGACCGAACCGGTCCTTTGCCGTGAATTGCTGGTGCCAGTAAGGATAGAGCACGGGCGGCCTGCTGACCGCGTCGAGGCGTGTGCGCTCCTCATCGCCAAGCACAAGGCTTGCAGCGGCGATATTGTCTTTGAAATGCGCTTCGGTTCGTCCGCCGATCACCAGCGAGCTGACGGCGGGCCGACCGAGCAGCCAGGCAAGCGCAACCTGCGCCGCCGACACACCGTGGTTGTTGCCGATGTCGATCAGCGCGTCGACGATCCGCCACAGCCGGTCCTCGTCGCGGATCGGCGGTTCCGACCAGCCGCTGAGCTGGCGGGCGGTCGGCTGGTCACGGTGGTATTTACCGGACAGCAACCCGCCGGCAAGCGGGCTCCAGACCAGCACGCCGAGCCCTTGGTCGACCGAGATCGGCAACAATTCATACTCGGCCTCGCGCGCTTCCAACGTGTAATGGATCTGCTGGGTGACGAAGCGCGGCTGGTGATGACGGTCACTGATCCCCAGCCCCTTCATCACTTGCCAGCCGGAATAATTGGAGCAGCCGACATAACGGACCTTGCCCTGCGCGACCAGCGTGTCGAGCGCGGCGATGGTTTCCTCTAGCGGTGTCAGGCCATCCCACTCGTGCAGGAAATAGATGTCGATGACATCGGTCCTGAGGCGCTTCAGGCTCCTCTCGCATTCGCGGATCAGATGGTAGCGCGACAAGCCTTCATCGTTGGGGCCTTTGCCGATCCGCATGCGTGCCTTGGAGGCGATCAGCACGTCGCCCTTGCGCTTGCCTCCGAGCGCCTCGCCGATGATCTCTTCCGACACGCCGTTCGAATAGACGTTGGCGGTGTCGATAACATTGACGCCGGCATCGATGCAAAGGTCGATCATCCGACGCGCCTCGTCGAGGTCGGTCTTGCCGACCGCCGAAAACGCGCCGCCGCCGCCGAATGTCATTGTCCCCATGGTCAGCGTCGAAACCTTCAGCCCGGAACGGCCGAGAGTGCGGTATTCCATGTCGTATCCTCACGATTTATCGGGAAAGGGCGTTGCAAACGACAGCCCTCAATGAACCGGGCATTTGTAGGATAATTCGTTCCGCTTGTCGCCAGTTCCGCAGGGCAAGCTCGATCACATCTTTCGGATTGAACGCACAGCCAGCGCAGCAGTGGCTGCAATAAAACCGTCATTGCCGGCCTATACTAACATCGGTTCAGCGCTTCGATTTCCGGCCGCCGGGCCGGGCGGCGGAGCGCCTGACAGCGGCCGGCAAGGACTGTAAGCGGAGCAGCGCAAATGATCGAGATAAAACAGAATTCCCCGGCCGGGGACTGGCTGGAAGCGGAACTCGCCGACACGCTCGACGAAGATTATAAGCTGGAAATCTCGGAGCCGGCGCTGTCGATGGAGATCGCCAAGATCTACAAGAATGCGCATCCGCCATCGATCGACCGCCTGCAGTATTTTCGCGATCTCATCATGCTGCAATCCGAATTGATCAAGCTGCAGTCCTGGGTCGCCTATCACAAGAAGAAGCTCGTCGTGGTCTTCGAGGGCCGCGACTCGGCGGGCAAGGGTGGCGCCCCGTGGTTCATCGTCGAGGGCAACGACAAGAAACGGGCACGGCTGAACTGCATCGACCAACTCCTCAAGCAGATGCCTTATGAGGAGGTGCCGCACGAAGAGATCATACTGCCGGAGCGCGTCTTCAATCCCGAATACGAGCGCCAGGTACTGCCGCGCGAACTGTATGTGCCGGAGAAGTACTGACTAAAGCGGCGAGGAGGGCGCTGCTCTGTGGCGCCCTGCGACAAGCTAGGCACGTTCGATGATGACGTGCGTGGCTTTCGGCGTCGCGACCTGCTCGCTGCAGCGATAGCCGAGCTTGGGCATGTCGATGCCGGCAAAAAGGTTCTCGCCGGCGCCGAGCAGGACCGGTGAGATCGCCAGATGCAATTCGTCGATGAGCTTTTCCTGGAGATATTGCCGGATCGTGGCGACGCCGCCGCCGAGCCTTATGTCCTTGCCGTCAGCCGCTGCTTTCGCCTTTTGTAGCGCTGAGTGGATGCCATCGGTCACGAAATAGAAGGTCGTGCCGCCCTCCATTACAATCGGATCACGCGGATGATGCGTGAGCACGAAGACCGGCACATGGTAGGGCGGGTTGTCACCCCACCAGCCTTTCCAGCTGTCATCCGGCCATTCGCCGCGGATTGGCCCAAACATGTTGCGGCCGAGGATCCATGCGCCGACGTTTTCGAAGCTGCGTGCGGCGAACGCCTCGTCAGTGTCCGTGGTCCCGCCATCCTTGCCGAGGACCATCTTGCGGAAAGTGCGGGTGCCGAACATCCATCCGTGCAGGGCTTCCCCGCCAACACCCAGCGGGTTCTTCAGGTCTTGGTCGGGACCGGCGCCGAAGCCGTCGATCGACAGGGTGAAAGCGCTGACGCGAAGTTTGGACATGAGAGCCTCCTCGATAACCAATTGTGACATGCAAGCAGTTATCGGGTTAGCTTAACTGATTGCATTTTGCAAGCGGTGTTTTTGGATCGCCGGCTAGCGATGAACGGCTGGGCCACAACCGCCAATCTCCCAACGCTGGCGATTGGCCATAACCAACCATCCCGTCGTCATCCTGGAGCGAAGCAAGGAGCGAAGCGACGCGGCGCAGACCCTAGGATCCATGCCGTGACATCGGCCGAAGAATACAGCGGCCCAGAACGACGAACCACGCGAATGGAGATCAAGAAGACCAATCCGGAATGGGCCGAACTTTTTCGGAGAACCGGATGGGTGCGTTCGTTTTCGATCCGCCGGAGCGCTGCCGCCAGGTCACGGCATGGATCCTAGGGTCTGCGCCGCGTCGCTTCGCTCCTGCTCCGCCCCAGGATGACGAGGGGGAGGGAGGATTCGGCCAATCCCGAAGGTTTACGACAGGCCCCATCCCATGCACCAAAGTCCCAAAACGATGCGATCACCTATCCCTTCAGCATCGCCGCTACTTCGGGCGCAAAGTAGGTGAGAATCCCGTCGCAGCCGGCGCGCTTGAACGCGAGCAGCGATTCCAGCATCGCCTTGTCGCCGTCGATCCAGCCATTGGCGGCGGCGGCCTTGATCATCGAATATTCGCCCGAGACCTGATAGGCGAAGGTCGGCATTTGCAACTCGTCCTTCAGCCGGCGGATGATGTCGAGATAGGGCAGGCCGGGCTTGACCATCAGCATGTCGGCGCCTTCGGCTAGATCCTGCTCGGCCTCGCGCACCGCTTCGTCGGAATTGGCGTGGTCGATGTAATAGGTCTTCTTGTCGCCCTTGAGCAGGCCGGCGGTGCCGACCGCCTCACGATAGGGGCCGTAAAAGGCGGATGCGAACTTGGTCGCATAGGACATGATCGCTACATCCTGAAATCCATTGGCGTCGAGCGCATCGCGGATGGCACCGATCCGGCCGTCCATCATGTCCGAGGGGGCAATGATGTCGGCCCCCGCCGCCGCCTGAATGACGGCCGCCGCCGACACCTGCTCCACCGTTTCATCATTGACGATAATGCCCTCGCGCAAGATGCCGTCATGGCCATGCGAGGTGAACGGATCCAGCGCCGCGTCGGTGATGATGCCGATCTCCGGCACCGCCCGCTTGATGGCGCGGGTGGCGCGGTTGATGATGTTTTCGGGATCGAGGATGTGCGAACCGGTCTGATCGCGCAGGCCGAGCTCCACATTGGGGAAAGTGGCGATCGCCGGAATGCCAAGCTTGGCCGCGCGCTCAGCCTCCTTGACGGCGAGGTCGAGCGACAGGCGGAACACGCCGGGCATGGCGGCGATCGGTTCGCGCACTTGTCTGCCGTCGACGACGAAGATCGGCCAGATCAGATCGTCGACCGAGAGCCGGTTCTCCTGGACAAGGCGGCGCGACCAATCGGCCTTGCGCATGCGCCGCAGCCGCCGGCTGCCGGTGATCTCGTCGACGCTGCGCGCGCCGGCAGGCTTTGCAGGTGTGAATTTGTTCATCGCCAAAACTCCGGACGGGCGGCTTTTACCACGAGCCTTCGCTGCTGACCAATGCGACACGATTGTGCCAGCGGTCCTGTTGGGCGTTATTCTGGTTGACCATTGCTCGACAGGATCTGCGCAGCACCCCGCATGGCGACGCGGAATGCCTCGTCGAAGCTGACACCGCGCACTTGCCACTTATAAGCCTTGCCGTTCATGGCAAGCCGCCAATCGGCGATCCAGCCCAACTCTTTGTCGCTCCAGATCAGGCTGCCGGCGAGCGCCTGATCGGCACCGGCCTTTCGGGCAAGCTGGTCCAGCGTCGCCATATCGGCATGGCGCAGGGCCCGGTCGTCAAGCTTCGAGGCCGACAGCATCGACGCTTCGGGAAACAAAATCCGCATGACCAGCGGACCGGTGGCATTGACGAAGGATTCGCGCATCGCCGCCCCGCGCTGGTCGTCGGCAGTCAGCGCGAAATGCCTTGTGCCTTGCTCCGCCGCCAGAAAAATCGCCAGGCGTGGCCGCTCGGCAAGCCATGGCTTGCTGCCAAGCGCGGCAAGCACCGGATCGATGACGTCGGGCCTGTATAGGCAGGTGAGATCATGCGGCCGGTCGTGCGTGCCTTGTTCGTCATGGACCGGAATGCCTTCAAGGCGGTCGTGGTAGCGGAATTCGGCAACGAAGCTGCCGGCCTTGTCGCGCAGCGCCGCCACCTCAGGTTTTTTCGCCAGCCGCTGATCACCGGAGACACGGACCAGCACCGCATCCAAACATGTCTTGAAACCGATCTCGCGATTGACCTCGCCCTGGCCGGTGACGATGGTCTGCGACTGGTAGAGACTATCCACGGTTTCGGCCGATACGGGAGGAGTGTTCGCAGCGATTAGGCCGACCACCACAACAGCAAGGCGTGGCAACCAAGGCATGGCCCAACCTTCCAGTTCAAAGCGCCAGCATTAGCACCGGCTGCGGCCACGGGCCAGCAGGCGGGATTGGCGCTGCCATTGACGTGGCTATGCGCCACGCATTAGCACTTCACTCCCGGCGGGCGCGGGAGGGATTCTCTGGCGATGGATTTTGGCGGAGGCGACGAGATTCGCTTCGAAAGGTTGGGCAGGGCCGGCGTCGTCACGCTGACGCGGCCGCAGGCGCTCAATGCCGTAACCCACCGCATGGTCAAGGCGCTGGACAAGGCGCTGCGCAGCTGGGAACGCGACGATGGTGTCGACGTCGTCGTCGTCAAGGCCGAGGGCAGGGCATTTTCGGCGGGCGGCGACATCCTCCACATCTACGAAGCCGGCCGGGCTGGAAAACCGCCGGTCGAGTTCTTCGCCGACGAGTACCGGCTGAACGCCCGCATCGCCCGTTTCAAGAAACCCTATGTCGCCCTGATCGACGGCATCGTCATGGGCGGCGGCGTCGGCATCTCCTTCCATGGCTCGCAGCGGGTGCTGACCGAGAACGCGCAATTTGCCATGCCAGAGGTCGGCATCGGCTTTTTCCCGGATGTCGGCGCCAGCCATCTGTTGCCGGATCTCGGCGGCAGCTTCGGCATGTATCTGGCGCTGACCGGCAACCGCATCCGCTATGGCGATGCTTTGTGGTCGGGCCTCGCCACCCATACGATCAAGGCGGAGGACCAGCCCGGCTTTCTCGACCGGCTGGCGGCAAGCGCCGACCCGGAATCGGTGCTGCGCGGCTGCTTCGTCCCGGCCAAACGCGAGACAGACAGGCCGACGCTGGAAGCCATCGCTCGGCATTTCGCGCAGCCGTCACTGGCCGATATGGTCGCCAGCCTGGAGCGGGCAGCCATCGCCGACGAGTTCGCGGCAAAGACGCTGGCCACCATCCGCACACGTTCACCGACCAGCCTGCATGTCGCGTGGCGCCAGATCAGCGCCGGGCAGACGTTGTCGATGGACGAGTGCATGAAAATGGAGTTCCGTATCCTCAACCGTATGCTTGTCGGGCACGACTTCTATGAAGGTATCCGCGCCGCCATCATCGATAAAGGCTCGACGCCGCAATGGCGGCCGGCAGGCATCGATGACGTCAGCGCCGCCGACGTCGATGCCTATTTCGCATCGCTCGGCGAACGGGAACTGAAGCTGTGAGCGAGGCCACCTCGAGACGCGTGGTGCTGCAGCCCTCGACGATCGAGGTCATCTTCGCCTGGTTCCAGCGCGTTATCGCCGGCTATTGTCTGCTGTTCGGCATCTTGTACTGGATCCGGCTGATCGGCGTTTACCCCGGCCAGTTGTGGCGCTTCGATCTGATGCCGGTGCACTGGCAGGTGGCGGCGGTGGTGCTGGCGGTGTTTTTTCCATTCGCTGCCGCCGGCCTGTGGATGCTGGCGTCCTGGGGGCCGGTGATCTGGTTCATCTGCGCGGTGACCGAGTGCGTCATGTATGCTGGCTTCCCCGACTTGTTCGGCCGCCGGCCGCTGATCGTCGCCTCGCACCTTGCGGTGGCGCTGCTCTACATAGTGTTCCGCGTGGTGATCTGGATCCAGAAGCGGCAAGCCCGGCGATAGCAATTCCGGCCAGGATCGTTGGCTAAATCTTTAGGTTAATCATCCTTGCTCGGGTGACCGTCCGTTAAGCCTCTTTCGAAACCCCTTACCGGTAAGCTCTTGTTAGCCTTGGCGTTTAAGTCGAATTTTATGAGTATTCGATAGTGTCGCGATCAAGGTGAAGAACAAAAAAATCACCTGGCGACAAACGAGAGGCAAAGACAATGATCAATTCGCGTCCGGCGGCGAAGACCGCCAACGTATCCGATGACCGCCGCGAGGCGATCCGTTCGCTGTACATGGAATCGCTGCAGCTGGTCGAGCGGCTGCATCGCCGTCTGCTTGATGTGATCAAGGACGAATTCGACCGCAACGGTCGCTCCGACATCAACGCCATCCAGGCGCTGCTGCTGTTCAACATCGGCAATTCGGAGCTGACCGCTGGCGAACTGCGCTCGCGCGGCTATTATCTCGGCTCGAATGTCTCCTACAATCTAAAGAAGCTGGTTGATCTCGGCTTCATCAACCACCAGCGCTCGCGCATCGACCGCCGTTCGGTCCGTGTCTCGCTGACGCCGAAGGGCAACGAGGTGGCGGAAGTCGTCGCCGGCCTTTACGAACGCCATGTCGGCTCGATCGAGCAGGTCGGCGGCATCAACACGGAAGAGTTCAAGCAGATGAACCGCGCCCTGCAGCGGCTGGATCGGTTCTGGAACGATACCATCGCCTATCGGATGTAATCGCACCCGCCGCAGCAAGATCTGAAGCTGGACCACGGAAGTGCTGCCGCGGAGCAGACCAAAGACCGGTGCCGAAAAGCACCGGTCTTGCCGTTTCGTCAGGCCGGCCGATCCAAATTCGAGCAACAGCCACGTTGCCGCCATATTCGAATGGAACCGAAGATGCGGGTGATGCTGGGCCAAAGCCGTGCATTTGTCCTGTGCTCAAGTCACTTCCATGTGTTTTTACACCCATGTGTTTTTACACCGAAGTGATGCGGGCCATGGTTGGCTAATTGTTAAGAAGCCAACTCTAGAGTGCGGGCGAGACCGCCCGGTGGGTTGAATTGTAGCAAGAATGTCTGGACCATCCATGAGAACCAGCCGCCGTTTCTTCCTTTCAGGAGCCTCCGCGCTCGCAGCCGCAATGGTCGCCGGCCGCGCCAGTGCACAGGATGTGATCGGGGATATCCTGAAATCCTCGGCGCGTGGCAATTGGGACGACCAATTCGATGCGCGTGCCAGCGAAGGCGGCAAGGTTGCCTCGACGCTGCCGATCTTCAGCCTGCAGACGGTGTCCTTCACCGAGCAGGCGATCATGCAGTATCAGAATATCGTCGCGCAAGGCGGCTGGGAGCAGGTTCCAGACACCAAGAAGCTGCAGCTTGGCGTCGAGGATCCCGATGTGGTGCCGCTGCGCAGGCGCTTGATGATATCGGGCGATCTGGCGCAGAGCGCCGGGCTCTCGGAAGCGTTCGATTCTTACGTCGACTCGGCGCTCAAGCGCTTCCAGTTGCGTCACGGCTTGCCGGCCGACGGGACCACCGGCAAATATACTTTCGCGGCAATGAACGTGTCGGCGCCGGTTCGGCTTGGTCAGCTGCAGACCAATCTGCAACGGCTGCGTGAGCGGGCCGGCACGCTTGGCAACCGCTATGTGCTGGTCGACATCCCGGCGGCGCAGATCGAGGCTGTCGAGAACGACCGCGTTGTGCTGCGCCACACCGCGATCGTCGGCAAGATCGATCGCCAGACGCCGATCGTCAATTCCAAGATCAACGAAATCATCGTCAATCCGTACTGGAACGCGCCGGTCTCGATCGTGCGCAAGGACATCATTCCGCTGATGCGGAAGGACCCCAACTATCTCAAGGATAGCCATATCCGCCTGTTCGCGCCGGACGGCAGCGAGGTCGACCCAATGACGGTCGACTGGTCGACCGACGATGCCGAAAAATATCGCTTCCGCCAGGATCCCGGTTCCGGCAACGCGATGGCCTCGGTCAAGATCAATTTCCCCAGCCCGGACGGCGTCTACATGCACGACACGCCGCAGCAGAGCCTTTTCGGCAAGCTGATGCGCTTCGATTCCTCTGGCTGCGTGCGCGTTCAGAACGTGCGCGACCTCGTCACCTGGATTCTGCGCGACACACCGGGCTGGGATCGCCAGCATTTCGAGGCGGCGATCAAGACCGGGGAGAACACGCCGGTGCAGGTCACCAATCCGGTGCCGGTCTATTTTCTCTACGTCTCGGCCTGGTCAACAGGACCGGGCGTGGTCCAGTTCCGTGACGACATTTACGGCCTCGACGGAGCCAACGAGCTGCAGATCACATCCGCGCTCTAAGCAGCTGAGTTCATTTGCAAAAGGCCGCCGGAAGGGCGGCCTTTTTCGTTGCCGGGTCTTTCGCGACAAGCTTCGCTGGGCCGATCGCCGGATGGGGCTGCGCTTCCTGGGGGTCTGGGTCGGCGACATCGCGACGCGCGTCTCGGCGCGATTACACAAGCGCAAGGCCGAGCCGTTCGGGCTGCGCGTCCGGATCGCCGGCTCTGTTGCCGGCGTGCGCGGCGCCATCACGCCGGCCAGATCAACGACCATACGATGCAGGCGCTGTTCACCGAGATCACGCTCACCGAAGCCTGCCGGCCCTTCAGCAGGGCAAGGGAATAGGCCGCCAGTCTCTCTGGCGCAATCCGGCCAGCAAATTTCGCGCTCCAAACGTGGCGGGCCGAAAGCAACTGTGTTAATGGCGCGACAGACCCCGAACCTTGAGGAGTTCAGCCCATGGCAACAGCAGCGGCAGTGTCGAACAAATTCGAATCCTTCTTCGAAACCACGCTTGCCGATGCCGATCCCGAGATTTTCGGCGCCATCCGCAACGAACTCGGTCGCCAGCGCCATGAGATCGAGCTGATTGCCTCGGAAAACATCGTCTCGCGCGCCGTGCTCGAGGCGCAGGGGTCGATCATGACCAACAAATATGCCGAGGGCTATCCAGGCAAACGCTACTATGGCGGCTGCCAGTTTGTCGATGTCGCCGAGGAACTCGCCATCGAACGCGCGAAAAAGCTGTTCGGCTGCAACTTCGCCAACGTCCAGCCGAATTCCGGCAGCCAGATGAACCAGGCGGTGTTCCTGGCGCTGCTGCAGCCCGGCGACACCTTCATGGGTCTCGACCTCAATTCCGGCGGGCACCTGACGCATGGCTCGCCGGTCAATATGAGCGGCAAATGGTTCAAGGTCGTCTCCTATGGCGTGCGCCGGGACGATCATCTGCTCGATATGGACGCGATCGAGAAGACCGCCCATGAGACCAGGCCGAAGCTGATCCTGGCCGGCGGCACAGCCTATTCACGTGTCTGGGACTGGAAGCGTTTTCGCGAGATCGCCGATTCGATCGGCGCCTATCTGATGGTCGATATGGCTCATATCGCCGGACTGGTCGCCGGTGGCATGCATCCGTCGCCGCTGCCGCATGCCCATGTGGTCACCACCACGACGCACAAGTCGCTGCGCGGCCCGCGTGGCGGCATGATCCTGTGCAATGACGAGGACATTGCCAAGAAGATGAATTCGGCCGTCTTCCCCGGCCTGCAGGGCGGACCGCTGATGCATGTCATCGCCGCCAAGGCGGTGGCCCTGGGCGAGGCGCTGAAGCCGAGCTTCAAGGTCTATGCGGAGAGCGTCGTTGCCAATGCCAAGGCACTGGCCTCCAGCCTGCAGGAAACCGGTCTCGACATCGTCTCCGGCGGCACTGACAACCATCTGATGTTGGTCGACCTGCGCCCCAAGAACGCCACCGGGAAGCGCGCCGAGGCTGCCCTTGGCCGCGCCAACATCACCTGCAACAAGAACGGCATCCCCTTCGACCCGGAAAAGCCTTTCGTCACCTCGGGCGTTCGGCTTGGCACGCCGGCTGGCACCACGCGCGGCTTCGGCCAGGCTGAGTTCCGCGAGATTGGCAAGCTGATCGCCGAGGTGCTGGATGGACTGAAAGTCGCCAATTCCGACGATGGCAATGCGGCCGTCGAGGCAGTTGTGAAGACCAAGGTGGCGGCATTGACGGATCGTTTTCCGCTTTACCCGTATCTTGGTTGACCGACGCCGAGTGTCCTCCATGTGCGCGACAATCCCGGTGCGACAGCAAGGCACCTGCGGAGAAGCTCAATGATGCAAACTTTCCGTGTCGCCGGCTTTGGTGCCTTGCTGGCATCGGCCATTTTGCAGCTGTCCGGCCTCGCCTTGGCGCAGACCGAGCCGACGCCGGCAGCGCCAAGGACAGAGACCTTCGGCAGGTGGTCCACCACGATGGACGAGGTCAACACCGGTGAGGATGTGCGCAAGACCTGCGCCGCTTCGACGGTCTTTTTCGACGCTAACGGGACCACCGGTACCCTTACGCTGGCCATCTCGAACGGCGACGTACTGCCACCCGGAGGCTATCCGAGCCTCATCATCGCCGTGAGAAACAGTGACTTGCCCAAAGGTGACAACGTCCCGGCGGTGTTTCGCGACGTTAACGACAAGATCAAGGCTGGTTTTCATCTTATCGCCGACGGACAGTGGATGATGGACAACAAACCCGAGACCACGCTTGCCATACTGCGTGCCATGCGCCGTACGAGCGCCCTTGATGTCAGCTTCGCCGACAAGCCGGTCGCGACCATATCGATGGACGGCTTCACCAAGGCCTATCGCTATCTCGGCACGTCCTGCGGCTTCCCGACCGGCGACGTCGCTCCCTGATTGGCGTATTGCCGTTCAACTGCTTGCCACTCTCGCAATTTTCCTCGTGCCTCGCTATCTCTGAGGCGCGATCGGTCATCGGCCATACTTTGCCATCGTGGCAAAAACCTCTAAGCCTTTCGCTCCACGAGAATCGCGAACCGAAGGCTCTCCATGCGCTGCCCTTATTGCCAGTCCGAAGATACCCAGGTGAAGGATTCGCGCCCTGCCGAAGACGGAGCGGCGATCCGCAGGCGGCGCGTCTGCCCGGATTGCGGCGGCCGCTTCACCACTTTCGAGCGCGTCCAATTGCGCGATCTCGTCGTCGTGAAGAAGTCTGGACGCAAGGTGCCGTTCGACCGCGACAAGTTGCTGCGCTCTGTCGAGATCGCGGTACGCAAGCGCAATGTCGACCCGGAACGTATCGACCGGGCGGTGACCGGCATCGTGCGCCAGCTCGAAAGCTCGGGCGAGACCGAAGTGGCTTCGGGCGAAGTCGGCCGGCTGGTCATGGAGGCGCTTAAGTCGCTCGATGATGTCGCCTATGTGCGCTTTGCCTCCGTCTACCGCAATTTCCGCGAGGCCAAGGATTTCCACGACGTGTTGGGTGAACTCAAAGGCGACGAGCTCAAAACCGACGAGCCCAGGGGCGAAGAGCGGAAGAGCGAAGAGGATGCCAGTTGAGCATGGCAGGGTCCGAACCCAGCACGGCTGAGCAAGAGCTCCTCGATCGCCGCTATATGGCGGCAGCCCTCAGGCTGTCGCGCAAGAATGCCGGCCGGACCTCGACCAATCCTTCCGTCGGCACGCTGATCGTGCGTGATGACGGCAACGGGCCGATGATCGTCGGCAGCGGCGTCACCGCCGTCGGCGGCCGGCCGCATGCCGAGACCGAGGCTTTGGCAGAGGCCGGCGAACTGGCGCGCGGCGCCACCGCCTATGTAACGCTGGAGCCCTGCGCCCATCACGGCCGCACGCCGCCTTGCGCCAATGCGCTGGTCAGTGCCGGCGTGGCGCGTGTGGTCGGCGCTGCCAGCGATCCGGACCCGCGTGTTTCCGGCAAGGGCTATGCAATCTTGCGTGCCGCTGGGGTCGAGGTGGTGGAAAAAGTGCTGGCGGCCGACGCCGCGGAGCAGATGGCCGGCTATTTGATTCGATCTCTGAAAAAACGCCCGGAAGTGATTCTGAAGCTTGCGCTTTCAAGCGACAACAAGATCGGCGTGAGAGGCGAGGGACAAGTCTCCATCACCGGCGATATCGCCCGGCGCGAAGTCTATCTGATGCGGGGCGAAGCCGATGGCATATTGATCGGCATCGGCACGGCACTGGAGGACGATCCGGCGCTGACGGTTAGGCTTCCGGGACTGGAGAGCCGTTCGCCGGCGCGCATCATGCTCGACCGTCAGATCAGGCTAGCCGAGACTTCGAAACTGGTCGCCGGCGTCGACCGTGTGCCGCTCTATATCGCTGCCTGCGCCGAGGCCGATCCGCACCGGCGCGCCGCGCTCGAACGCGTCGGCGTTCGCTTCATCGGCACTGAGACGTATGAAGGCGATATTGCGCTGCCGGAACTGCTCGAGGATCTGGCGGCGCTCGGCATGGCCAGCCTCTTGGTCGAGGGCGGCGCCAGGGTGGCCAAGGCGTTCCTCGACGAACAACTGGTCGATCGTATCGTGCTGTTTCAGGGGCCGGACGCGATCGGCGAGGGCGGCATTGTATCGCCAATCGATGCCAACAATATCCCGCCGGGATTTCGCAAATTGCGCAACATGCGTTTCGGCGAAGACACATATGCGGAATGGATAAGAGACATCTAGGACCGAACTGATGTTCACGGGGCCAAACTAATGTTCACTGGAATCGTCACCGATGTCGGCACCGTCGCTGCCGTGAAGCCGCTCAGGGAAGGCGTCGGTTTGCGTATCGACACCGCCTACGATCCGCAGACCATTGCCATCGGCGCCTCGATTTCCTGTGGCGGCGTCTGTCTGACGGTAACGGGACTGCCGGAAGACGGCGCCAACGCACGGTGGTTCGAGGTCGAGGCCTGGGAAGAAGCACTCAGACTGACGACAGCTATGGCCTGGAAATCCGGCACGAGGATCAATCTGGAGCGGGCGCTGAAGATCGGCGACGAACTCGGTGGCCACATTGTATCAGGCCATGTCGACGGCATGGCCGAGATCGTGGCCCGCAAGGAGGAGGGTGACGCCGTGCGCTTTACCCTGGAAGCACCGCGCGGGCTTGCCAAATTCATCGCCCCCAAGGGTTCCGTCGCACTCGACGGCACTTCGCTCACCGTCAACAAGGTCGAAGGCACCCGCTTCGACGTGCTGTTGATCCATCATTCGCTGACCGTCACCACCTGGGGCGAACGCCAGGTCGGCGACTGGGTCAATCTCGAGATCGACACCATGGCCCGCTACGCCGCGCGGCTGATGGAGGCGGCGAAGGAGGGGCTTTGAGGCGCTCGTCCATAAAGCCCATTCCCTGATGCGATCGCCGCCGAGTTGGCCTTGAAAGTTCCTTCGGCAATCTTCCGCTTGCGATCAAACCGGCTTCGGCCTAAGTCACCGGCGATCCCCGGAGACATCTATGGCAGGCACATCCCAACACGGCAAAGCGTTCACCCGTCCGAAGAAGAAGGCGCACCTTCTTGTCATCGAGGCGCGCTTTCACGACGACCTTGCCGACGCGCTGCTCGAAGGCGCGACCAGCGCGCTCGACCAAGCGGGCGCGACATACGATGTCGTCACCGTTCCTGGTTCGCTCGAAATCCCCGCCGTGATTTCCTTCGCGCTCGACGGTGCCTCCGAAGGCGGGACGAACTATGACGGTTTCGTCGCCCTCGGCACAGTCATCCGCGGCGACACCTATCATTTCGAGATTGTCGCCAATGAATCCAGCCGTGCCCTGATGGACCTGTCCGTGCAGGATTCGGTCTGTATCGGCAACGGCATCCTGACCACCGAAAACGACGAACAGGCGTGGACACGGGCCAGGCGTTCGGAAGGCGACAAGGGCGGCTTTGCGGCGCGCGCGGCGCTGACCATGATCGCTCTAAAGGAACAGCTGGGAGAGCGAACGTGAGCGAACCCGCTTCGCCCGGCCAGCCTGCGGTTCGCCATGCCAACAAGCGCGGTGCAGCCCGTCTGGCCGCTGTACAGGCGCTCTATCAGATGGACGTCGCCGGCAGCGGCGTGTTTGAGATCACCGCCGAATACGAGGCGTTCAGGCTCGGAAAGGAAGTCGACGGCGCGCTCTATCGCGAAGCCGATGCGCAATGGTTTCGCGCCATTCTTGCAGGCGTCGTCGAGCACCAGAAGACCATCGATCCGATCATCCGACAGGCACTGACCGAGGACTGGCCTCTATCCAGGCTCGATTCCACATTGCGCGCCATATTGCGCGCCGGCGTCTACGAGCTGATGCAGCGCGAGGACGTGCCGGTGGCGGTCATCGTCTCCGAGTATGTCGACATCGCCAAGGCATTTTACGAGGACGACGAGCCGAAACTGGTCAATGCCGTGCTTGATCGCGTGTCGCGCCGGGTGCGCGGCGAGGGCCGCGGTAAGGACGCCTCATGACCGCCGTCGTCGCCGTTGAGGCGGGCAAGGAAGCGCGTCGCACCGCCTTCATCCTCGCAGCCTCGCAGGCGATCATCGGCTCGGCCGCACCCATCGCCATTTCCATGGGCGGATTGGCCGGGCAGTATCTGCTCGACGCTGACAAGTCGCTGGCAACCGCGCCGATCACCGGCTTCAATGTCGGCGTGGCACTCGGTTCCCTGCCGGCCGCGGCGGTCATCCGCCGGCTCGGCCAGCGCGACGGCTTCATGACCGGAACGGCGGTGACAGCGCTTGGCGGCCTGATCGCCACGCTGGCGCTGTTTCATCCCAGCTTCTGGCTGTTCGCTTTCGGCTTGGCCGTGATCGGGATCGGGGGCGCCTTCGTCCAGCAATTCCGCTTTGCCGCCGCCGACAATGCTCCGCCTGAATTCAAGGCGCGTGCCATCTCCTTCGTGCTGGCCGGCGGCATCGTCACCGCCATACTCGGGCCGCAGATCGTCATCTTCACCGGCGATCTGTTCTCGCCGGTGAAGTTTGCCGGCTCGTTTGCGTCCATCCTGGTGCTGGCGGCGGTCGGCGCCGCCATTCTCTCTTTGTTGCGTATCCCAGCCAAAGCAACCGAGAAGGTTGAAATTTCCGACGGCGACGCCAGGCCGCTCTCAGAAATCGTCACCAGGCCACGCTTCGTCGCGGCGTTGTTTTGCGCCATCGGCAGCTACGCACTGATGAGCTTCGTGATGACCGGCGCGCCGCTGGCCATGGTCGGCTGCGGCCTTTCGACCGACGACGCCACGCTCGGCATTTCCTGGCACGTCATGGCGATGTTCGCGCCGAGCTTCTTCACGGGGTCGCTGATCCATCGTTTTGGCGCTGAACGGATCGTGGCTATCGGCCTGGTACTGCTCGTTGGCTGCGGCATAGTCGCGCTGTCGGGGTTGGCACTGTGGCAGTTCTGGACGACGCTGATCCTGCTCGGCCTTGGCTGGAACTTCAGCTTCATCGGTGCCACTGCCATGGTGGCCGACAGCTACCAGCCATCCGAAAAAGGCAAGGTCCAGGGGTTCCACGATTTCGTCCTGTTCGGCTCCGTCGCCTTCGCCTCGCTGATGTCGGGCGCGGTCTACAATGCCTGGGGCTGGGAGATGCTGAACTGGATGATTTTCCCGGTCGTCGCGCTGTGCTTCGTGGCACTGGGCGTGTTGAAGATGACGGGCTTGCGGGCGGCCAACTGACGTCACGCTGTCGGGGCGTCGCGGCAGCGGATTCACTCACATCCGAACAAAATTATTGCGCCCATCCCCCCTCTTATGAAACCGTGTACCCCGACGGGGCATCGAAGCCATGCTCATATGCGGCAGCCGTATTCCGGTTCACAGCAAGGGATTTGTGAGATGTTTTCAATCAAGGTTCTGGCCGGCGCTGTACTAGCGCTCGGAATTACGTTTGCCTCGGCGAGTGCCCAGGTGGTGGTGTCGTCGAAGATCGACACCGAGGGCGGCGTGCTCGGCAATATCATCCAACTGGTGCTGAATGCCAATAATATCCAGACCACCGACCGTATCCAGCTCGGCGGCACGCCCGTGGTCCGCAAGGCGATTACAGCCGGCGAGATCGACATCTATCCGGAATACACTGGCAACGCCGCCTTTTTCTTCGAGAAGGCCGACGATCCGGTGTGGAAAGACGCCGCCAAGGCCTACGAGACTGCCAAGAAGCTCGACTACGACGCCAACAAGATCGTCTGGCTGTCACCGTCACCGGCCAACAACACCTGGGCGATCGCCCTGCGCAAGGAGGTCGCCGATACCAATAAGCTCGTCACCCTTTCTGACTTCGGCAAATATGTCTCGGGCGGCGGCAAGGTGGTGCTGGCGGCCTCCGCCGAGTTCGTCAATTCGGCGGCCGCGCTGCCCGCGTTCCAGAAGACCTATGGCTTCACGCTGAAGCCGGACCAGTTGATCACGCTGTCGGGCGGCGATACGGCGGCGACCATTGCCGCTGCGGCCAACCAGACCAACGGCGCCAACGCCGCCATGGTCTACGGCACCGACGGCGGCATCGCGCCCTCCGGCCTAGTCGTGCTTGAAGACGACAAGGTTGTGCAGCCGGTCTACCAGCCGGCGCCGATCATTCGCGAGGCGGTGCTGAAGGAGCATCCCGAAATCGAGACGCTGCTGAAGCCGGTCTTCGCCAAGCTCGATCTCGTCACGCTGCAGGAGTTGAATGGCCGCGTGCAGGTTGGCGGCGAGCCAGTCAAGGGCGTCGCTGAGGACTTTTTGAAAAAGAACGGCTTCCTGAAGTAAGGCGATTCCGGCGCTCCGCTTCAAGGTGCGCCGGATCGGCCGATGGGGGAGGGCGTGCGCATCCGGTTCGACAAGCTTGGCGTGGTCATCGCGGCGATATCGGCCTATGCGGCTTTCGCGGCGCCATTCGCCACCTTCCGTGCCAATCGCATCGTACCCGGCGAGGCGCGCTCGATCCTCGAATCTTTGCCCGCGGCGGTCGGTCCGCTATTGATGGCGATTGTTGTCGCAGCGGCGCTCATTGCGCTGCTGAAAACGCCGCTTGCTCTGCGCCTCGCCGCCAGTGCGGTTGCACTTGCGGCGCTGGCGCTGCTGATCGGCGTTGCCGGCAGCTTCCTGACGCCCGCAGGCAACACCTTCGCCCGTATCTCGCCGGCTTCGGGCTTCGGGCTGCTTATCTTCGCCTTCACCCTTCTGCTCGCCGACGTGCTCACAAGACTGAACCTGTCGCCCCGGGCACGGGTCGGCGTGCTTGTTGTCGCCGCAGCGGCGATCGGCCTGCTGCTCGTCTCGGGGAGCTGGAACAGCCTGTCGATCCTCAAGGAATATTTCAATCGCTCCGATAGTTTTTGGGCGGAAGGCTCCAAGCACGTTACGCTGGCGCTGGGTTCACTGGCGGCAGCAGTGATTATCGGCCTGCCGCTTGGCATCCTCTGCCATCGCGTCGAGAAATTGCGGGCCGGCGTGCTCAACGTGCTGAACATCATCCAGACCATTCCTTCGATCGCGCTGTTCGGCCTCTTGATCGCGCCGCTCGGCTGGGTCGCTTCGCATGTGCCGGGTGCTGCCGCGCTCGGCATTCGCGGCATCGGCACAGCGCCGGCTTTCGTCGCCCTGTTCCTCTATTCGCTGCTGCCGGTGGTGACTAATACCGTGGTCGGCCTTGCCGGTGTGCCGCGTGCCGCCAACGACGCAGCGCGCGGCATGGGCATGACCGACCGCCAGCGGCTGTTCGGCGTCGAGTTTCCGCTCGCCTTCCCGGTGATCCTCACCGGCATCCGCATCGTGCTGGTGCAGAATATCGGCCTCGCCACGATTGCCGCGTTGATCGGCGGCGGCGGCTTTGGCGTGTTCGTGTTCCAGGGCGTCGGTCAGACGGCGATGGACCTGGTGCTGCTCGGCGCCGTGCCGACGGTGGCGCTGGCCTTCGCCGTCGCCATCATCCTCGATGCAGTGATCCAAATGAGCGCCAGCAAGCGCAGGGTTGAAACGGCATGATCGAGATCGAAGGCATCACCAAGCGCTATGGCGAGACGACAGTCGTCAACGACGTGTCGATGGTAATCGAGCCGCGCAGCATCGCCGTCATCGTCGGCACCTCCGGCTCCGGCAAGACGACGCTGCTTCGCATGATAAACCGGCTGGTCGAGCCGACATCGGGCGTGATCAAGCTCGACGGCGTCGACAACCGCTCGGTGCCGGATTATGAGCTGCGCCGCAGCATAGGCTATGCCATCCAGGGCCACGGCCTGTTTCCGCATCGCACGGTGGCGCAGAACATCGCCACTGTGCCGGTATTGCTCGGCTGGGACGCCAACCGCATCAAGGCCCGCGTCGACGAGCTGATGACGCTATACCAGCTCGACCCGCAAGACTACGGGCCACGCTATCCGCACGAGCTTTCCGGCGGCCAGCAGCAGCGCGTCGGCGTCGCTCGGGCGCTTGCCGCGGAACCCAACGTGCTGTTGATGGATGAGCCGTTCGGGGCGCTCGATCCGATTATCCGCAACAAGGCGCAGGAGGATCTGCTGGCAATCCAGAAGCGCTTCGGCACCACCATCATCCTGGTCACCCATGATATGGAAGAGGCCGTTCACATGGGCGACAAGATCGCCGTGATGGACGGCGGCAAAGTGGTGCAATATGCCGAGCCGGCCGAAATACTGGCGAAACCGGCCAGCACGTTTGTCGAAACCCTGGTAGGTGCCAGCGAAAAACCGTTCCGGCTGTTGTCGCTTGGCCGGGTCCGCGACGCGGTGGAAAACGGCACCGCCGAAGGCGAGGCGATCCCCGGTGACGCCAGCCAGCGCGACGCGCTCGCCGAACTCCTGTGGTCGGGCCGCCCTGCGCTGCCGGTGACAGATACCGACGGCAAGCCGCTTGGCCGCGTCACGGTGGACGGGCTAGTTAAGCGCGCGGCGAGACCGGCATGAAAGAGGCTGGCTTCAAGGCTTGGCTTCCATCACTGCTCAGGCTTGCCCTGGTGGTGGTGCTTATCGCCTTCGTCACCAATCCCGGCTGGTTCGAACCGCTGCTGAAGCCGCTGACAGAGAACAACGCGCCGGTAATCTACAATCAGGGCAGCCTGTTGACGCTGACGCTGCTGCATCTGCGGACCGTGCTGATCGCGACGGTTGCCGCGACGATCGTTGCGGTCGCGCTCGCCATTTTGGTCACCAGGCCGGCCGGCGCCGAATTCCTGCCGCTGTCGCGCAGCCTGGTCAATATAGGCCAGACCTTTCCACCGGTGGCGGTGCTGGCGCTTGCCGTGCCGGCGGTCGGCTTCGGCGAAAAGCCGACGCTGATTGCGCTGTTTCTCTATGGCCTGCTGCCGATCTTCGAGAACGCGCTGACCGGCCTGACGACGCTGCCGGCCAACGTCGTCGAGGCGGCGCGTGGCGCCGGCATGACTGGCTGGCAAAGGCTGGTCAAGGTCGAGCTGCCGCTCAGCGCGCCGACCATTCTCGGCGGTATCCGGCTGTCGGTGGTGATCAGCCTTGCCACCGCGACCATCGGCTCGACAGTTGCGGCGAGGACATTGGGCGAGGTGATCATCGCCGGCCTGCTGTCGAACAACCTCGCCTTCATCCTGCAGGGCGGCCTGATCGTCGCCGCCCTTGCCGTACTGATCTATGACGGGCTGTCGGCGATCGAGCGCCGCACAGCGCGGCGCATGGGACGCGAGGCGGAGTAAGCCTCTCCGAGCGAGCTTCGTTCCTTTCAGCGGCCGATCGAACGCGCCGGATGATCAAGCGTCAGTTCGAGCGCCATACCCGTCCCGCTGGCGATCCAGCGGCGGCGGATGACGGCGAAATCGTGCTGTGTACCGGCTCTAACCACAGAGACCAAGTCGCCCACAGCGCAATCACTATCGAGATCGAGGGCTTCGACAGTCTCGGCAATGTCTTGCTTGCCGGCATAATGTCTTGCAATGGCTGTGAGTACGATGATCACTGGGCCACCCGTTGCGCGATCTTCGGGACTCGGCGATTGATGAGTGTGATCCCCCGATCTTTCAGCAGGAGTTCTTGCCATGACCGCGCGTTTCTCCAAGATCGTCATGTGTTTGTGTCTGGCGGCTTTCGCCTTCCTCGTCGCCTTTGGCAACATCACCGATTACGGCTCAAACTTCGCCTTTGTCCAGCATGTGCTGAGCATGGACACGACCTTTCCCGGCAACGCACTGATGTACCGCTCGATCACCAACCCGGCCTTGTGGACGGCAGGCTACTGGCTGATCATCCTTGGCGAGGCGCTGACCTGCCTGCTGTACCTGATCGCCGCCTGGCAACTTTGGCAGGCGCGCAACGCCAGCGGACAGGCTTTCAACGATGCCAAGAAGTTCGCCATCATTGCCGCCACAATTGGCTTTCTCGTTTGGTATTTCGGCTTCATGGTCGTTGGCGGCGAGTGGTTTGCCATGTGGCAGTCTTCGACATGGAATGGTCAGGAGGCGGCGTTCAAATTCTACATGACCATGCTGGTGGTGCTGGTCTTCGTCGTCCAGCCGGACGGCGACCCGCGCAAAGCTTGACGGCCCTTCGTCGATTTCAATCGATCTAACCGGATGGCGGTGTCGACAGGCGCACTGCCGTCCAGCCTTTTGGGCGAAACCCGGGATCTTTTGGGCGAAAGCCGGACAAGAACCGAACAATATCTTGACGTTCCGAGCCCTGTTTCGCATAAGCCGCTGCGAAGGGACGGATTCCGGTTGCGGAAATTCGTCCCCTGTCTCAACGGCCCGGGGAGGGGTTCTTTTGGGCCACCAATCGAGGAAAATTCGGCAATGACCATAATTTCAGCTGTCATCGCCTGCGGTCTGCTTTCAGTCCTTTACGCCATCTGGGCGACACGTTCGGTTCTCGCGGCCGATCAGGGCAATGCACGCATGCAGGAAATTTCCGCGGCCATCCGCGAAGGCGCGCAGGCTTATCTGGCGCGCCAGTACACCACCATCGCCATCGTCGGTGTCGTGGTCCTGCTGCTCGCCTGGTGGCTGCTTTCGATTACCGCCGCCATCGGCTTCCTGATCGGCGCCGTTCTGTCGGGTGCCGCTGGCTTCATCGGCATGCACGTCTCGGTGCGGGCCAATGTGCGCACCGCGCAGGCGGCTTCCAACAGCCTCGCTGCCGGCCTTGAGATCGCCTTCAAGTCGGGCGCCATCACTGGCATGCTGGTTGCTGGCCTGGCCCTTCTCGGCGTCTCCATCTACTACCTGATCCTGACCCAGTTCATGGGTCTGCAGCCAAACGATCGCGTCGTCATCGACTCGCTTGTTTCGCTCGGCTTCGGCGCCTCGCTTATATCGATCTTCGCCCGTCTCGGCGGCGGCATCTTCACTAAAGGCGCCGACGTCGGCGGGGATCTCGTCGGCAAGGTTGAAGCCGGCATTCCCGAAGACGATCCACGCAATCCGGCCACCATTGCCGACAATGTCGGCGACAATGTCGGCGATTGCGCCGGCATGGCGGCCGACCTGTTCGAGACCTATGCAGTGACTGTGGTCGCCACCATGGTCCTCGCCGCCATCTTCTTCGGCGGCACCGCCGTTCTCGGCGCGGCCATGCTCTATCCGCTGGCCATCTGCGGCGCCTGCATCCTCACCTCGATCGTCGGCACTTTCTTCGTCAAGCTTGGTTCCAGCGGCTCGATCATGGGCGCGCTCTACAAGGGCCTGATCGTGACCGGGCTGCTGTCGATTGTCGGCCTTGCCGTAGCCACTTCGGCATGTATCGGCTGGGGGGAGATCGGCACCGTCGCCGGCATGGCTATTACCGGCACGAACCTGTTCATCTGCGGTCTTGTCGGCCTTGCGGTGACCGGCCTCATCGTGGTGATCACCGAATATTATACCGGCACCAACAAGCGTCCGGTGAACTCCATCGCCCAGGCCTCGGTCACCGGTCACGGCACCAACGTCATCCAGGGCCTCGCGGTCTCGCTGGAAGCGACGGCGTTGCCGGCGATCGTCATTGTCGGCGGCATCATCTCGACATACCAGCTTGCCGGCCTCTACGGCACGGCGATCGCGGTGACGACGATGCTCGGCCTCGCCGGCATGATCGTCGCGCTCGATGCCTTCGGCCCGGTTACGGACAATGCCGGCGGCATTGCCGAAATGGCGGGCCTCCCCAAGGAAGTGCGCCAGTCAACCGACGCGCTTGACGCTGTCGGCAACACCACCAAGGCGGTAACCAAGGGCTACGCCATCGGCTCGGCCGGCCTCGGCGCGCTGGTGCTGTTCGCGGCCTATTCTAACGACCTGAAGTTCTTTGCCGCCAATGGCGACAAATACCCGTACTTCCAGGGCATGGGCGACGTCTCCTTCGACCTCTCCAATCCTTACGTCGTCGCCGGCCTGATCTTCGGCGGCCTGATCCCGTATCTGTTCGGCGGCATCGCCATGACCGCCGTCGGCCGCGCCGCGGGTGCTATCGTCCAGGAGGTGCGCAAGCAGTTCCGCGAGGATCCGGGCATCATGGCCGGCACCTCGAAGCCGAACTATGCGCGCGCCGTCGACCTTCTGACCAAGGCAGCGATCCGGGAGATGATCGTTCCGTCATTGTTGCCGGTGCTGGCGCCGCTGGTCGTCTATTTCGGCGTCCTCCTGATCTCCGGTTCGAAGGCATCCGCCTTTGCCGCGCTCGGTGCCTCGCTGCTCGGCGTCATCGTCAACGGCCTTTTCGTCGCCATCTCGATGACCTCCGGCGGCGGTGCCTGGGACAACGCCAAGAAGTCGTTCGAAGATGGTTTTGTCGACAAGGACGGCGTCAAGCATATGAAGGGCTCCGAAGCGCACAAGGCCTCGGTAACCGGCGACACGGTCGGCGACCCCTACAAGGATACTGCCGGCCCGGCGGTCAACCCGGCGATCAAGATCACCAACATCGTCGCGCTGCTGTTGCTGGCCGTTCTCGCGCACGGCTAAGCTCGGTCGCTACGACCTTAAGACAAAAACCCGCGGGATCGCTCCCGCGGGTTTTTCATTGCCTGAGATGTGCCGCTTACAGGGAAGCGAAAGGAACGGAAGGAAGCCGACACCCTGGGTGGATCAGGTGCCGCCGAGCGAGCTGCCGCCGCTGGCGCCGGGAACACCAGGCGCCAGCTTGCTGGCGCCACTGATGATCTGGCTGAGGAAGTTCTGGTCCTTGCCGCCGGTCGGCGTGGTGCGCGAGATGAAGTCGAACACTTTGCCGTCCTTCAACCCGTAATTGGCTATCTGCGTAACGCGCCCATCATCGCCAAAATAGACCGCCAGTACATGCTGGTCGACCAGCCGCGGCTTGTCGAAGGCGACGTAGCGCTTGCGCGTCTGCGAAATGTAATAAAAGGCCTCGTTGTCGAAGGTCGCTTTCGTCGAGGGAGTGCCGAGCGCCAGCAGCACCTGTTCGCGGCTTGAGCCGACCGGCACCAGGTCGATCGCCTGCTGGTCGATGACGTAGCCTTGCGTCAGCGTCTCGCTCGGATTGAGATCGCCGATCATCTTGGATGAATTGCAGGCGGAAAGCGCCGCAGCGATCACCAGCAGCGGAACCGCACCGGTGGGCCTGGGCAGGAAAGTCGACTTGAATTTCAGCGCGCGCAACTACAACTCCATAAGCTGGCCGCAACTTGCGCTGGGCCGCAAAACCGGTAAACCAGCTTGCTTGCCGATGCAACAAGGCCACTTCAACAAACGGTCCCGGGAGACCACCCTCAAATGTTCCAGCGCCTCTTTGGCCGCGAACGACATGCCAACCGCGCCATCACCGAGGCGCTTTACGCACAAATCGTGGCGGCGGCGCGGCAAACGGTGTTTTATTCCGCCTGGAACGTGCCGGACACACCGCTCGGCCGCTTCGAGATGCTGTCGTTGCACATGTTCCTGTTCCAGCACCGGTTGCGCGGCGAGGGTGGTGCGGCGGCAGAGGTTGCGCAGGTGCTGATCGACGAGTTCTTCATGGATGTCGAACATTCATTGCGGGAATTGGGCATTGGCGACGTCGGCGTGCCGAAGCGCATGCGGAAACTGGCGAAGATGTTCTACGGCCGCACCGCCGCCTATGACGATGCACTGCAACGAAATGACCATGATGCACTTGCCGCCGCCCTTGCCCGCAATGTCAGGCCCGATGCCGGCGCCTGGCCGCAAGCGTCGCAGCTGGCACTCTATGCCGCCAATGCATCCAGGCAACTCACGGAACAGCCGACCGAATCGATCGTTTCCGGCACGGTGGTATTTCCCGTGGCCAACGCTTGAGCGGCGGCAGGCCGAATGAAGATGGCGAAGTGGAGGCGAAGATGAAACGTCCTGATATCCACAGCCCAGTGTCATTCCGGGCAAATGTCGCTCGGCTGCCGCAAAAGGGGCTGCCGGTGGTGATCGATGCCGACGCCGGGCAGCGCGCCCTGCTGGCCGCCGAGCACGAGCTGCTTTCGGTAGAAAACTATCGCGCCGAACTCCTGGTCGAGCCTTGGAAGCGCAACGGGGTGAAAGTCAGCGGCCATGTCGAGGCCGATGTAACGCAGGCCTGCATCGTCACCCTCGACCCGGTCAAGGCGCATATCGACGAGCCGGTCGAAGCGCTGTTCCTGCCGGAGCAATCCAAACTCGGGCGGCAAGGTTTCGACGGCGGCGGTGAGATCCTGCTCGACGCCGAAGGGCCGGACAGCCCGGAAACCTTTTCCGGCGACGCCATCGACGTCGGGGCGCTTGCCGAACAGTTCTTTGGCTTGGCGATCGATCCCTATCCGCGCAAGCCCGGTGTGTCGCTGGAGGCTGCCGGCGATGCCGAGCCTGTGGAGAATGAATTCCAGCAAAAGCTGAGATCACTGTTGGGAAAATCCTGATAGCTGATCCAATTTGAGAAAAGTTGGTTGTGCGGCAGCCCAAAACCGTTATTTTCGCCGAACCTTCGCGAGCCCCGTACCTTGGCAAGCCCGCTGGCCAAGCAACCGTGAGATGAACACCGCGTGATCAGGATTTCCATCGATGCCATGGGCGGCGATCACGGGCCAAGCGTGGTCATCCCGGCGCTCATGACTGTCGCCACCCGCCGTCCGGACATACGCTTCGTCATTTATGGGCGCGAAGAAGTGGTACGGCCCGAACTCGCCAAATTCCCCAAGCTGGCGGACGTGAGCGAGTTCATCCACTGCGAGATCGCAGTCCGGATGGACGACAAGCCGAGCCAGGCGCTGCGCCATGGTCGCTGGAAATCATCGATGTGGAAGGCCGTCGAGGCGGTCAAGGCAGGCACTGCCGACGCCTGCATCTCAGCCGGCAATACCGGGGCGCTGATGGCAATGTCCAGGTTCTGCCTTCGCACCATGGCGACCATCGATCGCCCGGCAATCGCAGCGCTCTGGCCGACATTGCGCGGCGAAAGCGTGGTGCTGGACGTCGGCGCCACTATCGGCGCGGATGCGCATCAACTGGTTGATTTTGCCATTCTGGGCACCGGCATGGCGCGCTCGGTTTTCGGCATCGAACGGCCGAGCGTCGGCCTGCTCAATGTCGGCGTCGAGGAGATCAAGGGTCAGGAGGAGGTCAAGGAGGCGGGCCGCATGCTTCGCGAGGCCAACATGGCCTCGATGAACTACCATGGCTTTGTCGAGGGTGACGACATCGGCAAGGGCAGTGTCGACGTCGTCGTTACCGAAGGATTTGCCGGCAACATCGCGCTGAAGACGGCGGAAGGCACGGTCAGGCAGATCGCCGGCTATCTGCGCGCGGCGATGAACCGGACGCTGATGGCCAGGATCGGCTATATCTTCGCGAAGACCGCCTTCAATCGCCTGCGCGAGAAGATGGATGTCGGCCGCTCCAATGGCGGCGTCTTCCTCGGGTTGAACGGCATCGTGGTGAAAAGCCATGGCGGGGCTGATTCGGATGGCTTTGCGGCGGCGATCGAGCTTGGCTACGACATGGTACGCAACAATCTGCTTGACCGCATTGAAGCCGATCTCGACCTGTTCCATGCCCGCAATCCGAATGCCCAGACAATCCGGAAATCCGACGTCGTCATCGACGCAAAGGAATAGGAAAGAGCATTGATCAGATCAGTCGTGCGCGGCACGGGCGCCGCGCTGCCCCGCCGCATTATGAAGAATGCCGATTTCGAAGGCATGGTCGAGACATCGGACGAGTGGATCGTCCAGCGCACCGGTATTCGCCAGCGCCACATCGCGGCCGACGACGAGACGACGGCCTCGCTGGGCGAGGCGGCGGCGCGCGCAGCCCTCGACAGCGCCGGCCTGATGGCGGACGACATCGACCTGATCGTGCTGGCGACCTCGACGCCCAACAACACCTTTCCCGCGACCGCGGTCGAGATCCAGAACCGGCTCGGCATGCACCACGGTTTTGCCTTTGACCTGCAGGCGGTTTGCTCCGGCTTCGTCTATGCAGTGACGACCGCCGACCTCTATATCCGCGGCGGCTTGGCCAGACGGGTGCTGGTGATCGGCTCGGAAACATTTTCGCGCATTCTCGACTGGAACGACCGCTCGACCTGCGTTTTGTTCGGCGACGGCGCCGGCGCGATGGTGCTGGAAGCAGGCACGGGAGCAGGCGGCATCGCCGACCGAGGCGTTCTGGCGGCCAGCCTGCGCTCCGACGGCATCCACAAGGACAAGCTTTTCGTCGACGGTGGGCCGTCGACCACCGGAACGGTCGGGCACCTCAGGATGGAAGGCCGCGAAGTGTTCAAGCATGCGGTCGGCATGATCACCGACGTCATCGAGGCGACGTTCGCACAGGCCGGCATCAGCGCCGCCGATCTCGACTGGTTCGTGCCGCATCAAGCCAATAAACGAATTATTGACGCTTCGGCCAAAAAGCTCGGGATAGAGGAGCGGAAGGTGGTTGTGACCGTCGATCTGCACGGTAATACCTCCGCTGCTTCCGTGCCGCTGGCACTGTCCGCGGCCGTCGCCGACGGTCGCATCAAAACGGGTGACCTGGTACTGCTTGAGGCGATGGGCGGCGGCTTCACCTGGGGCGCGGTCCTGCTCCGCTGGTAAGTGCCGAACTATCGGGTTCGGGTCCTTGACCTTGACGGATCAATTACTTAGGTTCTGCCGTTGCTTGTATCGATTTATGTTTTTGAGCTGATGGGACGGTTCGTATGGGGGGAAAGACACTTACGCGCGCCGACCTCGCCGAAGCCGTTTACCGCAAGGTTGGGCTGTCGCGTACTGAATCGGCTGAGCTTGTCGAGGCGGTGCTGAATGAGATCTGCGAGGCGATCGTTCGCGGCGAGACGGTGAAGCTGTCGTCCTTCGCGACCTTCCACGTGCGCTCCAAAAACGAGCGCATCGGGCGCAATCCCAAGACCGGCGAGGAAGTGCCGATCCTGCCGCGCCGGGTGATGACCTTCAAGTCGTCGAACGTGCTGAAGAACCGTATCCTGCGCTCCCATCAAAACAGCAAAGTCAAGGGCAGCAAGTAGCCGCCCAATCCCCCTTTGCCAAGAATCATGCTCCAGGCTTCGGTTGAAAAGCGAACCCTGCTTTTGCGCCGGGCTTGAATATTGTTTCATAAACCGCTGAAATAAGATGCGATTCGGTACGCCGGATCGGTATTTGGGTGTGATCCGTTCCGGCGGGACGGAAAGCTGCTCTCCTTGTTAAGTGTGATGTCGCCCGAACCCGGTTCCCGCCTTTCGCGATCATGCTCTAGCGTGAGGATTCGCCCATGGACAAGAGCCCTGATGCTTTCCGCACCATCAGCGAGGTCGCGGAGGATCTGGATTTGCCGCAGCACGTGCTGCGCTTCTGGGAGACGCGTTTCAACCAGATCAAGCCGATGAAGCGCGGCGGCGGCCGCCGCTACTACCGTCCGCAGGACGTCGAACTGATCAAGGGTATTCGTCATATGCTCTACGACCAGGGCTATACGATCAAGGGCGTGCAGAAGCTGTTGCGCGAGAACGGCAACCAGTTTCTGATCGCCGTCGGCAGTGGCGACATGGCGGCGGTCGAGGCGATCTCGCAGCGCCGACAGGCTGACACGGTACCGCTGACGCAAGCGGCGCAGCCGCGCGGCCCGGACGACGAAATGCTGGTCGGCCAACCGAGGGTGAAACCCAGCCGTCGTTTTTTCGGCATCGGCAAGACCGACGAGGAAGGTCCGGTTCCGCCGGACACGTCAAAGCTTTCCCGTGACAATCGCGCATTGCTGCAGGAGGCGCTGTTCGACCTCCTGGAATGCAAGCGCCTGCTCGATCAGGTTCGCTAGAGCCCGCCGGGCTGACCGGAACGGTCTTCAGGGTCATGCGTTAGGCTTCCTTCTACATATGAAGGAAGCACGTCATGCCATCGCTTTCGAGCATCTCCGACACCGATCTGAACAAGCAGGTCGCGGCCCTGACCAGGGAACTGGCCACCTTGAAGAAAGCCGTGTTAAAGCGGGGCGGCGCCTTTTACGAAGACGGGCGCGATACCGCATCGGATTATTATTCGGATATCACTGAGCGCCTCGGCGACGCTTTGCCGGCAATCAGAAGGCAAGGCCGGGCGATCGAGAAGACCGCCCGAGATCACCCGGCGACGGCGGCCGCTGTCGGACTGGTTCTGGTCGGGCTCGTCGCCAGTCTGTTCCTCGGCGGCCGGCAGCAACAAGCACCGCGGGCGCGTTCAAGATCGGCACGTTGAGATAAGCAAATGGCGGTGGTCAGCGGACCGCCGCCATTTTTCGCCGACACGGAAAGCCCGGCAAGCGCGCCGCCCTTGATCAAGCACCAGAACGCCTGATTGCGGGTTGTTCGCCCGAGGGTGTTTTCAGTACTTCTTCGCGACAACCTTCTTGTGATGGTGGCGGTAGTGGTGGACGCGGTGATGGTAGTGATGGCGGTGATGCTTCTTGACGGTGGTGTGCATCGTCGTTGCATTCGCGTTGCTTGCGCCGATGATCGGCATCGAGAGGGCAAGTGCGATTGCAAGTCCAAGGGCGGAGAGAAGAGGCTTGTTCATGACATCGTTTCCTTTTTGCGCAAGCGGAAATTGAGCGTCACTGATTCAGGTCGGTGACCCAATCGGTGCGGTTGGGACTATCGCCTTGGAGTTTTTCGGCCGTTTTTCCGGCCTGTAGAATTTTGTTTCCGAACTGTGTCTGCTGAGGATCCGGCCAGATGCCGGCGCGCCGGCATCCGCCATCCATTCCGGCGTCGGTTCACGATGCCGTGACGCTATCTTTGATGCTTGGCAAATCACCGGCGAGCGGGCATTCTCCCGATCGTCTCAGGCAACAACATGATTTGATCTAACTCTTTCATCCCACGGAGTTGCCAATGCCCCAAATAGCAAAACGCGAACCTTACTCCGAACTGGCGGCGAGCGCGGTTACGCCTGAACGCAGTGCCGTCCGAACCGCCCGGGAAGCCCGTGGATACAGCATCGAAGAGCTGTCCCTGGCGTGCGGGCTGGCAGCCTATGAGATTGCCGACATTGAAAGCGGCAAGGATGCCGATCCCTCGAAACGTCGGCGTATTGCCTCCGCGCTTCAACTTCCTGAAAGCGCTCTGTTTGACGAAGCCGTGTTGCCTGCCAAAAGGCGATCCGTGTCGTAGCGACGTGTCATGCTTTTATTCCACGAGCTCGCCATGGGTCGCCCTGGCGGGCTTCGTTTTTTTCGGCCAGGTAGTGGACTTGCCGGCGGCCACGGTGACGCCAGACGGAAATTGCCGGAGATGAGCCTCGAATCCGTTCGCGCCTTTTTCGCCGCACACGCGCCCGAAATTGATGTCATCGTCACGGAGGCAAGCTCGGCGACGGTGCCTTTGGCCGCCGAAGCGCATGGCGTAGCGCCGGCGCAGATTGCCAAGACGATCTGCTTGCGCGCCGGCGACCAGACGATGCTGATCGTGGCCAGCGGGATCTCCAGGCTGGACAATCGCAAATTCAAGGACCGGTTTGGTGGCAAGGCGCGAATGCTGGACGCCGAGCAGGTGCTCGCCGCGACCGATCATCCCGTCGGTGGGGTGTGCCCGTTCGGCCTACCGGCGCCGCTCCCGGTCTACTGCGACATCTCGCTGCGCGCCTTTGACGAGGTCGTCCCGGCGGCAGGCGCGACGAATGCCGCCGTACGGCTCAGCCCGCAACGCCTGGCCGAACTTGTCGACGCCGAGTGGGTGGATGTGTGCCAGTAGCCATTTATCCCGGTCGTGGGATCCGCTGAGCGTTACCGCTACTCGGTCTTCTGTGGCTCTTCTTTCTTGATCGTCTGAGCGTCCGTGACAGTCGACATATCGGCCTTCTCGACGCTCGCTGTCGTCTGCGTGTCGACCGATGCCTGGACCTTTGAATGCGCGGGGCAATCCGCAGAGGCAACTGATATGGACATGGTCAGTGCCGCGGCTATTGCGAGGAATGTCTTCATGATCATTCTCCTCGTTCGTTCGATGGGCAAACTTAGCCCGTCTGGCACCGACGGCCAAATCACATTTATTCACACGCTGGCCCAGTAATTCAAATGGCTGCGCGGATAGCCGCTTGCCGTATCAAAGCCCACTGGCTCCGGCCGGAGGATTTTTGGCGTTAAAGATCTCGCCGCTCAGAGCCAGTCTCAGGTCTTCGGCGCTGAGCTGACCACTTTCGAACAAATCCATCACCCTGCGGCCGAGCACTTCTCTGCCTGGATCGCCGTCAGCGAGGCCTAGTTCACGGCATCGGGCATCAAGTGCCTTGGTCAACATGGTCAGCTCGGCAGGACAGGCAACCCCTTGAAGCGACATTGCATCTCTCCCCTAAGGGCGAAAGCGCGTGGCATCTTCGTAGCGTCCGCTCGCCCTTACAACTGCGGACGACGGCAATTCAAATAAAGCCAACCTTTTTCGAACTCAACATTCAAACGTACCAAAACGCCGCGCGCTCCAATGCGAGGATCCTGCTACAATACGGTATGGCCGTCCGAATAGCGGTTATCCTCGCGCTTCTCTTCGCCTTCGCCTACGGTTTCGCAAAACTCGCGGAACATTATGGCAGAGTTGGCCACAGGCCCTCTCCGTGTGAAGAATTGCCCTATCCTGATTGTCCTGACCAAAAAGCTCTTCCGCGGGAAGAAACTGAGCCTTGAGCACGCCTGTTCAGGCCAGGCCAGCCATCGGGATTGATTTAGTTCTTTCCAACCGACGGTTGGTGGACGCATTGCAGCGGATGGGCCTAGGGTTCACTACGATCCGCGCGCACCGGGCATGCCCAAACCCCCGAGTCACCCCTGCCTGATGCAAGGCGCCTGATCGAGTCCCGCCGTTCTGGCATGTGCGGCGGGACCTTTTCTTATTGAAGCTGGAATACGGGCTCACGATAAAGGTTGGCGTACGCAGCAAAGCTTACCTACCTATTGCGGCGCGGTTTCTCGGTGGGCTTCTGGCTAGACGCCAGCCTCCGTGCCTCGCGCACGAGTGATGCGTGATCGATTCCTCGATGAGATCACGCGCCTGCGTATGTTGCGCTGGCTGCAGTGCGGTTATGTCTGTACAGCCAGTTTGGGGGAAAACTGGCTAAGCCTTTGGATTTTAATGGTCGGAGTGGCCGGATTCGAACCGACGACCCCTTGACCCCCAGTCAAGTGCGCTACCGGGCTGCGCTACACTCCGGACCGGTCGCGATGTATCGTGATAGACCGGCTCCGGTCAACCGAATTCGGTTGCTGTCCTGCCTGAAGCAACAGCAACGGGCATTGCCGGTCGCTGCGCCGCCCGCAGCTGCCACTGGTGGCGGTATTCGAGCGCGATGGCACCCCAGATCAAGCCAAGCAGCAGGTAGACATGGCGCCAGTGGTCGATGTCGATGAAGGTGCCGAGCCCGATATTGCCGATGAAGGCGACGTAGGCGCATAGAAGATAAGGCTGCCACGGCCGGTCGCGCAGCAGAATGCGGAAGCCGGCGGCGATCGTCCAGCACGTCAGCGTCAGGAACGACACGAAGCCGAGCCAGCCGTAATCCATCAGCATCTTCAGCCAGATGTCGTGCGTGTCCTCGCCGAACATCTTGCCGAAGACGAGCGGTCCGATGCCGAACGGATGCTCCAGTGCCATCTGAAAGCCGATCGTGTAGCGGGCGAAGCGGCCGAGGCGGGCGGTGTCGTAGCTTTGTTCAAGCTGTGCGCGGTTCGAGAACATCTCGGCGACGCCCGGCAGTTGCAGGATGACGATCATTGCGATGACCAGCAGTCCGACGGCGGCGATGGTCATGACGACCACGCGCAGCCGGAACTTGCCGCTGGCGCTCTGCAGGAACAAGGCACCGGTCAGCAGGATCGCCGAAACGGCGAACATGCCCCAGGCGCCGCGCGAAAAGGAAAAGAAGATGCCAGCGGTGATGATCAGCAGCGGCACAGCCAATAGAGGCATGCGCGCGACGGAGCCGGTCAGCAGCAGGTAGAGCAGGTAGATGCCCGGCAGCACCAGGAAAGGCCCGAACACGTTCGGGTCCTGGAAGGCGCCGGCGGCGCGGTCGTATTTGGTGAAGATCTCGGCTCCCGGAAAGGCATGGAAATAGCCGGCTATGCCGACCAGCGAAGTCAGCACCGCCGACACCACATAGGCGACGAAGATCACCCGATAGAGACTGGGCCGGACCGCCGTTACCGAAGCGAAGAAAACCGCGGTTAAGGCCAGGAACAGCGAGACGGCGAGATAGAGCGGCGTGCCGGCGAGGTCCGACATCTGCGTCATCGAGATCATGCCGCCGATGTTCATGATCAACAGCAGCACCAGAAGCGGTACCCCCGCGCGCTGTATGCGCATTCCGAACAAGGGCCACACCACGATCAGCCCGATCATATAGACGTCGTACGGCGCCGGCTCGGCAATGACGAAGCCGGACAGGAAGACGCCGAGGAAAACCGCCCCCGACGCAATCAGTGCGATCAGCTTGGCGTTGACCGCCGCCGCCGGCAATTCATAGGCCGTCGCGCTCAATATGCGTTTTCCGTGTTGAGCAGGCGGATCGGCGTCAGGAACAGGATTTTGAGGTCGAACAGGAGCGACCAGTTCTCGATGTAATACAGGTCGTATTCCGTCCGCATGCGAATCTTCTCGTTGGTGTCCATCTCGCCGCGCCAGCCATTGATCTGCGCCCAGCCGGTCACACCGGGCTTGACCTTGTGACGGGCGAAATAGCCGTCGACCACCTCATTGTAGAGGAGGTTGTGCGACTGCGCGGCAATGGCGTGCGGGCGCGGACCCACCAGCGACAGCGACCCGAACAGCGAATTGAAGAACTGTGGCAATTCGTCGATCGAGGTCTTGCGGATGAAGCGGCCGACGCGGGTGACCCGCGGATCGTTCTTTGTCACGGTCTGCTTCGCCGTCGGGTCCGCCTTGTCGGTGTACATCGACCGGAACTTATAGACCTCGATGATCTCGTTGTTGAAGCCGTGCCGCTTCTGGTGGAAAAGCACCGGCCCCTTGCTGTCGAGTTTGATCGCGATTGCGGTCGCCAGCATCACCGGCGAGAACACGATGATGCCGATGATCGAAAAGACGATGTCGAAGGCGCGCTTGGCGACCGAATCCCAGTCGTTGATCGGCTTGTCGAAGATATCGAGCATCGGCACCGAGCCGATGTAGGAATAGGCGCGCGGCCTGAACTGCAGCGCGTTCGAATGCGCCGACAACCGGATGTCGACCGGTAGCACCCATAGCTTCTTCAATAACTGCAGCACGCGCGATTCGGCGGTCAGCGGCAGTGATACGATCAGCATGTCGATGCGCGCGATGCGGGCAAATTCGATGAGTTCGGAAATTGTGCCGAGCTTGGGATAACCGGCGACAACCGGCGGCGACCGCTTATCGCCGCGGTCGTCGAAGATGCCGCAGATGCGGATGTCGTTGTAGGGCTGCCTTTCGACCGAGCGAATCAGTACCTCCGCCGCCTTGCCGCCACCGACGATGACGGCGCGGCGCTCCATCCGCCCATCGCGCGCCCAGCGCCGGATCAGCTTCGACATCACCAGGCGGAGACCCAGGATCAGCACGAAGCCAACAACAAACCACGTGCCGAAGAGCAGGCGCGAATAGTCTTCCGACATTTTCATGGTGAAGGCGGTGAGCGCCATCAAGGCGAACGTTCCGGCCCAGACCAGCAGGAGCCGGCCAAAATTGGCGATCGGCCGCATTAGCGCGACGATCTGGTAGCAGTCGGTGACGTCGAGCAGAACGACCGCGAGGAACGAGGTGGCGGCGATCGTCAGGGAGTATTGCCAGGCAAGATAGTTGAAAAAGCCGACGTAGTAGAAATAGACGGCAAGACCTGACACCAACAGCAGCGCGAATTCCACCATGCGCAGCACGCCGCTCACCATGATCGGCGACATCGTATCGCGCCGGTATTGCGAGGCGACCTGGCGGGCGACGTCGTTCATGCCGCCGGCCGTGTTGTTCTCGGCAGGGGCGTTGAATTTGCGCACCGCGTCTAGCGAAAAACGGCGCGCGGGGTCGATTTCGTTCATGGGGTGTCCGCAGGTTTCCCTCAGGTGAATAGCAAAAGAGAGCTAAGAAACCCTTGAAACAACAGATGGCTTTGGAGACGCTTTCACCAGGTGCAGCCCGGTGGAACCCGTTGCCCTATTTTTTTTGCGCGGCGAAATAAGCCTTTTCGATTTCAGCGGCCATTACATCGGCGCCGAATCGTGCCTTGAGGTCGGCGATGCCGGGCATCAGGCCCTTGTAGGCGTCGAGATCGGCCAATGCGGCGCTTATCTTGTCGCCAAGTTCGCGCGGGTCGGGCCGGATCAGGGCAGGCGAGCTGGTGTCGAAGATTTCCGGTATGCCGCCGACCGACGTCGCGATGATCGGCTTGCCGGCGGCGAGCGCTTCCAGAACGATATAGGGCATGGCTTCCGCGCGCGATGGAACGACGACCAGCTTGGCCAGCGTGAAGGCCAGCCTGGCCGGCATCGGCGCCAGGAAGCCGACGTCCAGGCCGCGCTGACTCACCTGGGCGCGATAGCGCGGCAGGTCGTCGCCGTCGCCGACCATCAGCGCCTTCAATGGGTGGCCGAGCCGTGTTGCGGCAAGCCCCAGCGCATCGATGAAGATGTCGGGGCCTTTGAGGTCTCGCATCATGCCGATGTAGAGGAGGTCAACCGCATTGTGCTCGGTCCGCACCGGCTCGAACTCTGCGGCGCGCAGGCCGTTGTGGACGAGAGCGTTCGGAATAGGCGGCTCGCCGACCTTCCTGCGATAAGTCCGTCGCTCATAATCGGAAACAAACAGCAGGCAATCGGTGAAGCGAGCCATGAAGCGCTCGAGCGCGAAGAACAGCTTCCCCATGGCGGTCGTCTCGTCATAGTGAAGCGAGCCGCCATGCGGCGAATAAAGGCGGGCTACGCGAGACCTGGATACCCGCAACAATGAGCCGAACAGACGGGCATAGGCGCCACCTTTGGCGCCATGCCCGTGCAGCACGTCCGGCCGCAATTCTTTTATGATCCTATAGGTGCGCCGGGCCGAGGCGAGATCGCCTGGCCCGACATGCCGCTGCATCGGCGTGCGGTGAATGCCGAGCGCCAGGCTGCCCTTCATCTGTTCGAACAGCCGTTCCTCGAAATCGCCGCCCGTCGTCGAATCGCAGACGATGCCGACGGCATGGCCGGCGGCGACCTGAGCCTCGGTCAGGTCGCGCACATGCCGGAAGATGCCTCCGACCGGTGAGCGAAAGCAGTGGACGATCCTGAGTGTGTCCGCCACTTGGTCAGCACATCAAAACAGGCGTTCGCGAACATAGACTGTATCGCCGGGCAGTAGCGGGTCGGAGGTCACCACGCGTCCGGTTATCACCTTGCCGTTGATGTCGCGGGTAATGTCGACGCTCTCCTGGTTGGCGCGTGGCGTGAACCCGCCGGCGATGGCGACGGCCTTCTGCACGGTCAGGCCCGGAACATAGGAATACTGGCCCGCCGCACCCACTTCACCCATGACGAAGATCGGTCGGTAGCGATCGATTTCGACAGAAACGTCAGGATCCCGCAAATAGCCCTGGCGCAGTTTCTCGGCGATCTCGCCCTCGAGCTGCTGGGCGGTGTGGCCGCGCGCCGGCACGTTGCCGACGAGCGGCAGCGAGAGATAGCCGGATTGGTCGACACTGTAGGTGTTGGTCAATCCTTCCTGCTCGAACACTGTGACGCGGACGCGGTCGCCGGCGCCGAGGCGATAGGGCTGGTCGAGAACTTCATGGAATGCGGCCGGCGTCGGCCGGTAGCTGGAGCAGCCCGAAAGCATCGATACGGCAAGCAGCGCGCGGAAAAGGGGAGCAATGCTTTTCATGAGCGGACACGTACCTTTGAATAGCCGGCGACTCTGCGGCAAACCTTAACGATCGAGCTCGGTTATCGTCCTGTTAGGGTTAATGGCCGGTAAAGGCGCGCGGCCGGTACGGGCCGGATCGACAAATGCAGATCGTTTTCAGCCTCTTGTTTGCGGCTTGTTAGTAGAGCCTAACAGGTTCTTACCGCGATATTAACGGCTGAGTTACCATAGTTGTTTACGGTGCATGCTGACTCAGTACCGGAGCAGGGATGCATGTCCGTTCAATCCGCGGCCGCAGATGTCGACATCGATCTCAGGCAGCTTTTCGCCAGCCTGGCGCGAAACTGGTTGCGCATCCTTGTCGTCGCGCTGGTTGTAACCGGCCTGGCCTTTGCGCTCGCCTGGCTTGCAACGCCCGAATACAAGGCGGCAGCCAAGCTGGAGATCGGGCCTCGAGAATCGGAGTTCACGCGGCCAGCCGGGGCCAACGGCAACGAGCGGTCGATTCCCGACGAAGAGGCTGTGGCCACCGAGGTCCAGATCATCTCGTCCCCCGACATCCTCAAACAGGTAGCGGCGAAGCTCAACCTGGCGAAATTGCCCGAATTCGACGAGGCGCTGAAGATGTCGGCGCTGAGCCGCGCCCTTGTCCTCGTTGGCTTGAAAAGCGATCCCTTCGAGATCCCGCTGGAAGAGCGCGTGCTGGACGCAATGCATGAGAAGCTCAACGTCTATGGCGTCGAAAAAACCCGTGCGATCGCAATCGAGTTCTCGTCAGAGGATCCACAGCTTGCCGCCGCGATCCCGAACGCGATTGCAAACGCCTATATCGCCTCCAAGGGCAACGCCAAGCTCGAATCGAATTCCGCCGCCACCGACTTTCTGGCGCCGGAAATCGCGGATCTGCAGAATCGGGTGAAGGAGGCGGAAGCCAAGGTTGCCGCATTCCGTGCCCAGTCCGATCTTTTGATGGGCGGCAACAATTCGGTGCTTGCCACCCAGCAGCTGTCCGAATTGTCGAGCGAATTGTCACGGGTGCGCGCCAACCGCGCTTCAGCGGAAGCGACCGCCGACAGCGTGCGCAGGGCATTGCGCAGTGGCGGCTCACTGGATGCCGTTCCGGAGGTGTTGTCGTCCGAACTGATCCAGCGCCTGCGCGAGCGCCAAGTCGAACTCAAGAACAACATCGCCGACCTTTCCACCACCTTGCTCGACAACCATCCGCGCATCCGGGCGCTGAGGTCGCAACTCGCCGATCTCGACCGCCAGATCCGCAACGAAGCGGAAAAGATCATGAAGGGTCTGATGGCGCAGGCCGAGACGGCAAAGGCGCGCGAGGCTCAACTCGTGGCCGACGTCAACACGCTGAAGGCGGCGTCCGCCCGCGCCGGCGAAGAGCAGGTGGAACTCGATGCGCTGCAGCGCGATGCCGCGACCAAGCGCCAGCAACTCGATCTCTACTCGTCCAGCTATCTCCAGGCGGCCGCACGCAAGGATCGCAACTACCTACCTGTTGACGCTCGCCTATTTTCGGAGGCCCGGGCGCCGACCGAACCCTATTTCCCCAAGATTGGTCCGATTGTCGGCGCGGCCTTTGTCGGCTCGTTGCTCATCATGGCGATCGTCACGTTGCTGCAGGAACTGTTTTCCGGCCGTGCCATGCGTCCGGCCGCCGGTGCCCATTTCGAACACATCGAGCAGGTTGCGATGCCGGCTGTCCAGGCCGAACGCGCATCGGCCGAGCCCGACCCGCCGGTTGCGCGGTCCGAACCGGCAGTCGCCGAGATCGACGACGACAGCATCATTGAAACCAAAGTGGAGCCGGAACCCGTCGCGGTGGCGGAAGCGGCTGCCGAGAAAATCGAACCGGAGTACTCTGAAATGGCTGCTGGAGACATTGAACCGGCACGTTCTATCCTCGGCGAGATCGACATCGACAAGGCCGCGGAAAAACTGATCGCCACCGGTGCAGCCCGGGCCATATTCGTGTCACCGGAAGGCGACGAGGCGGCTGCCTCGGCGGTGCTGGTGGCGCGCGCAGTCTCCGACGCCGGGCTACGCGTGCTGCTGCTTGATCTCACCGCTTCGGGTGCTGCCTCGCGGCCGATGCTGGACAGCGGGCTGTTTCCGGGCATCACCGATCTGCTCGCCTCGCAAGCGCAGTTCAGCGATGTGATCCACCCCGATCTTTATTCGGATTGCCACGTGATTCCCGTCGGCACAGCCGATCCGGTCCGTGCCATGCGCGCCGCCGACCGGCTGCCGATCATCATGCAGTCGCTAACCACGGCCTATGATCTGGTTGTGGTCGAATGCGGGCCGGCCGACGCGCAAGGCATCAGCCGCCTGGTGGGCGAGGGCACCGAGGTGCTGCTCTCCATGCTTGAGCCGGACGACCAGGTGACGCAAGCCGCAGTCGCGCTCATCGAGAGCGGTTATCCCGACCTAACGCTGGTCACGCCAATCGGCCATGTGGCGCCGGGGCCAATGCCGGGACGGCGCTCGGCGGCCTGAGGCATTTTTCTCAAATTGAAATCAGCTGTCGTCTTCGCCTGCGGCCGGTGCTGTCTGGCCCACGGCCTTGCGGCGCAGCAGCTTGGTCAGCTTCCAGACCATTGGGCTGTGCTTGATGAATGCTTTCAGGCTTGCGCCGTGCCTGAGCGCAAGCGCCAGCGCGCGACCTTTCAGCGTCAGCGGAACCAGCGCCTCGAAATGTTGCGTTTCGACATCGCACCACAATCGCTTGTAGGGTTCGTCACCGACCGAGAAATCATAGATTTCAAAACCTGCCTCGCAGGCTTCCTGGATGTTCTCGAAGAACAGGAAGTCGCCGGGGCTGGTGTGTGCGAGTTCGTCCTCGGCGATCGCCCCGAATTCGCAGATCAGCCGCTTGCCCGAGCGGCTCGATCCGGTGACCGCACGAAGCTTGCCGGCGACTTCCAGCCCATGCAGCACGAAGGACGGATCTTCCTCTTGGAGCGCGTCGGTAAACAGCGAGCGAAAAAAAGCGCGCACCTCCGCCTCACCGAAAACATTGGCGATGCCCATCTTGCGGAAGCGGAATTCCTTCATCTCGAAAAAGGCATCGAGCAGCCTGTTCACCTCGTCCGCAGTCCTCGCCTCGATGCGGCAATGGCTGCCGACGGCCCCGAATTTGCGCGCCTGCGAGCGATGCTTCTTGCGCCTGCGCTTGCCGCTCACGCGGATGAGCAATGAATCAAACCCTCCTGCTAGGCCGGCGGCCAGAGACAGATTGGGGCTCGAAAAATGCGGCAAGGCGGAGAGCGGGTTGGCAACGCCGTCGAGATCGGGCAGCAGCCGCTCTAGCGCGACAAGATCGATATCACGCCGCGCCTTGCCAATCGCAGCCAGCATAGCGCGGATCGCCGCGCTATCGGCACTCGCCAGCCATTGCGGGTCGGCGGCGGCAAAATTGCCGTTGGCATGGCGGCCGCCCATGAACCGGGCGACGCGGAACGCTCCACTGCGAGTGACCTCCAGCGCTAACGAGAAAACCGGCCTGTTGTCGGCGCGCAGCGTCGCAACGACGACGTCGGCGCCGGTATGTGCGGCCCAGTTCAGGATCCAGCCTGCGCTCTGCGGCGGGGCAAAAAGCGCCGAACGGCAGAATTCGGCGTACGCCGCCAGCGCCGCACTATCGGCAACCGAGATCGATAAGCCGGCTTTGCCGGCCGGCAAGGCATACGGCGACGCCTCGTTGCTTGCCAGCTGATTGCCGTCAAATGACGCGGTGGCGTCAACCATACCTCAATCCTTAGGGCGTATTCGTCGCGATTGGGGGTCCGCGCAGGCGCATTCCATGCTTGATGAGCTTAGGCGCAAAAGGTGAATGAATGATCGACGGGGGCGAGGCAATTCGCAAACTGGCGCTCAATCTCGCCCGCTATTCCGGTCTCGCGCCGCTGGCCAAGCCGTTTATCGGCGGCGTTGGCGTCATCCTGATGCTCCATCGGGTCACCGCGACGCCGGAAAAGCCGAATGGCGTCAACCGACACTTGAACATCGCGCCTGGGTTCCTCGATATCGTGATCGCCGACATGAAGGCGAACGGCTACAGGTTCGTCACGCTGGACGAGGCGATCGAGCGCATCAAGGCCGGCGACAAGGACGGCCAGTTCGCGACGATCACCGCCGACGACGCCTATCGAGACAACATGACCGAGGCGCTGCCGGTGCTGGAGAAGCACGGCGCGCCGATCACCATCTACGTCGCGCCGGGACTGATCGACGGCGCTGCCGATCTGTGGTGGGACGTGGTTGAGGATATCGTCAATGCGCGCGATCGCCTGACGCTGGCGACGCCGGACGGCCCGGTGACGATCGACTGCTCGAATCGGGGAAAAAAAGTCCAGGCCAATGCGCGCCTGCACGCCTATCTGACGCTGAAGGTGCACGAGCAGGACCAGCGTGCGGTGTTGCGCGATCTGGCGCGCTCGAACGGCATCGAGTTGGGCGGTCCGCGCCCGAGCACGCTGATGAACTGGGACGAGATCCGCACCATGGCCGGACACCCGCTGGTGACGATCGGCGCGCATAGCGTCAATCATTGCAATCTGAAGCGGCTTTCCGAGAGCGACGCGCGGCATGAGATCGGCGACGTCAAGCGCATATTGCAGGCCAAACTCGGCGAGGAGCCGCGCCATTTCGCCTATCCCTACGGTCATGCCAGCGCAGTCGGCCGCCGCGAAGTGGGCCTTGTCCGCGATGCCGGCTATGCGTCGGCGGTGACGACCCGCCACGGCGTACTGCGCGCCGAGCATGCCGGGTTCCTGCATGCCCTGCCGCGCATTTCAGTCAACGGCCGCTATCAGAGCATCGCCCACATCCGAACCATGTTGTCGGGCGTGACGACGCCGCTGGCCAATGCTGGCAAGACGGTGGTGACGATTTAACTGTTGCCTCGGCCCTTCGGCCGCGGCTCGAGGATCAGCCACTTGATGATGCCCATCGCCGGCAGCACCCACAAAAGCCCGCTCAGCAGGAAGAAGATGAAGTGCGCCAGCGGCCCGGACTGCGACAGTTGGGCGACCGCGACGATCGAGGCGACCAGCGCATAGACGACGACCAGCACTACCAGCAGGAAGCTTCCGATCAGCTTTTTCAGGCGAATGGGCATGGCGCGATCTCGTTGATCGCTATCGCTTAGGCCGAACGGCGAATGCGCGCAACCCGCCAGAAACGGCGCGACGGCGTGCCGCGTCGCCCGGCCTTGCAAGCCGGGTTGCGATGGTTCACCAATCCGCGACTTCAACTGCCGGGACAAACCCATGGCTGCTGCCATATCCGACGACGCGCCCTTCGCCGCCCGCGATCGAGACGTTCGCAATCGTGCACTGGTGCGCGGTTGGCTCTATGTCGTGCTGCTCGTGCTGTTTGCGCTGGTGGTGGTCGGCGGCGCTACGAGGCTCACCGATTCCGGCCTGTCGATCACCGAATGGGAGCCGATTCACGGCGTCATCCCGCCGCTCAACGATTCCGAGTGGCAGGAGGAGTTCCTGCGCTACCAGCAGATCCCGCAATATGCCGAACTCAACAAGGGCATGAGCATCGTGGCGTTCAAGTCGATCTTCTGGTGGGAATGGGTGCATCGTATCCTGGCACGTAGTGTCGGCGCGGTCTTCGCCCTGCCGCTGCTGTTCTTCTGGGTGACGCGCCGCATTGAGCGGGGCCTCGGCACGAGATTGTCGGGCATCCTCCTGCTCGGCGGGCTGCAGGGCGCGATAGGCTGGTGGATGGTGGCATCCGGCCTGGTTGACCGGGTTTCGGTCAGCCAATACCGGCTGGCGACGCATCTGACGCTGGCGGCGCTGATCTTCACGGCGACCATGGTTGTCGCGCGTGGGCTGGCGCCGCACTCGGAACCTGCCGCCGACCGCTCGACGCAACGTCTGGCCGGCATTCTGGTACTGCTGGCGCTGGTCCAGATCTATCTCGGCGGGCTGGTCGCGGGGCTTGACGCCGGCTTGAGCTACAACACCTGGCCGCTGATGGACGGCAAGCTGGTCCCTGGCGACCTGCTGCTGCTCGAGCCGGCGTGGCGCAATTTCTTCGAAAATCCGAAGACAGTGCAGTTCGTCCACCGGATCGGCGCCTACACGATCTTCGCGGTCGCGCTCTGGCATATGATCGCGACACGCCGGCGTCTGCCCGGCACGACGCATGCCCGACGCGCGACGCTGCTGTTCCTGATTGTCGTGGTGCAGGCGTCGATCGGCATCGGCACCCTGTTGATGCAGGTGCCGCTGCACATGGCCCTGACGCATCAGGCATTCGCGCTGGTTCTGCTGGGCTTCGCCGCTGCGCATTGGCGCGGTACCAAGGGCGCTTACCCGCTGCCCCACGAGATCGCTCTCAGAGGCTGAGCCGCACCCGCCAGATTGCTGCGGCAATCGCCAGCTCGCGGTTTTCGTCGACCGCATTGCGATCTTCATGGTGCCATGCAGCCGACAGGCAGCCATAGGCAACGGCGTGGTCCAGTACGGCAGGCCCCGTCTGGCCGAGCGTGGCGCCAAAGACTTGCGCCATATGGGCGATCCGCCTCGGATCGAGGCAAAGATCATCTCGGTCGAGTGGGTTGTAGAACATGTTGGCGGCGTCGAAACCCAGGTCGCCGAGGACGCCCTTCGGATCGATCGCCAGCCAGCCGCGTGGACCGTGCATGATGTTGTCGTGATGCAGGTCGCCATGCAGCGGCCGTACGTCGTGCGGATTGGACAACAGCCGTTCCGCGATTTCGGCAGCTTCGACATACAGGCTCTTTTCGCCGGCGGCGCGATCGGCCTTCGCCTTTTTGAACAGGCTGGAAAACCGTCTCCGCAACGGCTGAAGGTCCGGCGGGGCGGCGTGCTTCGACGGCGAGACCAGTCTTGCCATCACCTCGGCCGCGATGGCGGTGGCGGCATTGTCGTCCTGATCCGCAATGATCTGTGACAGCGAGATTTCGCCGGCGTATTCGAGCAGCATGCGGTGGCCGTCGCGGCCGAGCAGCCGCACCGCGCCTTCGCCGCGTCGCCAGGTGAGGAAATGCTCGCCACGCAACTCGTCCTCCACATCGTCGAAAGGCTTTAGATCCTTGACGATTGCCGGTGAGCCGTCCTCGCGAACAACTTTCCAGATGCGGCTACCGAACGTTTCGGCAATGAGCTCCGGCGCGCCGACCTTCCAGCGCTTTGGAAATCTCGGCGCATCCATTCAAAGGCCGAGCATCAGATCCATGTTCTGCACAGCGGCGCCCGAGGCGCCCTTGCCGAGATTGTCGTAGACGGCAATCAGCAGCGCCTGCGCCCTGTTATCATTGGCAAAGACATAAAGCTTCATCCGGTTGGTGCCGTTGTAGATCTCCGGATCGATGTCGGGCATGCGTTCCTGATGCAGATACGGCGCCACCTCGACCACGCCGCCATCGATGGAAGCGAAATGATCGGCGATTGCCGCATGAAGCTCGGCGCCGGTCGGCACATGGTCGAGGCCGCCGAGTTGCAGCGGCACCACGGTGATCATGCCTTGCGCGAAATTGCCGACTGCCGGCTGCATGATCGGATCGTGCGAAAGCTTGGCATAGGTCCTTAGCTCAGGCACGTGCTTGTGCTGCAGCGTCAGCCCGTAGGGCAGGAATTCCGGCGCATCTTCGCCCTTGGCGACATAATCCTCGATCATCGGCCGGCCGCCGCCGGAATAGCCGGAAATGCCGTTGACGGTGACCGGAAAATTGGCCGGCAACAGCCCCGCCGCAACCAGCGGCCGCAGCGTCGCGATCGGTCCTTGCGGCCAGCAGCCCGGATTGGCGACGCGCTTCGCCGAAGCGATCTTCTTCGCCTGTTCCTTTTCCATTTCGGCGAAACCATATTCCCAGCCCTCGGCGACGCGATGCGCCGTCGAGGCGTCGATCACCTTGGTGGTGTCATTGGCGATCAGCGAAACGCTTTCCTTAGCGGCCGCGTCCGGTAGGCAGAGGATCGCAACATCGGCGGCATTGAGGAACTCGGCGCGCGCTGCCGTTTCCTTGCGGCGTTCGGCCGGGATGGAGATGATTTCCAGGTCGCCGCGCTCGGCAAGCAGCGCCCTTATCTGCAAACCGGTGGTGCCGTGCTCGCCGTCGATGAAGATTTTCGGTTTCATTGCCTGCCAAAATTCCTGTTATCTCAAAGCTATATGCCGCTTGCCTGATTCAATCCGGCAACGCTGTGGTTGCTCTGGTTCATGTCCTCGAGCCGGGCCTTTCGTTCCGCCAGCAGCCCGAGATAGTGCATGGCCACCATCGAGCCGGCAATTGCCGTTATATCGGCGTGATCATAGGCTGGCGCAACCTCGACGACGTCGGCGCCGACGATATCGACCTGGTTGATCTGGCGCAGCACCGACAGGATCTTTGCCGAAGACGGGCCTCCCGCGACCGGCGTTCCCGTGCCGGGCGCAAAAGCCGGATCCAGACAATCGATGTCGAAAGTGACGTAGGTCTTCTTGCCGCCCGTACGGTCGACGATGGCATAGGCGATGTCGGACGCCCGCATTTCCTCCACTTCATGGCCATATAGGATCTTGATGCCGAATGTGTCGGGCGCATGGGTTCGGATGCCGATCTGGATCGAGCGGTCGGGATCGATGATGCCTTCCTTGACCGCACGGCCGACGAAGGAGCCGTGATCGATGCGCTTGCCGTCGTCGGGCCAGGTGTCCTGATGTGCGTCGAACTGCACCAGGGCCAGCGGGCCGTGGATGGCGGCATGCGCCTTGAGCAGCGGCCAGGTGACGAAATGATCGCCGCCGAGTGAAAGCAGAAAGGCGCCGGATTTCAAGATCTTCGCCGCTTCGCGCTCGATCGTGGCAGGCGTCTTCTGGTGATTGCCGCTGTCGAGCAGGCAGTCGCCAAAGTCGATCACAGCAAGCTGTTCGAACAGGTCGCGCGAAAACGGATATTGCGGATCGTTGTCGAGGATGGCCGAGGCGCGGCGAATCGCCTGCGGTCCGAAACGAGCGCCCGGCCGATTGGTGACCGCCGCATCGAAGGGAATGCCCCACACCACTACATCGGCGCCCTTCACGTCCTTCGAATATTTGCGCCGCATGAACGACAGCGCGCCGGCATAGGTCGGCTCAAACGACGCGCCCGTCCTGGAGCGGGTGGTGAAGGCGTGATCGATGGTCCTTGGCGGCATGAAGCGATCTCCTGTGCGTCGACGCGCAACCTTATTGGACATAATTCTCAGAATTGCGACCCCTGCGGAGGATCACGGCCATTCGATCCGGTCACAAATCCTTGCTCGCCAGGCGAACCCCGCATGGCCGGCCCGGAGATTGCCTGGTAAATAACCGAAAGTAGCCGCCAACGGCTGCTTCGGCCGGCATTGATCTGATTTTCCTGCGTTTGCGAAGCCGGCTTCGTTCACCTGCCTGTCACGGGCATCGCTTAACCGGGGTGCGATCCCGGTACGGAGCGATTCTCGTGCGAACGACTTGTCTCATGCGAACGATTTGGCTGAGCCTTCTGCTTTCCGCGGCGCTGGTGGTCTCCCTTGGCCAGGCATTGGCGGGTGAAACGCGCGCCAGGCAGATTCTCGACCGTTTCGAGCACGCCAACCAATGGCGCGACCATGTGATGGTGGCCGCGCACCGCGCCGGCGGCATGCAGGCCGGCAAGACGCTCTATCCCGAAAACTCGATCGCCGCCGTCGAGGCGTCGATCGCAATGGGCGCCGAAATCGTCGAGGTCGACATCAGGCGCTCGAAGGACGGAGAATTCGTCGTCATGCATGACAGCTGGCTTGACCGCACCACGACCTGCAAGGGCGAGGTGGTCAACCGCACATTGGCCGAACTCAAGACCTGCCGATTGGTGATCGAAGGCACCGGCGCCGTTACGGGCGAGACGGTCTCGACGTTGCGCGAGATGCTGGTGGCGACCAGGGACAGGATTCTCGTCAACCTCGACAACAAGCTCGACACCGGAAGCCTCGCCGGCATGGTCGCCGTCGCCCGCGATCTCGGCATGGCCGAACAGGTGATCGTCAAAGAGAACCTGTGGAATGCGGAGAGGATCGCCAGGGTCAAGGCTGCCATGGCCGAGATCGGCAGCGGCTTCCAGTTCATGCCGATCATCGCCGATGACGCGGTTCGCGACGCCATGTTTGCCGAGGAACTGAGCCGGGCCTTCCCGATGCGCGCAGTCGAGATGATCAACTGGCGCATGGGATCAGAGACGCTGACGGAGACCGGCGGCCCGCTGTTCAGCCCGCGCATGCGCGCGCTGGCGGTAAGGGGCGACTGGCACATCTGGGCCGACACCTATGCCATCGTCAACAAGCCGGGCGGCTTCCTCGCCGGCGGTCGCGGCGACGAGCTGGCGGTCGCGGCCAGCCTGCCGCGCGAGACCTACGGCTTCTGGGTCGAGCGCGGCGCCACCATCATCCAGACCGACGAACCGAAGGCGGCCATCGGTTGGCTGGCGGCGAACGGTTTTCGCGTGCCCTACGCCGGTGAGAAGCGCCCGGCCGAGCCGGCGAATACGGCCAGCATTAACTAACGCCGGGCACGAACCAGAGCGATTGCCGCGCTACGCGTGAGCGGGGACAGTTCCGGCGATACTGTCCAATTCCTCGATCGCATCTTCGGGCAACGCGAGATCGCCCGCGGCGAGGTTCTCCCTGAGATGCGCGACGGAAGACGTGCCTGGGATCAGAAGAATGTTGGGCGCGCGGCGAAGCAGCCAGGCGAGCGCGACCTGCATGGGCGTGGCGCCGAGGCGTGCGGCGACCTTGGACAAGGTCGACGACTGCAACGGATTGAAGCCGCCAAGCGGGAAGAACGGCACATAGGCGATGCCGTCGCGGGCGAGATCGTCAATCAAGGCATCGTCGCCCCGATGCGCCAGATTGTACTGATTCTGCACGCAGACGATCTTGCAAATCCTGCGGCCTTCGGCGATCTGCGCAGCGGTGACGTTGCTCAGCCCGATGTGGCGCACGAGGCCCTGTCGCTGAAGCTCGGCGAGCGTCGCAAGCGGCGCCTCGATCGACCCTCCGGCGGGGCCATGCGCGTCGAACATGATCCGAAGGTTGACCGCCTCCAGCACGTCGAGCCCGAGATTGTGCAGATTGTCGTGCACCGCCTGGGTGAGTTCTTGGGCCGAGAAGGCCGGCAGCCACGATCCGCCCTGGCCGCGCCTGGCGCCGATCTTGGTGACTATAACGAGGTCGTCAGGATAGGGTGCGAGCGCTTCGCGGATCAACAGGTTAGTCACGTGCGGGCCATAGAAGTCACTGGTGTCGATGTGATTGACGCCTTGTGCAACGGCTTCGCGCAGCACGGCCAATGCCGTGTCGTGGTCCTTTGGTGGCCCGAAGACGCCGGGCCCTGCGAGTTGCATGGCGCCGTAGCCGAGCCGTCTGACTTTGCGGTCGCCGAGGATGAATGTGCCGGACTGGTCGATACTGGACATGGTCTTTCTCCTTCAGGGATGGCGCACAGATAGACGCTGTCCGATCCAATGATAATTGGGTACAATCCGCACAGGCTGTGCGGAATGACGAACAATGAAGATCGATCTCGGGGATCTGAACGCTTTCGTGGCCGTAGCGCGCGCCAAGGGTTTTCGCGATGGCGCCCGCGCCAGCGGCGGCAGCGCGTCGGGGTTGAGCGAGGCCGTGCGGCGTCTGGAGACGCAGCTCGGTGTCAGGCTGCTCAACAGGACGACCCGCAGCGTCGTCCTGACGGAGGCCGGCGAAGGCCTGCTGGCGCGGCTCGGTCCAGCCTTGACCGAGGTGGAGTCGGCTCTCGACGTGGTGAACGGCTTTCGCGACAGGCCGGCGGGCTTGTTGCGCCTCAACGTGCCGGTCAGCGCGGCGCGGCTGGTCCTGCCCAGCATCGTCCCGCGGTTCCTTGCCGCCTATCCCGGCATCCGGCTGGAGGTGATCGCTGAGGAAAGCTTCGTCGATGTGCTGGCGGCCGGCTGCGACGCCGGCATCCGCTACGACGAGCGGCTGGAGCAGGACATGATCGCCGTGCCGATCGGACCGCGCGTGCAGCGCTTCGCCACCGCCGCCAGCCCTGCCTACCTGGATCGTCATGGCCGGCCGCAACACCCGAGCGACCTGCTCGGCCACGCCTGCCTGCGCGGCCGCTTTGCCAGCCGTGCGATGCCGCCGTGGGAATTCGAGCGCGACGGCGAGGTGGTGCGGGTCGACCCGACGGGGCCGCTTCTCGTGACCCTGGGCGGGGCGACGGACCTCAAAGTCGATGCAGCCATCGCTGGCACCGGCATCATCAGCCTGTTCGAAGATTGGCTACGCCCTCATTTCGAGAGCGGGGCGCTCGAGCCGCTGCTTGAACCCTGGTGGCAGAGCTTCTCCGGGCCGTTCCTTTATTATCCCGGCCGGCGCCTCGTGCCGGCGCCGCTCCGGGCGTTTATCGACTTCATCAAGGCCTGAAGTCTGCCACGATGCGAGCGAGCCGCGCCTGCCGCCGGTGATTGGTTGCCGCCATTCATGAAAAGGCCGCCCGGAGGCGGCCTTTCGATAGCGTGTAATTGCGCAGCGCTTAGCGCTTGGAGAACTGGAAGCTCCGGCGGGCCTTCGCCTTGCCGTACTTCTTGCGCTCGACGACGCGGCTGTCGCGGGTCAGGAAGCCGCCCTTCTTGAGTACGGCGCGCAGCGCCGGCTCGTAATAGGTCAGCGCCTTGGAGATGCCGTGGCGCACGGCACCGGCCTGGCCGGAAAGGCCGCCGCCGATGACGGTGGCAACGATGTCGTACTGGCCGGCGCGGTTGGCCGCGATGATCGGCTGGTTGAGGATCATCTGCAGGACCGGACGCGCGAAATATTCGGCGAACACCTTGTCGTTGACGACGATCTTGCCGGAGCCGGGCTTCACCCAGACGCGCGCGATGGCGTTCTTGCGCTTGCCGGTGGCATAGGCGCGGCCCGATTTGTCGAGCTTCTGGACATGGACGGGTGCCGCCGGCTGGGTGTTGGTGTTACCGGTGGCAGTTCCGAGTTCTGCGAGCGAGGAAAGCTCAGCCATCTTACGAAACCTTCTTGTTCTTGGCGTTCAGCTTGGCCACGTCGAGGACAACGGGCTGCTGGGCGACATGCGGATGTTCCGTGCCTGCATAGACGCGGAGATTCTTCATCTGGCGTCGGCCGAGCGGGCCGCGCGGGATCATGCGTTCGACGGCCTTTTCGACGACACGCTCGGGAAAGCGGCCCTCGAGCAGCTGGCGCGCGGTGCGCTCCTTGACGCCGCCGGGGTGGCCGGTGTGCCAGTAATAGACCTTGTCGGTGAACTTCTTGCCGGTGAACACCACCTTGTCGGCATTGATGACGATAACGTTGTCGCCGTCGTCGACGTGCGGGGTGAAGGTGGGCTTGTGCTTGCCGCGAAGATGATTGGCGATGACAGTGGCGAGACGGCCGACGACGAGACCCTCGGCGTCGATCAGCACCCACTTCTTCACCACATCCGCAGGCTTCTGCGAAAAGGTTGCCATGGATTGTTGCTTTCGGTTCGGACCTTCAAAAGAAGGCGTTTCTTGTTGCTTGGATTGGCAAAAGGCACTTGCCGTCGCCAATAACAAAACGGCGGCCTTTGCGGGCCGCTGCTTCGTCACGGTTTATAGGGGAGGGTGGTTATCGCGTCAAGGCGCATGAAATGATTGCTGGAAGATAAACTTAAATGAAAACAAGGATTTGAGTTAAAGGTATGATTTTACCACATCGCGATTTTGGCCCTGTGTCAGGTGAGTTCAGTGCTTTGCCTCGATTTCCTTGCGAGCTGCGCTGGAGAGGAATGCCGATCGCGTTATGCCTCGGTCGCGCGCTGCGGCGTCGATCGCCCGCAAGACGCCGCGCTCGAAAGTTACATTCGCCCTTACGACGGCGCTGTCATTGTCGATGAGTGGTACCGAGACCAGATAGCCTCCTTCAGCAAGTGCTTTGCGTATATCCGCAAGCGCAACGATCGCCTCATGGCTGGACGGTTCGGGAACAGGCATGTCCTCCGCCCACAGTTGCAACGCTTCGACTGCATTCGGAACGATGTCTTCCGCCTCGTCCGCGGCTGAAAAGCAGCCGGGAATGTCGGGAAAGCGAATGCCGAACGCGCTGTTGGGATCTTTATCGACCAACGCGAAATAGTTCTTCATCTCAGCCTCCAAGACGCTTCAGGTACCTATATCCAGCCCGCTTGTTTGGAGATGGCGCGAGCTGTACCGGTTGGTAGATCCTTCTCCGGATGCGGAACGATCAACACGATCTCGCCCTTTCGAAACTTGTGATGCGAGCCGCGTACGGAAACCAGCTCGAAACCATCATCCTCGAGACGCTTCACGATTTTGCGGCTGTCACGCTCAAACAAAAATCCCTGTGCGCACATATATACACATCAACAAAAAATTCAATAGAAAGCATCAGGCCGGTACCCGCCTTGGTGGGATCGAATAGGTGCCCGTTGCGTGCGCTACCGTGTGTCTCTCAGGCCCGGCGACGATGTCGATGTCGAACACCATCAGGCTCTTGCCCAGCTTCAGGATGCGGCAATGGCCGTCGATCGGCCCGGCCTCGGCCTTGCGGACGAAATTGATGTTGAGGCTGGTGGTGACCGAAAGCGCATCCGGTCCGGCATGCGATAGCACGCAGACATAGCCGCCTATGTCGGCCAGCGTGAACAGCGCCGAACCCGACACGGTGCCGCCGGGGCGCAAATGGCGCTCGTCGGCATTGAGTCGCACGATACAGCCGCCTGGAAACACCTCCAACGCCTCATAGAAGGTGAACTGGTCGTTGAGCTGCGGGAAAACGGTTGCCATCAGCGTGTTGATTTCGGCAGCCGCCAGCATCGGCTGGAGATTGCTTTGGGCAGGCATTTCAGTCTCCCGGTTTGCGCCCTGCTTGTATGAACGCGACGTGGCGTTTCTGGCAACGGCCATTCATTAGGGCAGAAGCGGACGAGGGAGTTGGACGAAGCGAGCCGGCATACTAGATTAGTTCATCACCGATCCGGAATCGCAGAGGAACGATCATGGCCGAAATCGTCGCCATCAAGCCTGCCGTTGCCGAAGGGCCGGTCGTCTCCAGGCTGGACAACGGCGTGCTGCGCCTGACGCTCGCCAATCCGCCGGCCAACGCTCTTTCGCTTGCAATGATGGCGGCGCTGACGGCGGAACTCGACCGCGCCAAGGCCGACAAATCCGTCCGCGTCATCGTGCTTGGGGCGACCGGCAAAGTGTTCTGCGCCGGGCACGACCTCAAGGAGTTGAGCGCGCACCGCGCCGATGCCGATCGCGGCAGGGCCTTCTTCGAAAAGACGTTTTCCGCCTGCGCTTCCCTGATGCAGGCGATCGTTCGCCATCCTAAGGCGGTGATCGCCGAAGTCGATGGCCTGGCGACAGCGGCCGGATTGCAGCTGGTCGCCAGCTGCGACCTCGCCATCGCCTCGCACGAGGCGACCTTCTGCACGCCTGGCGTCAATATCGGCCTGTTCTGCTCGACGCCGATGGTCGCGCTGTCGCGCAACGTCTCGCGCAAGTACGCCATGGAGATGCTTTTGACCGGCGAGACGATCGATGCGGTAACCGCCAAGGAATTCGGCTTGGTCAACCGCGTCGTGCCGCGCGAATATCTGAATCAAATCGTCACCAAATACGCGCAAACCATTGCCTCCAAATCGTCCTTGGTCGTCAAGATCGGCAAGGAAGCGTTTTATGAGCAGGCCGAGATGGGGCTGGCCGAGGCCTATGACTACACCGGGCGCGTCATGGTCGAGAACATGCTGGCGCGCGATGCGGAAGAGGGCATCGGCGCCTTCATCGGCAAGCGCAAGCCGGAATGGCCGGAGGAATAGGAGGCGGGTATGGAACCGCGCGTCTCCATCATCACCATCGCCACGGACGATCTCGACCGCGCCGTGCACTTCTACGAGGCGATGGGCCTGAAGCGCCATGCCGGGATCACCGAGGGCGTTGCCTTCTTCCAGATGGGCGGCGCCATTCTCGGCCTGTTCCCGCGGCAAAGCGCCGAAGAGGATTCGGGCGTTACCTTCTCCAAGGCGCCGTCGGCCGTCTATCTCGCCTACAACACCCGCTCCGACGCCGAGGTCGATGCAGTGCTGGCGATGGCCGAGAAAGCCGGCGGCCGTATCGTCAAGCCGGCTGGCCGCGCCTTCTGGGGCGGCTGGTATGGATATTTCGCCGATGCCGACGGGCATGTCTGGGAAGTCGCGCACAATCCGGCCTTTCCGATTGCGGAAGACGGAACGATCTCGCTGCCCGGCTGACGAGGTTCCCCTCTGGCCCATTGCAAGCCACTTGCTCGGCTGTTGGCACCTCACTCCGAAGCGCTGTATGACAAGGCATGAACCACGACGCCTACGACAACGCCTATATCGCCGGCATCCTCAATTCGGTGAAGACCATCGCCATGGTCGGCGCGTCGGCCAATGACGTGCGGCCGAGCTACTTTGTGCTGAAATATCTGCTCGGCAAGGGGTTTTCGGTGTTCCCGATCAATCCCGGCCAGGCCGGCAAGGAAATCCTCGGGCGGATGACCTATGCCAGGCTGGCCGATGTTCCAGAGCCAATCGACATGGTCGACGTCTTTCGCGGCTCCGTGGCAGTGCCGGGCATCGTCGAGGAGGTCTTGCGGCTCGATCCGCTGCCGAACGTCATCTGGATGCAGCTTGGTGTGCGCAATGACGAGGCCGCCGCGCGTGCCGAGGCCGCCGGCGTCAAGGTGGTGATGAACCGTTGCCCGAAGATCGAATACGGCAAGCTGTCCGGCGAGATCGGCTGGACCGGCGTCAATTCCGGCGTCTTGTCGTCGAAAAAGCCGCTGATGCGCCCGGGATTCCAGAGTTTCGGCGTTCGCCAGAAATAATCTTCCAGTTCTGCTGTATTTTTCCGCCAGCCCCGCCCGCCGTTGTCACGGGGAAGGGCATTTTCTTCTTTGCATTCGGAGCCGGGCTCCGCCAAGAATGCGGCGCGCTTTTCAGAAGGTTCAAAGGGAGGTTTTTCGATGGCCCGCACGCCCGGTTTCAACACGCTCGCCGTCCATGCCGGCGCCAAGCCGGATCCGGCGACCGGCGCGCGAGCGACGCCGATTTACCAGACGACCTCCTTCGTCTTCGACGATGCCGACCATGCCGCCTCGCTGTTCGGGCTGAAGGCGTTCGGCAACATCTATACCCGCATCATGAACCCGACCCAGGCGGTGCTGGAAGAGCGCATCGCGGCACTCGAAGGCGGCACGGCAGGCCTTGCGGTCGCCTCCGGCCATGCCGCGCAGGTGCTGGTCTTCCACAATCTGATGCAGCCCGGCGACACTTTCGTTTCAGCGACAAAGCTTTACGGCGGCTCGATCAACCAGTTCGGTCATGCCTTCAAGAATTTCGGCTGGCAGGTGCGCTGGGCCGACACCAATGACATCTCGAGCTTCGAGAGCCAGATCGACGACAGGACCAAGGCAATCTTCATCGAAAGCCTGGCCAATCCGGGCGGCGTCTTCGTCGACATCGAGAAGATCGGCGACGTTGCACGCAAGCACGGCCTGCCGCTGATCGTCGACAACACGCTGGCCTCGCCCTATCTGCTGCGGCCGATCGAACATGGCGCCGACATCGTCGTGCATTCGCTGACCAAGTTCATCGGCGGTCACGGCAATTCCATCGGCGGCGCCATCGTCGACGGCGGCACCTTCGACTGGTCGAAGTCGGGCAAATATCCGATGCTGTCGGAGCCGCGCCCCGAATATGGCGGCCTCGTCCTGCACGAGACCTTCGGCAATTTCGCCTTCGCCATCGCTGCCCGCGTGCTTGGCCTGCGCGATATCGGCGCGGCGCTTTCGCCGTTCAATGCATTCCTTATCCTGACTGGCCTGGAGACGTTGCCGCTCAGGATGCAGCGCCACTGCGACAATGCGGCGGCGGTCGCCGGATGGCTCTCCAAGCACCCCAAGGTCGCCTGGGTGTCCTATCCCGGCCTGCCCGGCGACAAGAACAATGCGCTGCAGAAGAAGTACTCGCCGCTTGGCGCCGGCGCGGTGTTCACCTTCGGGTTGAAGGGCGGCTATGCGGCGGGCATCAAATTCGTCGAAGCGCTCGAATTGTTCTCGCACCTGGCCAATGTCGGCGACACCAAGTCGCTGGTCATCCACCCGGCATCGACCACGCATCGCCAGCTTTCCGACGAGCAGAAGATCAACGCGGGGGCAGGGCCGGACACAGTCAGGCTTTCGGTCGGTATCGAGGACGTCAACGACATCGTCGCCGATCTGGAACAGGCTCTCGCCAAGGTTTGATCGCCATGACTCCGCCGAAATTTCTTTCCGTCGGCGTCGACACCGTCGAACCGGAACTTGGCGCGCCGGCGCCGGATCGCCTGATTTCGGGCGATCCGAAATTCCGCACCTGGAATGTCGAGGAACAGGACGGCGGCCTTTATGCCGGCGTCTGGGAAGCGACGCCAGGCAAATGGCGCATCGAATATGATGAGTGGGAGTTCTCCCACATCCTGTCAGGGGTTTCGGTGATCGCCGAAGACGGCGGCGATGCGCGCACTGTCAGGGCAGGCGACAGCTTCGTGCTGAGGCCGGGCTTTAAGGGCAGCTGGGAAGTGTTTGAAACGACTCGCAAGGAGTATGTGATCAAGCTTTGATCACCCCTGCGGCTGAGCCTGCCGGACGAATGCTCAAAAGCGCACGGCGAGCGTTTCCAGCCCATGGAAATGATAGGTGTCGCGCAAGCGCGGCTGTTCGGCAAGATGCAGCTGCGGTAGCCGGTCGAACAGGGTTTTCAGCGACACCTGCAATTCGAGCCGGGCGAGCGGCGCGCCGATGCAGAAATGAATGCCGGCGCCGAACGATACGTTCTTCTGGTCGGCGCGGCCCGGCCTGAAGGCGAAGGGCTCGGCAAAGGCCGCCGGGTCGTGATTGGCCATGCCGAGCAGCAGACCGATCGTCTCGCCCGGCTGGACGACGATACCAGGCCCGGCCTCGACCTTCTGATAGGCGTAGCGCGTGAACATGTGCAGCGGCGCGTCGAAGCGCAGGCACTCTTCGACCGTCGCGGCTGTTGCTTCCGACGAGGTGAAGAAGCGGCGTGGATCGCCGCCTTGTGCGAGGATCGACCGCACCGCATTGCCGGTCTGGTGGACAGTTGCCTCATGGCCGGCATTGAGCAAAAGGATGGCCGAGGATACCAGCTCGTCCTCCGACAGTTTCTGGCCGTCCTCCTGCGCCGCAATCAGCAGCGACAGAAGATCGTCGCCCGGCCTCTTTCGCCGCTCGGCGACGTAGCCGCGCAAAAAATGCGAAAAGTCCCGCGCCGCGCGATTGGCCGTCTCTTCGGTCTCGCGGGTGCGGCCGTGCATGTACATGGCGACCATCCGATGCGACCAGTCGAGCAGCTGCGGCCCCATGTCGACCGGCACGCCGAGCATCTCGGCAATGATGGTGATCGGCAAGGGAGCGGCGAGCGCCGGCAGCAGGTCGACTTCTCCTGGTTCGAAGCGGTCGATCAGTTCGTTGGCCAGCGCCTCGACGCGCGGCCTGAGCCGCTCGATCTGGCGCGAGACGAAGGCGCGGTTGACCAGCGTTCTGAGCCGTGTGTGGACAGGCGGCTCCAGCTCCAGCATCGAATTGGCCTCGACGCCGTCGAATGCGCTGAGATGCGTACGGTCCTGGCCGATGCCTCGGCTGTCCGGAATGCCGGCCGGGTTCTGGCGGCCGAAGCGGCGATCGCGCAGCAGACGGTTGACATCGTCGAAGCCGCCAAAGCACCAGAAGCCAAATTCTTCCCAGAAGAAGGCGTTCGATGCGCCATGCAGGAAGGTGTAGGCCTCGTATGGATTGTGGAAGAAAGCCGGCTCGTGCGGATCGAGCCGCAGGCTGCGCGTGGCTGGATCAAAGGCAAGGTAGGGCGGCTTCAATTCGGTCATGCCAGATCATTAGCGCGGCTTGCCAGTCTGGTGCCAGACCGTATGTTGGCCCTGCCGTGAGGTGAGCCGCCGAAGCGGTTGCGGAAGGACAGTTTTCATGAATGTGATCGTGGTCGGTGCAGGCATTGCCGGACTTTCGACGGCGTGGTCGCTGGTCAAGGCTGGTCACCTCGTCTCGATCGTCGAGCAGGGATCGATTCCCAATCCGCTCGCCGCCTCCGGCGACCACCATCGCATTATTCGCCGCGCCTACCGGGCCGGAACGGGCTACGGCCGGCTGATCACCGAAGCCTATGAGGCCTGGGACGAGATGTGGGCCGATCTCGGTGAAAGCCATCTCGATCCGCGCGGCTTCATCTGTATTTCGCGCGAGCCGGGAGATGAGGCGGAGGAATACCGCGAGGGCATGGAAGCGGGAAATTATCCGTTCGAATTGGTCGAGCCGGACGCCGCGGTCGAACGCTGGCCGTTCCTAGAACCTGGTTCATTCCGCTATGCATATTTTTCGCCGGACGGCGGCGCGCTGCACTGCCGCAAGATCGCTTCGGGCCTCGCCAGGTGGCTGCGCGCGAACGGCGCCAATGTCTACGAAAACAGCAAGGTCGCCGAGATCGACGCCGACGCCGGACAGGTCGTGCTTGCGAGCGGCGAAACGATGCAGGCCGACCGGATCGTCGTCGCTGCCGGCGCCTGGGTCCTGAAACTGTTCCCGGAACTGGACGGCGAACTGAAAACCTGGCGCACCGCGCTCGCCTATGTCGAACCGCCGGTTGATCTGAAGGCAGCCTGGCAGGCAGCGCCGGTCGTCCTCAACGTCGGCGGCACCATCGACGGCTACGCAATTCCGCCGACAGGTGGCGCCGGCATGAAATTCGGCTCGGGCCTGCACAGGGTGCCGACCAGCGATGCCGACTGGAACCGCCAGCCGGTGCCGGGCGAGGGTGAGGCGATCCGCAACCTGTTTTCGCCGCCGATTGCCCGGATCGAGGAGTACAGGGTCACCGAAGTGGTCACCTGCGCCTACACCTTCACCGTCGACGAGAGATTCCTGGCCCACCGGAAAGGCAAATGCCTGGTCGTCTCGGCCTGCTCCGGCCACGGCTACAAGTTCGGCGCGGCTGTTGGCAGAAGGGTTGCGGCCTGCGTCGGCAATGACGATGTCGACGGCCTGAAGAAATGGCTCAGGGCCGAGGCGCCCTGAGCGCCTAGTATCGGCAATGCCTCGGAATATGCACTCGCCGCCAGCTCGACGAACCCTCCCTGACCACCAAGCGGCGAGCCACTGTCTGATACGACGCCGGAATGTCGATGATGCGCCGCTGCTCCGGCCGCACCAGAACCTCTTCGGCGACGCTCTCGTATTCGGCGGGGAGGACAACGCGCCGCCGGCGTTCCGGCTCAACCACGACGATTTCGGCCACGCGTTCATAGCGCGCCTTGTGCCTGACCTTGCACAGCACCTTGCGGCCATTGATGATGCGCCATTCCCAGGAATAGCCGCCGTCAGCAACCTTCACGGAGCGGTAGATGATGCGGGTGATGGCGGGCACGATCTCGTAGCTGACGTGCGCCGGCGCGATCTGCACCAAGCGCTCGCGCGTCCCGTAGATTGGCGCTTCGTATTCCACCTGCTGGCCGGCTGGGCTGACGAGCACGTCCTCATAGACTGTGTCGTAGACGGCCGGCCTGTTGACCTGCTCGTAGCATTCGATCACGCGTCCGCCGGCAGCCGTTTCGGACGCCATGCCGAGAACGGTGATGCCGGTAAGGGCCAAGGAAGCAGCTTTCCTGATCATCGCACTCCCCTGTTTGAACTGCATGAAGCGAGTTCAACGTTGAATTGTAGGGTAAGCCGTGGCTGGAAAAAGCGGTTTCACCACTTTTCGTTAAGCGATGCGGTTAAGAAAACGCTAAACGCCGGCCAGGCATGAGCGACCTTCCGACGGCAGGAGAGGGCTGCCGGCACGGCGACGGGCAAAACTTGCTTTGGAAACCTTGATTCGACTTAACCGGATGGCTAGGAGAGGCGGCCTTGCGCTAGGGTGAGCCGGCATCCTATTTACACAATAACGATCCAGAACCGATTCTGCCCGATTGCAAATCTCCGGCGCCGGAATCCCATCCTCAAAAAGGGATAGTCCATGAAGAACCCCGTCGAAACCTACATGAACCTCGTTCCGATGGTGGTCGAACAGACCAATCGCGGCGAGCGGGCCTACGACATTTTCTCGCGGCTCCTCAAGGAGCGCATCATTTTCATCACCGGCCCGGTCGAGGACGGCATGGCGACGCTGGTCTGCGCGCAACTGCTGTTCCTCGAAGCGGAGAATCCGAAGAAAGAAATCAACCTCTATATCAACTCGCCCGGCGGCGTCGTCACCTCCGGCATGGCGATCTACGATACCATGCAGTTCATCAAGCCCGCCGTGTCGACGCTCTGCATCGGCCAGGCCGCATCGATGGGTTCGCTGCTCCTGACTGCCGGCCACAAGGACATGCGCTTTGCTACACCGAATGCCCGCATCATGGTCCACCAGCCTTCCGGCGGCTTCCAGGGCCAGGCCTCCGACATCGAGCGCCATGCCCAGGATATCATCAAGCTGAAGCGCCGCCTCAACGAGGTTTACGTCAAGCACACCGGCAAGAGCTACGATGAGATTGAAAGAACGCTCGACCGTGACCATTTCATGACTGCCGACGAGGCCAGGGATTTCGGCCTCATCGACAAGGTCATTTCGTCACGTGAGCCGGTCGAAGGTATTGCCTTATAGTCCCGCGGTGGCCACGCGGTGGCAATGAGTGGCGGGATTACGCGCTTTTGGCGCAGCTTGCGGCATTTCGGCCACAATTGGCTGTTCCCTCGACGGGTGCAATTGCCTACGTTAAGGCTATGTTGATTTTCGACGGCTTAGCTTTGCGTGGGGTTGTTCGAATCATTGCCCCGTTTTCCGATTTGTGTTTCGTACGGAATGCGTTGCGGGAGCCGGGGCACTGGCGGCAGCGGATTCCCGCGATAGATTGAATATGCGCCCTTTCAACCAGACCATCGGCGGGCGGCCATGAAAGGACAGGAAAATGAGCAAGGTCGGCAACAACAGCGGTGATTCCAAGAACACGCTTTATTGCTCGTTTTGCGGCAAAAGCCAGCACGAAGTGCGCAAGCTGATCGCCGGGCCGACGGTGTTCATCTGCGACGAATGCGTCGAACTGTGCATGGACATCATCCGCGAAGAGAACAAGACCTCGATGGTGAAGTCGCGCGAGGGCGTGCCGACACCGCAGGAAATCCTCAAGGTTCTCGACGACTACGTCATCGGCCAGCCCTACGCCAAGCGCGTGCTGTCGGTGGCCGTCCACAACCACTACAAGCGCCTCGCCCATGCCGGCAAGAACAACGATGTCGAACTGGCGAAGTCGAACATCCTGCTGATCGGCCCGACCGGCTGCGGCAAGACGCTGCTGGCGCAGACGCTGGCCCGCATCATCGACGTCCCCTTCACCATGGCCGACGCGACGACGCTGACCGAAGCCGGTTATGTCGGCGAGGACGTCGAGAACATCATCCTGAAGCTGTTGCAGTCGGCCGACTACAATGTCGAGCGCGCCCAGCGCGGCATCGTCTATATCGACGAGATCGACAAAATCTCGCGCAAGTCGGACAACCCGTCGATCACCCGTGACGTATCGGGCGAGGGCGTGCAGCAGGCACTTTTGAAGATCATGGAGGGCACTGTCGCGTCCGTGCCGCCGCAGGGCGGTAGGAAGCATCCGCAGCAGGAATTTCTGCAGGTCGACACCGCCAACATCCTATTTATCTGCGGCGGCGCTTTCGCCGGGCTGGACAAGATCATCTCGGATCGCGGCAGGAAGACCTCGATCGGTTTCGGCGCTATCGTCGCTTCGCCCGAGGATCGCCGCACCGGCGATGTTTTCCGCCTGGTCGAGCCTGAGGACCTCTTGAAGTTTGGCCTCATTCCCGAGTTCGTCGGCCGTCTGCCTGTCTTGGCGACGCTGGAGGATCTCGACGAGCCGGCACTGATCCAAATCCTGACCGAGCCGAAGAACGCGCTGGTCAAGCAGTATCAGCGGCTGTTCGAGATGGAAAATGTCGACCTGACCTTCCACGAGAACGCGCTCTCGGCGATCGCCAAGCGCGCCATCGAGCGCAAGACCGGCGCACGCGGCCTGCGTTCGATCATGGAAGCGATCTTGCTCGACACCATGTTCGAGCTGCCGGCACTGGAAGGCGTGCGCGAAGTGGTTATTTCGGAAGAGGTGGTGTCAGGCAACGCCAGGCCGCTCTACATCTATTCCGAGCAGAAGGAGAAGAAGGGCAACGTCAGCGCCTGACGTGAGCCGGCAATGGATTTTTCTGAAACGGCGCCGCGGGGCGCCGTTTTGCTGTCGCATACCGCGCATGGCGCCGCGTGCTGGGTGCGGATTGGAGGTACGGACCGTGTTGACCCTTGATCTTTACCCTCAGTGCCTCCAACTAATGGCAGAAGGCCGTGGTGCCGAATTCTGTGCTGTAAAACTCCCGTCACAAACGGTGGTAGGCGGAACGATCCTCGGTCGTTAATATGAGATTCGCGGTTGGCCGATTGGCGGCCGCGACATGAAAGGTTGGACAATGGCCAAATTATCCAAGGCTCCCAGCGACGGCGTCTTCGCAGTCCTCCCACTGCGCGACATCGTGGTGTTCCCGCACATGATCGTTCCGCTCTTTGTCGGGCGTGAAAAGTCGATCAAGGCGCTGGAAGAAGTGATGGGTCAGGAAAGGCAGATCCTGCTCGCGACCCAGATGAATGCCGCCGACGACGATCCGGAGCCCGATGCCATCTTTGACATCGGCACGCTCGCCAATGTGCTGCAATTGCTGAAACTGCCGGACGGCACCGTGAAGGTGCTGGTCGAAGGTGCCTCGCGTGCGAAAATCGTCGCGTTCACCGACCGTCCCGACTTCCATGAAGCCCGTGCTGCGGCGCTGGTCGAACCGGATGAGGAAGAGGTCGAGGTCGAGGCGCTGGCGCGTTCCGTGGTCACCGACTTCGAGAACTACGTCAAGCTGAACAAGAAGATCTCGCCCGAAGTGGTGGGTGCCGCCAGCCAGATCGACGACTATTCCAAGCTCGCCGACACGGTCGCTTCGCATCTTGCCATCAAGATCCCCGAGAAGCAGGAGATGCTTGCCACGCTGTCCGTCAAGGAACGGCTGGAAAAGGCGATGGGCTTCATGGAAGCCGAAATCTCGGTGCTGCAGGTCGAGAAGCGCATCCGCTCGCGCGTCAAGCGCCAGATGGAGAAGACACAGCGCGAATACTACCTCAACGAGCAGATGAAGGCGATCCAGAAGGAGCTCGGCGAGGGCGAGGACGGCCGCGACGAGGCCGCCGAGATCGAGGCGCGTATCAAGAAGACCAAGCTTTCCAAGGAGGCCCGCGAAAAGGCGGAAGCCGAACTGAAGAAGCTGCGGACGATGTCGCCGATGTCGGCTGAATCGACCGTGGTGCGCAACTATCTCGACTGGCTGCTGTCGATCCCATGGGGCAGGAACTCCAAGGTCAAGCAGGATCTGGCCTTTGCCCAGAACGTGCTCGATACGGATCATTTCGGCCTCGACAAGGTCAAGGACCGCATCGTCGAATACCTCGCCGTGCAGAGCCGCCAGAAGAAGCTGAAGGGGCCGATCCTGTGCCTCGTCGGACCTCCCGGTGTCGGCAAGACCTCGCTCGGCAAGTCGATCGCCAAGGCGACCGGTCGCGAGTTCATCCGCATGGCGCTGGGCGGCGTGCGCGACGAGGCCGAGATCCGCGGTCACCGGCGCACCTACATCGGCTCGATGCCCGGCAAGGTCATCCAGTCGATGAAGAAGGCGAAGAAATCCAATCCGCTCTTCCTGCTCGACGAGATCGACAAGATGGGCCAGGATTTCCGCGGCGATCCGTCATCGGCTTTGCTCGAGGTGCTCGATCCCGAGCAGAACTCGACGTTCATGGACCATTACCTCGAGGTCGAATACGACCTGTCGAGCGTGATGTTCGTGACGACGGCGAACACGCTGAACATCCCTGCGCCCTTGATGGACCGCATGGAGATCATCCGTATCGCCGGTTACACCGAGGACGAGAAGATCGAAATCGCCAAGCGTCACCTGATGCCCAAGGTGATCCGCGACCACGCATTGCAGCCGAAGGAGTTCTCCGTCGGCGAGGACGCGATCCGCGGCATCATCCAGACCTACACCCGTGAAGCGGGCGTCAGGAGCCTGGAGCGCGAGCTGATGAAGCTCGGGCGCAAGGCGGTGACCGAGATCCTGAAGACGAAGAAGAAGACGATCAACATCACGGCGGACAATCTTGCCGATTACCTTGGTGTTCCGCGCTTCCGCTTCGGCCAGGTCGAGAGCGACGATCAGGTCGGCGTGGTCACCGGGCTCGCCTGGACGGAAGTCGGCGGCGAGCTGTTGACGGTGGAAGGCGTCATGATGCCCGGCAAGGGGCGCATGACCGTGACCGGCAATCTGCGCGATGTGATGAAGGAATCGATCTCGGCGGCGGCCTCTTACGTCCGCTCGCGGGCCATCGATTTCGGCGTCGAGCCGCCGCTGTTCGATAAGCGCGATATCCACGTCCACGTGCCGGAGGGCGCAACCCCGAAGGACGGACCGTCGGCTGGCGTGGCGATGGCGACGGCAATCGTTTCGGTGCTGACCGGTATCCCGGTCAGGGCCGATGTGGCGATGACCGGCGAGATCACGCTGCGCGGAAGGGTGCTGCCGATCGGCGGCCTTAAGGAAAAGCTGCTTGCCGCACTGCGCGGCGGCATCAAGAAGGTGCTGATCCCGGAAGAGAACGCCAAGGATCTGGCGGAGATTCCGGAAAACGTGAAGAGCGGCATGGAAATCATTCCGGTCTCACGCGTCGGTGAAGTGTTGCGCCATGCGCTGGTGCGCATGCCGGAACCGATCCAGTGGGTCGAACCCGTTAATGCGCCGGCCGTGGTCGATGTCGCAGACGAAGCTGGTAAATCGCTGGCGCATTAGCGCTTGCTAAAGTTGCAATGCACAAAGAGAGAGCCGGGCCTTGAGCCCGGCTTTTTCATGTGAAGAACCGCAGATTTCCGGGCTTTTTTCAACTTTCTTGGCGCTTTTCGACTTGGTTGCCGGGGCGCTTCTTTCTAAAGTCCGTTTCCTGCCGGATGAGTCGAGTGTTCCGGTTTTCTCATGGAAGGGAATTTTTATGAACAAGAACGAACTGGTATCCGCTGTCGCCGATGCCGCGAGTATTTCGAAGGGTGACGCGCAGTCGGCGGTTGATGCGGTGTTTTCCGTCATCACCGGCGAACTGAAAAAGGGCGGCGATGTCCGGCTTGTCGGCTTCGGAAATTTCACCGTGTCAAAACGCGCCGCGTCGACCGGCCGCAATCCGCAGACCGGTGCGGAAGTGAAGATCCCGGCGCGCACCGTGCCGAAGTTCTCGGCCGGCAAGGGCCTCAAGGACGCGGTCAACTAAGCGCCTCCTTAAGTCTTTCAGAGAAAAGAAGAACCGGCATATCCGGTTTTTCTTTTCTGTTGGAAAGGACGGCGCTACGCCGTCGGCGCGTCCGTGCGCATCAAGCCTTCTTTCTTGAGATCGGCCCACAGCGCCGATGGCAGCTTCGCGTCGAGCAGCGAGCGATTGCTTTCGACTTCGCCAGGCCACTGGCCGCCGGGGATTACCGAGACGACGGAAGGATGCAGCAGCGGGAACTGCAGCGCCGCCTCGATCAGGCGCGCGCCGTGGCGCTTGCAGACGGCCTCGATACGGGTGACGCGGTCGATGATGTCCTGCGGCGCCTTCGAATAGTTGTAGTAGGCGCCGGGCTTCGGCCCGGTTGCCAGGATGCCGGAATTGTAAGGCCCGCCGAGAACGATGCCGATGCCGCGTTGCTGGCATAGCGGCAGGAAAGACTGCAGCGCCTCCTGCTCCAGCAGCGTGTAGCGCCCGGCAAGCAGGAACAGATCGAAATCGCCGCGCTCGGCCAGCGTCTGGGCAACCTGCCACTCGTTGATGCCGCCGCCGAACGCCTTGATCACGCCCTGGTCGCGCAATGCCAGCAATCCATAGTAGCCGGAGCTCATGAATTCCTGGATGCGCTGGTCCGAGGCTTCCTTGCTGCCATGCGTGAAGACGTCGACATCGTGCACGAAGAGGATGTCGATGCGGTCGACACCGAGCCGTTCCAGCGAGGCCTCGAAGGAGCGCATGATACCGTCATAGCTATAGTCGTAGACCTCGCGGCGCGAAGGGGTGTCGAAGAATTTGCCGATGCCGGTGCGCTGATCCGGCGGACAGGCGCGCATGATGCGTCCGACTTTGCTGGACAGCACGTAGTCGTCGCGCTTCTTCGAACGCAGGAACGGATTGAGCCGCGTTTCGGCTAGGCCTAGCCCATAAAGCGGCGCGGTGTCGAAGTAGCGGCAGCCGACCCGCCATGCCGCCTCCAGCGTGGCATTGGCGTCCTCGTCGGAGACGGCGCGGTAGAGATTGCCGAGCGGCGCGGTGCCGAAGCCGAGCTCGGTGAAGGTGATGCCGCCATTGCCGATGCGGTCGAAATGCCGTGTCTTCATATACTGTTGTTCCTCATTTGCGATTTGCCGTGACACTATCACGGCTGTGGCACATCAAAAGCACTGCGTGTCGTTGGACACCGATTTTCGCGGTGATAGCATGAATGAAAACAAGCTGTTCGGGGCAGATGTGACTGACATATTCAAGTGGTTCTCCGGCAACTGCAAGCTGGTGCAGTCATGAGGGACGCCGGCGAAAACCTGTTTGGGATTGCGCTGAGCGAGCTTGGTACCGTGCTGGAACGTATCGACGAAAGCCGCATCGACGCCGCTTGCGCCATCTTGGCGGGCGCGAGAAAGATCGTCACCTATGGGTGCGGCCGCGAGGCGCTGCAGGTCAAGGGTTTTGCCATGCGGCTCTATCACCTCGGTCTGCCGGTTTCGGTTGTCGGCGATATGACCACGCCGCCCCTGGGCGCGGGCGATGTCTTCCTCGCCAGTTCCGGCCCGGGCGAGACCTCGACGGTGCTGACCTTGATGCGGGTCGCGCGCGAGGCCGGTGCCACAGTCCTGCTGCTCACCGCGCAATCCCACAGCACTGCCGCGAAGCTGGCCGACTTCACACTGCTTATCCCGGCTCAGACCATGGCCGACGACCAGGGGCCGGAAAAGACGTCCGTGCTGCCGATGGGCTCGGTCTTCGAAGGCGCGCTGTTCGTTCTCTTCGAAGTGATGGTGCTGAAGCTCCGGGACCTGACCGGCGTCTCGCCTGAAGCGATGCGCGCCCGCCACACCAATATGGAGTAGTTGTCATGCGGTACGAATTGATGCTGCCGCACCAGATCCGCAAGGCGATTGTCGAGAACCGGCCGGTCGTGTTGCCGCTCGGTGTGCTTGAATACCATGGCGAGCACATGGCCGTCGGCATGGACACGCTGGCGGTGATCAAGAGCCTGGAACTGTTCGAAAAAGAAGCCGAGATCGTCATTCTGCCGCCCTTCTATTACGGCGCGGCGAGCTATGCGGTTGCAGCACCGGAGGGCAGTGGTTCGGTGCAGGTCGGCGGCAATGTGCTGGCGCCATTTGCGGAAGAATTGTTCTACAGCCTGCTGCGTATCGGCTTCCGCAACATCCACGCCATCATTCACCACCAGACCGAAAATTTTGCTGCCGGCATGCCAACCGATCTCGCCTTCAAGGCCGCCGGCCGGCAGGCGATCTTCCGCTTCCTGGAGAAAGAACGTGGCGAAGGCTGGTGGGGCTCTGCGGCGATGGCCAACTATTATGCCGAGCACGCCGAGGGCAGCAATTTCTTCAACTGGGTGCAGGTGCATCCGCTGATGCCGGCTTCAATGCACACCCAATACCCGTTTGACCATGCCGGCATCGGCGAGACGTCGCTGATGCTGGCGTTGTGCCCGGAAGCGGTCGATGCCGACCGCTTCGCCGACAACACCGGCTGGTACACGGCAAGTGCTTCCGAAGCCTCGGCCGAATTGGGGCAAAAAGGGATCGCCATGATCCTCGATCATTTGCGGGCAACCCTTTCGGGTTAGCGCGGTTTTCCCTCTTCCCTTGTTATTCCCTTGTTGTGGAAGAAGGGAAGGCTGGCGCAGTTATTTCACCGCGCCCGCCGTCATGCCCATGATCAGGTAACGCTCGAGCGCGATGCCGATAACGGCGAGCGGTGTGATGGCCGCGGTGGCGAGCGCTGCCATCGACCACCAGTTGATGCCTTGTGAGCCGGTCTGGCTCGCCACCATGACAGGGATGGTTTTGGCGTCGGTCGAGGTCAGAAGCGCGGCGAAGAAATACTCGTTCCAGCACAGCACCATTGCAAGGATGAAGGCCGCGACCATGCCCGGCAGCGCGATCGGCATGACGATGCGCAAGAAAGCGCCCCAGATCGACAGGCCGTCGACGAGTGCTGCCTCCTCCAGTTCTACGGGAATGGAATTGAACTGGTCGCGCATGATCCAGATGACGATCGGCAGCACCATCAGCGTATAGAGCAGGATCAGCCCGATGCGTGTGTCGAGCAGGCCGACTTCCCGGTAGAGCACGAGAAAGGGCAAGGCCAGTACCACCGGCGGCAGGATCAGCTGCGACAGGAAGAAGAAGGAGATGTCCTCGTTCCTGAACCAGGCGAACTTGTAACGATAGCGGGTCAGCCCGTAAGCGGCGAGGCTGCCAATGACGATCGCCAGGCTCGAGGCGCCGACCGAAGTGATGACCGAATTCATGAAGCGCTTGATAAATTCGTCGCGAACCGTCGACGTCCGAAGGATCGAGTCCGGAGAGAGGCCGAGTGACCGCCAGCCTTTCCAGTCGGGCTGGAAGTCGACGAACGGAATCAGATGGCCCTGGGTGACGTCCACCGCGGTCTTGAACGAAGTGGTTATCGTCCAATAGATCGGGAACAGACAGATGAAGGCCCAGAAGATGAGCGCGCCGTAGATGAAGACGCGGTTGGCGACGAAGCTCGCCGGCGAACGAATTTCGGAAGCGGCATAGTCCGTGGTCTGAACGCTCATCTTGCCGGCCCGATCAGTTGACGTTGCGCACGAAGCGGCTGGCGAATTTCAGCAGCCAGGTCACGAACACGATGATGATGATCAAATAGGCCATCGCCAGCATCGTGCCGTAGCCGACATTCGATCGATCGCGATATTCGCGGTAGATGAAGCTCGACACTGAATCGGTCGCGCCGCCCGGGCCGCCAGAGGTGACGGTGATGATGATATCGGCGAGCTTCAGCTTGAAGATGATGCGCAGGATGACTGCCGTCACCGAGACCGGCAGCATCAGCGGGAAGGTGACCTGCCAGAAGGTCTGCCATGGGTTGGCGCCATCGACACGCGCCGCCTCGAGCACTTCGCGCGACATCGCCTGCAGGCCGGCGAGCAGCATGATCATCATGAACGGGATGAAGGTCCAGGCGTCGAGCACCATGATCGAGATGCGGGCGGTGATCGGGTTGGAGAAGAAGGCCGGGTTTTCCCAGCCGAGATGCCGCGCCAGCGTGGCGGCCGGCCCGAAGCGGTATTCCATCAACGACTTGCCGATCATCCACGACACCGCCACCGGCGACAGCATCAGCGGCAGCAGGAAGACGACGCGGAAGAATTTTCGCGCCCGGATCTGCGCGTTGAGCAGCAGCGCCAGGCCGAAGGCGATCACATATTCGACCAACACCGCCAGCACGTAGAGCACCATGTTGAACAGCGCGTTGCGATAATAGGCATCGTTCAGCATCTGCCAGAAATTGTCGAGCCCGTTGAACTTCCGGCCGCTGAAAGAACTGAGGTTCCAATCGGTCAGCGCGATGTAGAAGCCGAACAGGGTCGGGAAGATCACCATGGCAATGGTGAACAGCAGCGCCGGCAGCAGGAACAGCGCGCGCTGGCCGTCCTCGCCGCGCGTCAGCACCTGGCCGATGCCGAGTGCGACACCCCACAGCACATAGGCGTAGACCACCGGCCGCCAGCTCTCGAAGCCGATAGCGTCGACATCGCTCTTGTAAAGGATCTGCAGCGCGATCACCGCCAGAAGGCCGAGCGTTGCAGCAGCCATCAGCGCCCAGCCAAGCCGTTTGCGGCTCCGTGGGATCAGGTCGGATGGCACGGCGCCTGCCGGCCATTCACTTGTCGACAAAGTCTGGTCAGCCAGGGTCCGGTCAGCCACGCGTCTTGCCCGTTCACAGGAGGCTCGATGACCGGCCGAGCCGGTCGAGGCCAAGTCGGTCAAGCGGAGGTCCGGCGGCTTTGCGCTGCCGGACCAAGTTTCACGATCTCAGCCTACATGCCGAGCGAGGCCTTGTAGAGCTTGATCTGGTTGTCGCGGCCAATCTGGTCGGTGATCTTCTCCCAAGCGGCTGCGATGGCGTCGGCGCCTTCCTGCGCCTTCATCTTGCCGGCAAAGGTGTTGGCCAAAATGTCCTCGGCGGCGCTGTAGTACTGGAAGATGCCGGGGATACGCGGCTCGATCGCCGCGTTCGGATGGTTGTAGCTGTCGGCTTCCGACTTGAGATATGAGCTTATGAACGCTTCGTCGTAGCCCGCCGCCACCCATTCCGGAATGTTGAAATGCGAGTTGCGGTAGGGCTGGAAACCCGACGGATAGGCCGCGCACCAGAGCGACAGGTCCTTGCCGCCGAGATGAGCGGCGGCGGACCAGGCGGCCTTCTTCTTCTTTTCGTCGCTGTCGACGCGCGCCATGACGTAGACGCCCCAGCCGAGATAGGCGCAGTTCGGCGCATGGTTCGGGCCGCTGGCGAGCTTGTCCCACTGGCCGGTCTTGGAGTTGTAGACATCGTCCGAGCCCGGCAGGATCGAGAAGCCGGTGACGTCCCCTACGACCGACGAGTCGTTGGTTTTGACGTTCGAGCCAGCGTCTCCCCACCAAACCAGCATCGACCCGGTGCCGCCGAGGAATTGAGAGAAACAGGTCTGGTTCGGGTCGGCATTGATCTGATCTTGCGGTTCGGAAGGCAATGCATCGATCACGTCCTGGATCGCGCGGACCCAGGCCGGGTTGTTGACGCGCGGTTTCATGGTGTCCGGATCGAATAGCCAAGCTTTGTCGTCGGGATGTTTGGCGTAAGCGCTGGCGCGGCTGCCGAGGAAGTAGAAGCCGAAACCGCCCCAGGGCTTGGGCGCATCGAGATAGCCATAGACGTCCTGGCCGTTCACCTGCTTGCCCTTGAGGAACTTGGTCACCGCCTGCACTTGCTGCCAGGTCTTCGGCACGCCCCATTCGCCTTCACCGCCCCCATCCTTCCACGCCTTGGCGAGATCGGCATCGGCGAACACATCGGTGCGGTAGTTGAAGTTATGCGCGTCGCCGTCGACGGTCACACGATACTGCTTGCCGTTCCATGTGCCGACGGGAGGTTTCAGATAGGCCACCAGGTCGTCCATGTCGATCTGCGTCCTGACCCAGTCGGGCATCTCCGAAGTCAGGCCCTTGCCGCAGACGTCGCCTTCGAACGGTGCGCCCATTTCGACAATGTCGAAGTCGATAGTGTTGGTAGCGATCGCCTGCTGCAGACGCGGATTGTAGTCAGCCTGCGCCAGGTCGATCCAGTTGATCTTGGCGCCGGTATAGGTCTCCCACGGCTTCAGGAAGCCGCGAAACAGCACATTGTGCAGGTTCTGGTTGTTGAGGCCCATGAAGGTGAGTTCAACGCCGGCGAATTCGCCTTCCTTGACATTGGCCTTGGTGGCTCCCAGGCAAAGCTCGCCGACCTGCTGGAAATCGGCATCGGTCGGCTGACCCTTGCCGACGCCCGGAATCTGCAGGATCTGCGCACGCAGGTCATCGGCGGCCGCGGCCGGGCGCGTCAGGGCGCCAAGCCCGGCGCCAGACGCCGCGGCGAGGGCGGCCATGCTGGCCGCTCCCTTCAGCACGTCGCGGCGGGTGGCCCCGGCGCGGACAAATTGGTTATAAAGGCTGACTTTCATCTCGTTCCTCCCAGAAGGTCAATCGTGAATTTGGTTCAGATGATGGAGCGCCGATTATGTTCCCCAACGACAGCGACTCCCGTAAATAGCGGCCCGAATTCTCCCTCCCGCGACGCTTGGCATTCAGTCCCGGACAAGCGTACCGGTGCGCCCGGAACAGGGTCATAAGCCGGACACTGTCACTATTCGCACAACGAAGTGCGGTGTCAACGTGAATGGGTTTTTTATCTATAAGAGACCGACTTGCCCTCGCCGTTTGCGTTGTTTAGCTTCACGGCAACCAAAGGGGGAATGATGGCTCAAGTCGCGATCCGCAATGTGGCCAAGGCGTTCGGAACCGTCAAGGTTCTGCACGATGTCAGCGTCGACATCGCCGACGGGCAGTTCGTGGTGCTGGTCGGGCCTTCCGGTTGCGGCAAGTCCACGTTGCTGAGGATGGTAGCGGGGCTGGAAACGGTCTCCGGCGGCACCATCGCCATCGGCGAGCGCGTCGTCAACCATTTGCCGCCGGCCAAGCGCGACATTGCCATGGTGTTCCAGAACTACGCGCTCTATCCGCACAAGACGGTCGAGCAGAACATGGCCTTCGCTCTCAAGCTGCGCAAAACCGACCCGGCGGTGGTCACTGAGCGGGTCAAGCGGGCCGCCGACATCCTCGACCTCAATCCCTACCTCAAGCGCTATCCGCGCCAGCTCTCGGGCGGCCAGCGCCAGCGCGTCGCCATGGGCCGCGCCATCGTGCGCAACCCGCAGGTGTTCCTGTTCGACGAGCCGCTCTCCAATCTCGATGCCAAGCTGCGTGTCCAGATGCGCACGGAGATAAAGGAACTGCACCAACGACTGAAGACCACCACCATCTACGTCACCCACGACCAGATCGAGGCCATGACCATGGCCGACAAGATCGTGGTGATGCGCGACGGTCGCATCGAGCAGGTCGGCGCGCCGCTGGAATTGTTCGACCGGCCGGCCAACCTGTTTGTCGCCGGCTTCATCGGCTCGCCCTCGATGAACCTGCTCAAGGGCGTCGTGCGCAAGGGCGACAAGCCCGTCGTCGAGATCGCCGGGACGCCGTTCCCGATTGCTGCCAAGAGTGCCGTGGAAGATGGCCGCAATGTCGTCTACGGCGTGCGGCCCGAGCACCTCGAAATCCATCCAGATGGTGTTTCGGCGAAGATTTCGGTGGTCGAGCCGACCGGTTCCGAGACGTTGGTGTTCCTGCGCTTCGGCGAGGGCGAGATGGTGGCGCTGTTCCGTGAGCGCCACGACTTCAAGCCGGGCGACACACTGCAGCTGAAACCGCGGCTCGACCAGGTGCATCTCTTCGACGCAGAGACCGGCAAGCCTCTTTGATTTCGCCCCAGCAAACTTCGCGAGGAATACCATGCTCAAAGGAATCAATCCCCTGCTCAATGCCGATGTGCTGCAGGCGCTGCGGGCGATGGGCCACGGCGACGATCTGATTATCTCCGACACCAATTTCCCGTCCGATTCGGTGGCGCGCCAGACCGTGCTTGGCCGGCTGCTGCGCATCGATGCGTCGGCGGCCGACGTGGTCAAGGCGGTGCTTTCGCTCTATCCGCTGGACACCTTCGTCGACGACGCGGCCGCGCGCATGGAGATCGTCGGCAAGCCGGACGACATTCCCGCCGTGCAGCAGGAAGTGCAAAAAGAGATCGATGCCGCCGAGGGCAAGGCCTGGCCGATGATCTCGGTCGAGCGCTACGCCTTCTACGAACGCGCCAAGAAGGCCTATTGCGTCATCCAGACCGGCGAGCGCCGCTTCTATGGCTGTTTTGCCTTCCGCAAGGGCGTCGTGCCACCGGATGCGGAGTAGGGGCATGCCGGCGAAACCGATCGTCATGAAGCCGGTTGTCATATTGGGCGTCTTCGTCGCCGACACGGCCTACCGCGCCGCCCGCCAGCCGCGGATGGGCGAGACGATCCTGGGCACGTCCTTCACGCTCGGCCCCGGCGGCAAGGGCTCGAACCAGGCGGTGGCAGCCGGCCGGCTCGGTGCCGATGTCACCTTCCTGACCCGCCTCGGGGCTGACCCCTTTGCCGATATGGCGAGACAGACCTGGTCGCAGGCCGGAGTGAAGAGCGCCGTCATCGACACGCCGGAAAGCTACACCGGTGCCGCCTATATCTTCATCGAGGAGACGAGCGGCAACAACGCGATCATCGTCAGCCCCGGTGCGGCGATGCTGATCACGCCCGCCGATATCGAGGCAAATGCCGGCCTGATCCGCGCGGCCGGCGTCTTCGTCACCCAGCTTGAGCAGCCGATCGAGGCGGCGATGCGGGCGCTGGAGATCGCGCGCGGGGCAGGGGTGACCACCATTCTCAACCCGGCGCCGGCGGCCAAGCTTCCGGACCGCATCTATACACTTTGCGACTATGTGACGCCGAACGAGACTGAGGCCGAGGAACTGACCGGCATCAAGGTGTCCTCCATCGACGATGCCCGCCGTGCCGCCGACAGCCTGCTTGAGAAGGGCGTGGGCGCTGTCGTCGTGACGCTCGGCGAAAAGGGCGCGCTGCTGCACACGGCCGACCGTTCCGAGCATGTCGCAGCGGTCGCCGCCGGCCCGGTCATCGAGACCACCGGGGCGGGCGACGCCTTCAATGGCGGCCTGGCCGCCGCGCTGTCGAGCGGGATCGAACCCCTGCAGGCGGTGCGCTTCGCCTGCGCCGTCGCCGGCATCTCGGTCACGCGCCCGGGCACCGCGCCGTCCATGCCGACGCTGCAGGAAGTCGAGGCACTGCTCGCCAAGGGGTGAAGCCCGGCGCTGCGGGATGAGACTGTGAGCGGGAGCGAATGGGTTAGACCCGGCTCTTGTCCGAGAAGCTATTGTCTTCTGGCTTGACCACAAACAGGCGGGCAGGTCGATGGATGAGGATCAATGCCAGAATTCGAAAGGAATGGACCTGGACTGGGTCACGAAAGAAGATGATTTTTGACAAATCAACGTCGACATTTCTCCGACATCAAGGGCACGTGGCCCTAAGGAGAAATGGCGCGAGTGACGGGGCTCGAACCCGCGACCTCCGGCGTGACAGGCCGGCACTCTAACCAACTGAGCTACACCCGCGCATGGACGAGCACGTGTCAGCCGTGTTCGTCGTTGGGGCGGTGGATAAGGGGTAAGCCACCGGGTGTCAAGCGGACCCGGACAGCATAACAGCAAACAGGAGAAGGTTTTTTGACAAGCCGAACTTTGTTGCCGAAACCGACTCCCGGCCAAGCCACTCGCCGTTCATTTGGCCTTGCGAAGCCGGTCCTAACTGCTTAAAGGTCCGGCCCGGAGCGGGCGATTAGCTCAGTTGGTAGAGCGCTTCGTTTACACCGAAGATGTCGGCGGTTCGAGCCCGTCATCGCCCACCACTTTCCATCGACGTGTTCATTCAGGCATTGTCTTTTTGCAATGTCCGGTTCACACGCCTGCACCGTCGGAGAATCGTCCAACTGGCGGTTGGTAGACGCAACTATCTGGCATCTTATCATTTCTCCTTGATCGCCCCGCCGCATCGGAAAGAGGCGGCGGGCTTCTTCGTTGCCAGGCACTGGTCTTCGCGATAATGTCGGCATGGTTTGGAGGTCGGAGCGTGAAAGAATTCCCTCGGAAGCCCGACAATAACCAAGTAGCACGTGCTCGTCAGGCCACTGAACACGGAACCGCGCTGATTGAAGAGCTTCGCTACACGATCGCCCTATCGCGTCGGCTGATCGAGGCGTCACATTCACTGCTGAAGAGGTCGCAGAGCCAGGGCAGGCCTCTCGAGAGTGATGGTATCGAGATTGGCTAACAGGCACGTGGTCGGTCGACGGTAAGGTCCCGCCGCAGTGCACATGGACCCTTCGATACTGAGTTGTCCCGGCAAACAAACCAGCAATCGACGCAACTGGCGGTTTCGTGATTGTTGCGGTATCTCCGCTCCCAAACGCTTCGCGGTCCGGGGTGAGCGCATAGACAGTAGGACTTTGGTCTGATCGAACTGTCTTTCCCGTGGGACCTAAGTCTGATCTGCTGGCTCCCTGGGTGGCAAACGATTGCCGAAAGTTAAAGCTTACAGTAATTTAAGGGAGCACAAAAGAAAGCTAAAATCTTACTGCACATGGGCATGGGTGGGCGCGAAAATATTCCTGGATGGCTTGCGAGTCATCTTCCGGATGATGCGGTGATCGCAGGAGATCTCGCCGATAAGATATCTAAGGAGGCCGAAGGAAACCGGCTTCCGGGCGAACGGGTTGTGGAGACAACCCGTAGCGCAGAAGACACCTTCAAGAAGGAAAAAGGCGAACCGTATCGCCGCGCCACGATTGCGGGAATCTTGGCCAGCGGCTCATTCCTCGCGCTGTTGGTGTTAGCGATCTATCTGCTTTATGTGTTCTCGATCGTGGCCGGGGAAACGGTCGCGAATGTTCCCCTGCCGCCCACAGTGAACTAGTAGCCGCTCCGCCAACACTCGAATTAGCCCCGCACTGTGTTGATGCTGGTAACTTTCGTGTCTGCGGTGGACCACCCGAGGAAGGTTTCGTTCCCGCGGCAAAGGTGTTCACACGGGGCAACTGGCTGCTGCAGAACGGCAGCATTGTACTTCCATCGGCCTCCCGGTTCTTTGCAACTTGGGCGATTGGCTTGTCGCAGATCAGCCTGCACTCGCCGGAGCGTGAGCAATCAGTTTCGCCACATAAACACAACGCTTCGATGAATCAGCGTCCTGCACCACCTCAAATCCAATCGCCTTATAGAACTTCAGCGCACCATCGTTCTCCGGCATGACTTCGAGGTGAATGCCGGTCGAGCCGCTCGCGGCAAGGCGCTGCTCGAGGAAGGCCATCGCGCGCCTGCCGATGCCTTTCCCGCGCGCTTGCGGCAACAGGTCGATATGGCCATGCGACGGGTAGGCCGCCAGCGCAGGCGAAACAGCGAAATCGGGATGATGGACCCGGTGCCGCGCCCAATCGCTGCCACGCCAGCGTGAGCTGTCGGGTCCCGGGGCTGCAACGCGCCGCTGCAGCTCCGGGTACCAGTCTGATGCCAGGCTGGCATTGAAAGCGGCTGTTTCGGCTGCGCCAAGCAGATAGCCGGCCGCACCTGTCGGGCTATCGATAATAAAGGCCAGATCGGGTTCGAGGGCCTGGTAGGGAATGGTGTAGAGCAGGCCGAGCAGGTCCGGGTCGTCCTCTCGGCAGCTGGCCTCCTTGCCGGCATCGCCGGTCTTGAGACAGATCATCGCAAGTGCCGGATGATCGGCGGCGGTCGCCCGGCGCAGGAAGAAACCGCCGCCGAAATCGAGGATCATGGCGGCAGCAGCCGGAAATCCTTGCCCTCAGGCAAAAGCTGCCCGCCGTCGACGATGATGGTCGTGCCGGTGATGTAGTCGGCGTCATCTGAGGCTAGGAACAGGAAGGCATTGGCCACATCGCGTGGGCTGCCGAGACGGCCGAGCGGGATGGCGTCTTCCATGTTCTTGATGAAGGCCGTACCGCGATGCTGCTCTATGCCTTCGGTGAGGATGTTGCCGGGCTCGACGCCGTTCACGGTGATGCCGTACGTCGAGAATTCGAGAGCCGCCGAACGGATGAGGCCGTTGATACCGGCCTTGGTCGCCGAATAGTGGCCATGACCGGGGCTGGTGACGTGCGGGCCGGTGATGGAGGAGGTGAACAGCATGCGGCCAAAATGCTGTGCCTTCATCGGCACCAGCGCCGCGCGTGCGGCGATGAAGCTGCCACGCAAGTTCACCGCCATGACCCGATCCCAATCGTCGGGACTCGTGTTTTCCAGCAATTGCCAAGGATAGATTCCGGCATTCTGCACCATGATGTCGAGCCGGCCGTGACGGTCGAGCGCCAGTGCAACAGCAGCCTCGGCATCGGCCATCTGCGAGATGTCGGTGCGAATGAAGGCGGCGCCAAGCTCGTCCGCAGTCGCTTGCCCGGCCTCAACCTCGGTATCGGCCAGGACCAGCTTCGCGCCCTCCTCGGCAAAGCGCTGTGCGATCGCCTTGCCGATCCCGCGTGCGCTTCCGACGATCAGCGCGACCTTATCTTCCAGACGGCCGGTCATGCCAGCCTCTGGCGAATGGTCTGCTTGAATGCGTCGAGCAGCACGGCGGCGAGCACCAGAAGGCCGTGGATCACCTGGGTGAAGTTGGCCGGCAGGCCCATCAAATTGATCGCCGTGTTGATGGCCGAGAGCAGCAGCACGCCGGCATAGACGCCGGGCAAGGTGCCGACGCCGCCCTTCAGGCTGACGCCGCCGATGACGACCGCGGCGAAGGCATTGAACAACAGGCCGACGCCGAGATTGGCGGTTGCACCGGAGGTGCGGATTGCCAGCAGCCAGCCAGCAAGACCGGCAATGGCGCCGGCGAGAACGAAGGCTATGACCAGGTTGCGGTTGACGCGGATGCCGGCGCGAAAGGTCGCCGTCTCGTTGCCGCCGATCATGACCAGGTGCCGGCCGAAGGGCGTCTTGGCCATGATCAGCGAGAAGACGATGAAACAGGCGATGGCGATCCAGGCGGTCAGCGGCAGGCCGCCCAGGCGCTGGATGGCGAACCAGCGGATTGCCGGCGCAAGGTCCTGTGCCGAGCGGCCGCCGGAAATGACCAGCACCAGGCCGCGCACCCAGATGTAGGAGGCCAGCGTGATGATGAAGGCACTCATCTTCACCTTGACCACCAGGTAGCCGTTGATGACGCCGATGAGGCCGCCGACGGCAAGGGCGATGAGCAGCGAAACCGGAACCATCAGCCATTGCGGCTGCAACTGGATGCCAAGGCCGATGCCCGACGAGCAGAACAGAATGCCGACCGCCATGGCGCTGAGCGCCGCCACCGATTCGACAGACAGGTCCATATGGCCGGCGATGATGACCAGCGCCAAGCCGATCGACATGACGCCGAGCACGCTCGACGCCTCGATGATGTTGGCGAAGATGCCGAGCTGAAAATAGTTCGGGATAAGGATGGAAAAGACCACCAGCACGAAGACCAGCATGAACCAGACGAGATTGTCGAGGATGAACTCGAGGGTTTGGCGCGTGCGGGGGTTCATCTCAGGATCCGGTTGGCGCCGACCCCGAAAAACCACCCGGTTTTCGGACTATCAGGCGCGGTTGCAAATTGCTGCAGCATTCCCGTGCGCGTCCGTTCGAACGCACCGTGGCTGCAGGGCTGGGCTCCGGGCCGGCATGGCCCGGAGCTTCTGGTGAGTTCGCTATTCGACCGGCTTTATGGTTTCGGTCGGCGGCTTCATGTTGCCCCAGAAGGCCGGGTTATCGACGTTTTCCTTGGTGATCGCAGCGCCGGGGATCTTGATGTTCGGCCCCCACGCTTCCTTGGTCAGGGTCGATTTCAGGCCAAGCACATCATATTCGCCTGGCTTGATCTCCTGCTTGCTGACCACCTTGTCCATGAACATCGCGACCGCCGCAGCCTGAGCGTAGAGCGGCTGCTCGACTTCGACATTGAGCCAGCCCTTGCGGATCAGGTCGAGGCCGACCGGAGCGCCGTTCGAGCTCATCAGCATGACGTCGCCCGGTTTCTTGCCGGCGGCCTCGAGCGAGGCGACGGCGGCGACCGAAAGATGCGCGGCGTGGCTGAAGATCAGGTCGATGTCGGGGTTGGCGAGCATCTGGTCGGCAACGATGGTGCCCGCGTTACTGGCCTCCCATTGCATGGCCGGCAGCGAGATGATCTTGACGTCCGGGAACGCCTTCATCTTCTCCTCGAAACCCTTCTGAATGTCGAGCGTGTAGGGGTCGCCCGGATCGCCGAGCACCTGCAGGATCTTGCCCTTCACCGAGCCGTTCTTCGCGGTCAGGAGCTTTTGCGCCTGATCGGCAGCGACGTAGCCGATCTCGACGGTTCCGGCCACCGAGGTGAAGTCGGACGGGGTCGAGGTTATCTGGCGGTCGAACTCGACGACCGGGATGCCGGCGGCACGGGCCGCCTCGACCGACGGCTTCAGCGCATTGAAATCGACGGCGGCAAGGATGATCGCCGCCGGCTTCAGCGCGATGACGTCGTTCATCTGCGATTGCTGCGCGTCGGTCTTGTTGTCGGCGTTCAGCGTCTTCATCTCGTAACCGACCTGCTTCAGGAACAGTTCCAGCGCGCTCACCGAGCCGGTCTGGAACTCATCGAGCAATGTCGGCACCATGTAGTAGACGGTGCCCTTCGACTGAGCGAATGCCGGCGTGAGCGTGGCAAAGGCCAGTGCCAGGATACCGAAGACGGAAAGAAGTATTTTCTTCATGTCGTTCGCTCCTCTTGCGCCGGACCCCTCATTTGTCCCTCAGTTCGCCGGTCCGGCACCGGCGAGCGTCTCTCCGGTGATCATGTTGATCACCGCGTCGGGACTTGTTTTGTTGCGTGCGACGTCGCCAGCCACGACACCTTGCCGGATCACCACGATCCGGTCGGCGACCTGGAAGGCCTGTTGCATGATATGGGTGATGATGACGACGCCGATGCCCTGGCTCGCCACCTGGCGGATCATGTCGAGGCCGCGCCGCGTCTGCTCGACGCCGAGCGCCGCGAACGGCTCGTCGAGAAGCACCAGCTTGCCGCCAAAATGCACGAACCGATTGAGCTCGATGGCCTGCCGCTGGCCGCCGGAAAGATGCTCGACATTGGTGCGAAGCGAGGGAATGCGGGTGCCGGCGCTGGCCAGTGCCCTTTGTACCACCTGCTCCATCGCGCGCTCGTCGAGTACCGGAATGCCGAGAACCTTCCTGGTGATCTCGCGGCCCATGAAGAAATTGGCGACCACGTCGACGTTGGTGCAAAGCGACAGGTCCTGGTAGACCGTCTCGATCCCAGCGGCTTTGGCCTCGGCGGGAGATTTGGCCAGGAATTCCTTGCCTTCGAACAGCATGCGGCCGGAGGTCGGCTCGAGGCCGCCGGCAATGATCTTGACCAGCGTCGATTTGCCGGCGCCGTTGTCGCCCAGAAGCGCCACCACTTCGCCCTTGCCGATCGAAAAGCTGATGCCTTTCAGCGCTTCGATGGCGCCGTAATTCTTGGCGACGTTGTCGAGCACCAGCAGCGGTTCACTCATGCCGCGATCCCCTTGTTATGCAAGAGATCCCGACCGCGTTCGCGTTCGGCGGTGAAGATCTGGCCGAAGCGCGGCGAAAGCACCCCCGAAACGGCAAGTGCGGCGGCGCCGCGCAACACCGCATGCTGGCCGCCGCGTGCGACGCTGACGCGGGGCGTCGTGCGATCGCTTCGCGCCGAGACCGAATTGGGCAGGTGCGCGGCCGCGCCGGCAAGCCTTTCGAGCAGGTCGGTGGACGCCAGCCCGCCGAGGATGATGGTTTCGGGGTCGAACAGGTTTTCGATGATGGTGACGGCGTTGCGGAATATCGGCGCAATCTCGCTCACCCACTCGGCGTCGGCGATTTTGCGGCGCCGCAGCGCCTCGAGCGAGAGATACCGTTCGAGGCAGCCGCGATTGCCGCACGGGCACGGCTCGCCGCCCGGCACAGCAGGAATGTGGCCGATCTCGCCGGCATTTCCCCAGGCGCCGCGCAATGCGGCCCCATCATGCACCATGACGCCGCCGAGGCCGACACCGAAATAGAGATAGTAATATTCGGAATATGCCGTCCCGAGGCCGTAGAGGCGCTCGCCGATAGCCGCCGCCGCCATGTCGGTTTCGAAAAAGGCCGGCAGCCCGGTTGAGGCGGCCAGCCGCTCGCGCAGCGCCACATCCTTCCAGCCGGTCATGGTGGTCGGCCCCACAAAGCTCATGGACTCCACGCCGAACGGTCCGGGCAGCGCCATGCCGATGCCGAGAACGCGGCCACCGGGCCGCAATGCCGTCAATTCGAGCACCATGGCGCCGATCAGGTCGAAAGCGTGGTCGGGCGTTGCATTTGGGGCTTCGCGGTAGGTGCTCTCGATAACATCGCCGCTTAGGTTGATCAGGGCGGCATTGATGCCCAGCGGGGTGACGTGGATGCCGACGGCATAGCCGCCTTCCGGATTGATGCGCAGCGTCGCCGGTGGCAGGCCGCGCCCCTTGGGCTCTTCGCGCAGCGACAACACGTAACCGTGCTCTTCCAGCTCGCGAACGATGGTCGACACCGTCTGCACGGTGAGCCCGACGCGTCTTGCAATGTCGCCGCGGGCAATCGGTCCGTGAAGGCGGATGGATTCGAGCACGATGCGCCGATTATACGGCCGCCCGAACTCCTGATTGGTTCCCCGCAGTGCCATGCCTTGCGCCCTCGAGAGAGGTCAGACTGGCACCGAAGATTTATTCAGTCAAATGGAATTCAAAAATAAAATTGACACCCCGTGCGGAGCGAACCTGGCGTCATGCCGAGCCCGAAGGGAGCAGCCCGGCTCCCTAGAGGTACCGCTCGACCTTCTTGCCGATGGCCAGAAACCGTAGCGGATCGATTGCCTCGCCGTTGTGGCGGACCTCGTAATGCAGATGCGGGCCGGTTGAGCGGCCGCTGTTGCCGGTCTTGCCGATGATGTCTCCGGCATCGAGCTTCTGTCCGACGGCGACGTCGATTTCGCTGAGATGCCCGTAACGCGTCACAAAACCGTTGCCGTGGTCGACCTCAATCATGCGGCCGTAGCCGCCGTTCCAGCCGGCCTTGACGACCACGCCGGCTGCCGTGACCTTGGCCGGCATACCGACCGGCGCCCTGAAATCCATGCCGGAATGCAAGGCGGCCGTGCCGAGGATGGGATCGGTGCGCACGCCGAACGGGCTGGTGACGCTATGGCCGGGCGCGGGGTTGGCGAGCGGCAGCCGCCGCGCTTCCTTTTTAAGATGGTCCAGCGCGTCAAGAGCCTCGTCCAACTCCTTGACCTTGCTGTCGAAGACCAACGAGCTGTCGAGTGGTATCAGCGGGCCACCGACGTCGCTCTTTTCGAATTCGCTATCGACGAGCAGGCCGGCGGCCTCAAGCGCCTGCGAGATCGCGTCGGCGCTTTTGTAGGCATTGTCGGCAAGTGTGGCGATGCGGGTGAGCTGCTGGCTCTCGATGGCCTTCAGCGAGTTGTTGATCGAAACGAAGAGCTTGTCCGCCCGGTCGGCCGCGCTTTCGCTCGGCAGCGGATCGGCGCGGGTCGACCACAGTGAGAACGGCCTGGTGTCGTCAACGCCCACAGGAGCGGCAAGGGGGGCGGCAAGGCTGGCGACGGAATAGCCCATTGGCTGGATGCTGCCGGTCGCGTCGGCATGTTCGTCCGGCTTTGCCGTCGGCACGGGCGGCGTTGCGACCTCGTTTTCGGCTCGTTCGAGGATCGGCCCGAGGCGGCCGTGACGCAGGCTGAGCTGGCTCTGCCGTTCCAGCAGCTCGCTGACCTTGGTTTCCATCAGCTGCTGATCGAGTAGCTGGCGGCTGGTGATGCGATCGACCTGGCTGCGCAGTGCCGAGATGCGGTCTTCGTAGGCCTGCTGCATGCGCGCCTGCCGCGCCGTCGTGGCGCCGATCAGATCGTCGCGCAGCACCAGATAAGAGGTCGCCAGCAGGTAGCCAATGACGATCGCCGCTAGCGCCGAGCCGCAAAATGCCGCAAGCCACGGGTGTATGGTGAAATGCCTTATCTGGTCGCCCCGGGCGATGATGACCGTGTGGGGCTCTTTGCGTCTGCCGAAGACCGCTGACTGACTGGCTACGTTCACGGGACCAAGCTTTCGTTACGACACCAACGACGAGCCTGATTACACATTATTAGGGTTAACAAAGTTTTGCCGGATCGAACGACAGGCAAAGGTCTTCGCGCAAAACGGGTATCGCATTGCGGCGGCCTGGCGCAGCTCTCAAAGAGCGCGAATCGCGTTCAGCACCTCTTCGGCGTGCCCCTTGACGCGGACGTTGCGCCAGATCCTGGCGATGCGTCCGTCGCGGCCGATCAGGAACGTCGCCCGCTCGACGCCCATATAGGTGCGGCCGTAGAGCTTCTTTTCCACCCACAAATGGTAAGCCTCGATCACTTTGCGCTCTTCGTCGGCGACAAGATCGACGCTCAGATCGTACTTCGCCTTGAATTTGTCGTGTTTCTTGGCGCTGTCCGGCGAGAGCCCGATGACGACAGCGCCGGCCTTTTCGAACTCTGGCTTCAACTGCGAAAAGCCGATCGCCTCGTTGGTGCAGCTTGTGGTGTCGTCCTGTGGGTAGAAATAGAGTACGATGGGTTTTCCCAGCAATGCGGCGAGGCTGAGTGAACCGCCGCCGTCGCGCGGAAGATCGAATTGCGGCGCAACATCGCCCACGTCGAGGTCAGCCATACCGATGCCCTTGTTTGAAGTTACGCGCCAGGCTGCACCGATATAATGTCGAGCGAGGATTCGTCCACGATCGAATTCGTCTCAACGGAAGATTGCGTGGATCAGGAGCTACCGCAGCACGAGAAGATCAGGTTCAGGCGTGACGAGATCACCGACCTGGGAACCTTTCCGTCCGCGTGCCGCGTCCCGCCGCTCGGCCAGGCGTCGATCGGTCGCGGCGTCCGTTTGATGGCGCGGCTGTTTGCCGGCCTCGTCGCCCTTGTGCTGCTGGCTGCCGCCGGCGTCTACGCGATCGGCGTATCCGGCTTCGGCTCGGAGCGGCTTCGCGCGGAAGCCGAAACGGCAATCGAGAAATTGGCCGGCTTCGATGTCGACGTTGCCGTCGGACCGGCCCGGCTGACGCTTGACGGGTCGAGCTTCATTGCGCTGCAGGTCAGCGACGTCAGCCTCAAGACCGCCGACGGAACACCGATGGCCGACGCCGGCCGGGTCCGCTTTGGCATCCGGCTGATCCCGTTGCTTTCGGGCGAGGTGCGGCTGACCAGCGCCCGGATTTCCGACGCGCACATCGTCATGGCGGCAATGCCGTCCGGCGGTGACTGGACGGCGGAGCTGCGCAACCAGGACGGCCTCATCGATCCGGAAAAACTTTCCGCCGCCGTCTTCGCCAACCTCAACCGGGCGCTCGATGCGGTGCGCGAGGATTCGATGCGCCAGATCGATCTGCGCAACGTCGAGCTGGTACTGCCCGAGACCGGATCTGTCGAGTCGGTCACCATCGCCGACGCCTCAGTCTCGCAATCGGGACCGGGAAGCATGGAGTTTTCATCCGACGCGGATGTCGACGGCAGGGCGCTCACCATCGCCGCTTCCGCCACCCGCGATCCGGCGACGCGACGCATCACCATGCTGGACGCCAGCATCCAGACGGCGGACGCCGACGCTGCGGCAGCAGGTGGCAAATTGGGCGCGATCGCCTTGAAGCTGGCGGGGTCGGAAGGGACCGGCGACAACGGTTCGCGGCTGACCGCTGCCCTGTCGCTGACCGGATCGGTGCTCGATCTCGGTTCGCGCGGCCTGCTTCCGGCCGATATCGATCTCGATGCGACGCTCGTCGCCGGGTCGAACAAGATCCAGGTCGACAGTTTGCTGCTGAAAACCGGCCGCTCGACCTTCGATTTCGCCGGTTCGATCGGGCCGAAGCCGGCTACCGGCACAGCCGGCGAGGAGCCATCCTATCGTTACGACCTCACCAGCGACGGTTCGACCCTGGCGCCTTCGGATTCGCCGGAGCCGGCGCTCAGCTTCATCGCCCGTATTGCCGGCCTCTACCAGCCGACGAGCCAAAAGCTGATCGCCGAGCAGATCGGCGTCCGGTCCGGACCCGGCAGCGAAGTGCTGGGCACGGCTTCGGTTTCATACGTCGCCAACCAGGCGCCGGGCATATCGGTGGCGCTCAATGTCCACGACATGCCGGTCTCGCACGTCAAGCAATTATGGCCGTGGTTTTCGGCGCGCAATGCCAGGCTGTGGGTGCTTAAGAACCTGTTCGGCGGCCGCGTCGCCAATGGCAGCCTGCAATTCCAGGTCGTGCCCGGACGGCTCGGCAACGGCGTGCCGCTTTCCGCCGATGAAGTGTTCGGCCGCTTCCAGGTCGAAGGATCGCGCTTCGACACGGCCGGCCGCATTCCGCCGATCCGCGATGCCGTCGGCGTCGTCGGCTTCCACGGCAACGACGTCGACGTCGCGCTGTCGTCGGGTAGCGTCTATATGCCGAGCGGCCGCACCGTGGCGGCAAGCAACGGCACGCTTACCGTCAAGGCGGCGAACCATCCGCCGGTGATCGGCGCGCTCGACATCGATGTCGCCGGCGAGGCGCCGGCAATCGCCGAACTGGCATCGTTTGATCCGATCAACGCTATGCGCCATGTCGGCCTGCTGCCGGACGACCTGTCCGGCACGGTGACCGGCCACGTCAAGGCTGATATTCCGCTGCAGTCCGGTGTCGACTCGTCCAAACTCGATTGGCTGGTGGCGCTCGACTACAAGGACCTGTCGCTTGCCAAGCCGTTCGAGGGCCAGACGGTCAGCCATGCCGACGGCTCGATCACGGTCGCGCCCGACCGGGCGGTGATCTCGGCCAAGGCACTGCTCAACGGGATTCCGGCCGAGCTCGACCTGATTGAGCCGCTGAGGGATGGCGGTCCGCCGCGCAGTCGTAAAGTAGCGCTGGTGCTCGACGACAAGACGCGCGCCAGCGCCATGCCTGGCCTGTCGACACTGCTTTCCGGAACCATCAAGGTGGCAATCGACAAGAGCGGCGCCGGCTACCAGAACGTGTCGGCCGACCTGACCAATGCCAGGCTGGACATTCCCTGGGCCGGCTGGAGCAAGGGCCCCGGCATTCCCGCCAAGGTCGTCTTCGCCATGGCGAAGACCGGCGACACCACGACGCTGTCCAATTTCGAACTCGACGGCAAGACCTTCTCCATCGACGGCAGCGCCGTGCTGATTAACGGCGCCTTGTCCTCGGCCCGGTTCAGCAAGGTCACGTTGAACAGGGGCGACGACGTCGCCGTCTCGGTGAAGCGGTCGGGCAAGGCCTATGCGGTCGAGGTCAGCGGCAGCGCGTTGGACGCACGCTCGCTGATCAAGCAATTCACGTCCGATGTCGATACCGCGACGAAGACCACCGGCGTCGATGCGATCTCGGTCAGCGCCGACGTCAGCTCCCTGACCGGCTTCCACGACGAGGTGCTGTCGAATCTGAAGCTCGACTACAGCGCCGCCGGCTCCAGAGTGAACGGGCTCAAGGTGAGCGCCACCGCAAGTTCGGGAGCCGCGATCACCGTCAGCAACACGACCGGCGGCGGCCTGCGAACGCTCAACATGAAGTCGGCCGACGCCGGCGCCATACTGCGCTTCCTCAACATCTACGAGCATATGGAAGGCGGCTCGATCACGTTGGCGCTCACCGGGGCCGGCGACGGGCCGATGAAGGGCCAGGTCGACGCCAGGAATTTCGTTGTCGTCAACGAGCCGAAGCTCGCCTCGATCGTGTCGACGACGCCGGCCGGCGACAGCCGCAGCCTCAACGAGGCGGTCAAGGGCAATCTCGACACGTCGAGGGTGAAATTCGAGCGCGGCTTCAGCGAGATCGACAAGGGCAGTGGCTATCTGAAGCTGCGCAACGGCGTGCTGCGCGGCCCGCGCATCGGCACCACCTTCCAGGGCACGCTCTACGACCAGAACAACAACATGGACATGACCGGCACGTTCATGCCGGCCTACGGCGTAAACCGCATCTTCGGCGAACTGCCGGTGATAGGCGCGCTGCTCGGCAACGGCCGCGACCGCGGCCTGATCGGCGTCACCTACAGGCTCAAGGGCAACGCCAACAAGCCCAACCTGGAGGTCAATCCGCTATCGGTGATAGCGCCCGGGATCTTCAGGTCGATCTTCGAGTATCGGTGAGGTCAAAACCCAATTACCTCGAGCGACCGAGTTTTGATCTCAAGCGGCCGCTCGTCCGCCCGCGAATTCACGCCCATGATCCAAAGGCGACTGACGTCAGCCCGGGTTTAAATGGCCGCTTCCCGCCGCAATCTCGGCCATTGAGGTGACCGTTACCATTGCCTGACAGCAGACATTGTTGTGACCATGATGGAGGTCGCGCGGTTGCGCCATTTCTGGACATTCGGAACTAGCCATAAAGCAGACGTCGGTGCGAGTTCAGGATCAGTCCTCGCCAGCGTGCCTTCGAGGAACGGCATTCATGATGGCCTCCGCCAGTTCTTCGAGGACGGAGGTATCGCCGTTCGATGCGGCAAATAGCCTGAACTCCGCTTCTGGTAACTCTGGCAGACCGTAGCTTTCGGGTACCCTGACAAGGCCGTTTCTCAGCTGACTGGCGATCATCGGCGCTACAGCAAAGCCTGAGATGGCAGCCGCCCTCAGGCTGGAGTTGCTTGCGCAGATCATCACCGTGCGCTGGCTGATCCCGGCCTTGGCAAGCCGTTCAAGAGCAACTTCCCTGTAGGGGCAAGGTTCCGGCAACACCGCCAACGGCAGCGGGTCCGGAAGATTCACGCCGGTACGATCCCCCCATGCCCAGACAAGAGGCTCGCGCCACAGGAGGCGCCCCATCTCCTCACCCTCACATTGTGATCCGAGCACCAGTTCGATGTTGCCCTCCTTCATCTTCGAGAGGAGCGCACTCGGAATCCCGACTTGCACCTCGACCTGCAATCCGGGGCGATCAGCGCCGAATGCCTGCAAGGCGCGAAGGATGGGGACCTGTGCGAAGTCTTCCGAGAGGCCGACGCGAACCCTGCCGTGAAAGGGTGCCTGCGCCAGATCGGCCAAAGCATCCCGGTTAAGGGCGAGCATCGCCCGGGCATAGGCGAGCAGGCGCTCGCCATCGGGTGTCATCTCCAGCGAGCGCGTCGTCCTGTTGAGTAAGGGCTTTCCGACCTGCTCCTCGAGACGGCGCAGGTGCCCACTGACGGCCGACTGCGTAAGGTTTAGTCGCGCTCCTGCCCGACTGAAGCCGCCTTCGTCGAACACGGCGACGAACGTCCTGAGCAGGACCAATTCCAACATATATTCTGATCCATGATTAATATCGTCGATAATCTCAATTTCTATATCGAATTGAAATATGACGCAATGTGGTTCGTCACAATGAGCAAGGGTGATCCATGACCAAGCTACTGCATATCGTTTCCTCGCCCCGCAAAGAGCGTTCCGCCTCGCGTGAGGTCGCCGACGCCTTTGTTCAAAGCTATCGTGCTCGACGACCCGACTTGGAGATTTCAACGCTCGACCTATGGGATGTCGACCTCCCAGAATTCGGTGTGGACGCGATGTTGGCCAAATATGCGGGGCTCAGCGGCGCGCCGCTTACCCCTTCTCAACAGCAGGCATGGGCCACATTGCAAGAGTTGGCGCAACAACTGCACTGGGCGGATATTGTCCTGCTGTCGACGCCTCTGTGGAATTTCAGCATTCCCTACAAGCTCAAGCACTTCATCGACCTGGTATCGCAGAAGGACATCCTTTTCTCGTTCGATCCTGAACACGGGTTCGGAGGACTGCTCCGGGATAAGATCGCAGTGGTAGTCTACGCGCGAGGTCTCGACTATGCAGCGCAATCTATCACTCCGGCGCAGCGCTTCGATTTTCAAAAACCTTATATACAAGCGTGGTTGCGCTTCATCGGTATCGAAGATGTCCGCAGTCTAATCATCCAGAAGACCCTCTTTGGACCCGATATTGATCATGCGGCTCGCCAGGATGCGCGAGAGGCCGCGTCACGGCTGGCGGAAGACCTCCTGTCACGCACAACAGAGGCGATTGCATGATTATGAAGCGCTTGCTGCGGACAAGCGCGTTGATAACCCGTTCTGACCCCAGCTTGCACGTGCATCCCCGTCCACCCGGCGTAACAACTTTGGAGAACGGACGTCCGCAACGTCGCCTAAGCCGGGGCAGGCGCACCGATTCTACCTACGTCCGCTTTCAGGCAATGGATCAGTCTCGGCAAGGACCGTTTTGGATCAGATCAGGAGGCTGCTCGCGCGGAACTTAATGTCAGCTTGTATAGATCTCGCTTCTACGAGCAGGCGGTCCGCTTCCGTGAAGAGTTTCGGGCGCCGGCAGGCGTACGAAAGTCCCCGAGGAAGGAACCCGCGGGCCACAGGCGATGGTTATGGGGATTTC